>JAVJVN010000014.1:115000-415000 GCA_040221055.1 Rhodothermales bacterium | reverse complement strand
TTTATCGAACCATCCCAGCTACCCAACGGCGATTTTACGGTCTCCATCTACCCAAATCCGTTTGTGGGCTGGACCACCATATCCTATTCGCTTGAGAAAAGGTCCAATGTGCGAATTACCATTTACGATACGCTGGGGCGCGAAGTGGTCATGCTATTCGATGGGTCCAGGGACGCAGGTCCGAATGAGTCGATTTGGAAGGCTGACAACGTTCCATCGGGAACGTATCTCATTCAACTGGACGTTGATGGTACTGCGGTAACGCATCCTGTTCATATCCGAAAGTAGGGTTGGCGCTAAACAGAGAGCATCATGCGACAGAAACGACATTCAGCAAGCCAGATCATCGACAGGCGCTGCAGACGCCCCAGGAATCCCCACTGATGCAGTCATACGGGCAAGACCTTGCATGGATGTAGCGTAGGAGGTCTCGAGATCCCGCCAGATCGTCGAGTGCACAGGCCTTACCGGGACATCCTCCAGATCTTCAGTCCGCCTTAAATGAGGCATCATACAGCCCGGCTTCGTCAACGGATTTTGCAAGCTGGTCAAGCGCAGACCGGCGCGCCCTGTCACGGTTTTTCTGGAACGCCAACAAATCGCGAAACACAACCCGGCGGTGTGTGCCCACCTTGTGAAACGGTATTTGTCCCGATTCAAGCAGTCCAACGAGATGCTGCCTTGAAACACCCAGGAAATTCGCTGCCGCCTGCGTGGTGTACTCCTCGTCTTCCGGGATGAGAACCAGCGTTCTGCGCTCCTCCAGTAGCCGGGCCATCCGCAGCAGAAAGCCTGCCAGTGCTGCAGGCAGTTCAACTTTTCGACCCTTGTCATCTACGAGGGCAACGTGGTCGGGCTCTGCGAGCACGGCGGCCAACTTGTCCAGCACGTCGGGGCTGAAGTCGGATGGTCTGAGTCCGTTCTGATCCATGGATGGGTGGAGACAAATGCCGCATGGTTAATAAACGCTATATCCACTAAAACCTGAATCGGGATAGCCGGTTCCGATAGCGCTGCCCGGACAACGCAACCAGCTGTCAAGGATTCCATGACAACTGAGCTACCTCACCCCCGAAACGCCACAAACCGCCGCTCCAGGCGCTCCTGATCCGGCCAATCGGCCCGTGATCTCGGCAGCAGAAGCCGCACACCGTGCATTTCGACCAGGCCGTGCTTCAGCATGGGGCCGTCAATCTCCACCAACACGTCCTCGCGGATGGCAACCGTGTAGTCGGGCGAAATCCCCAGCACACCGCGGTCGTACGCCGCGTGATGGATCTTGCACAGCGCCAGCCCATTCGTCACAACCGGATGGCCGTCCGGTTCATTGTCCGGAATGATGTGCGCCGCATCGAGCAATTCCCGGTGCTTCAGCCGACAAATCGTGCAATGCTCACGATACGCGCGCAAGACGCGCTCTTGAAATCCCCTTTGATGCAGTCGCTGACGCACTGACCGGGTGATGTACTCGCGGCGTGGCATCGGATCTGGCGCAGTCCGATTCGCCGATGCGTCCAGAGCCACACGATCGTCCGCTGCCACAGTGAATGTCATTCGGCCGGGATCGTCGCCAAATACCGGTACGAAAGCAGACCGTTGGAATTTAAACTGTCGTTGTACGGACCACCTGTCGTCGTAGTAATGGTGTCCTTGGCCAATATATCCTACACAGTAACCGAAACTACTATTTAGTATAATGCATCTATTATTTTTACTGACATGATATAGATATATCACGTTCCTATAGTCGCTCCTCATCTGATATTTCAATACTATTATTTCATTCCCTTCCACCGTTGATTTAGTGAAGCATATTGCTCCTGCTGCGCAGCATTAAATATACCTCTCTTAAGATCAAGAACACTTTCGAAATCAGAATGCAATATTTCATACTTCGCATTTCTAAGATTCTTATTTTGATCTTGTACTTGATCCAAGAATTCCCCAGCCGAGAACAACATTGTTGACAATATGTCTGGAGTGTGATTTAACAATGTTATGAGGCCAAGAGACACCTCGAGTTTGTGCGTCGGATCTGATTTGCTATTTGCTTTAGCGATACGAAGGAATACAATCGCTATTTCATTTATCATACGTTGCAACCATACGTCACTGTGTGACGGTCGGATATCTTGCAACAGAATGACCGCATCTCTGAGATCGTGTAGCCCGATTGCATAGCCATCCGTATCTAGGTTTGATCTTGACCTAACTATTAACGCCTCAACGTACTTCCGTGCCCACTTTATATTTGATGTATTTTCATATGCATCTCTAAATAGATCAACCATTAGATAATCCTTGTCACCACCCTTTGTACGCGCCAAATAGAGGTATTCCCAAACTAATTCATCCCGATACCTTTGACTTGTCAGCTTCTCAAGCTCATTCGTAGCCCTCGATAGCAACTCACCATCCTGAGTAGCATCATACTCGGAAATCCACAACTCCGATCGCGTCATAATTAATCTGGGGTTTTCCGGATATCTATTCAACCCTGACAATATTGCATCATGGGCTTTCTGGTACTCTTCTTGCTGTATGTGTGACCGAGCCTGCCTAACAATAAGGGCAACTTGAGTGGGACCACCTGATCCATTATTTACGATTGTAGATACGTTTTCCCGAACCTGAGCGATCATATTCTTTGCGAAATACATTTCTGCCTTCTCATGGATGAAACGTACGACATTATCATCAATAGTAAAGCGGGGCTCGTCGTCAACATAGGTAGGACTTGGGAACAGATAGAACGCTTGGAGCTGCTGAATAGCGGCATCAACCTGGGACTGGACAAAACCGGTAGCCAGTCGGATTTCGGAACTAGACGACGACCCTAATATTGCTGTTGCGAGCAGAACCTTCTTGGCGTCGGTTCCAAGCTCTGCGACTTCTTTACCCAATGCTGCCTTACGTACATTTTCACCGCTGTCACTTTTCCAATTCTGAATAGCGACGCCCATCGTACTTCCGAGGCGCACGAGCCGGAGAATCGACTCGGCATAAAGAGGTGATCCTTTAGACACCGAGTGTAATTGCCGTTTCTCATCATCATTTATCTCCCTTATGTCAAGTTTCTGACACAATGATTGGCAATAATCCTGGAACTCCTTCTCCGGAAAACCAGGAATTACGATTCTTGACAAATGTGAGAAGTGCTGAACCCTTCGCGTTGTCACAATAAACATAATGTCATTACTGGCACCGGATAAGGTAGAAATAGTCTGCCCTATCAGAATTTGCTCATCGACAGTAAGTGAATCAACATCATCAACACACACTACGATCCGCCCAGCATCGACCAACTGCTTCTTAAGAGCATCGGTTTTCTCGAATATGTCTGCATCCTCAAGAGATGTAATTATTTCGTCTGGAGTAAGCAATTGGGTCAACAATACATCGATGAATGATTCAGTCGAAACGTAATCTGTGGCAGGCGTGGAGACATATTCATTTGACTCGGCCCAGAATTGTTGATTCTTAGCTGTCATCCAAGCAACATGGCCAACAGACGCCGTAGACACCAGACGAGTCAAAAACTCATATGCAATTGAAGACTTGCCGATGCCACCTTCTCCGGAAAGCACAATAACATTACGGAACATGTCAGTGTACCATTGCCACAGACTTGACATCACCTCTGCTCTGCCTACAAATTCTTGACAAATAAAATCTCTCGGCGGCAGCTTCGAAAGAATTAAAACGGATGTGCTTGTATTGTTACTCGTACCGTCAAGTCGCCTATGCCCATTTACAAACTCCCATTGCTCTGGACTTACTACACGGACAGTGGAGTCAGATTCCCGAATAGAAACCTGAGACCTACGGAAAATAGGCCTGCCATTTTTCTGTGGACCATCCTTTCTGTAACTCAATACCTTGTCCGAAGGGGTACGTTTTGGCACAAATAATACACCTATTTTTTTCCCAATTACAATAAAACTTTTATACTTAATATCTAGACGCCGATTTGTCCATCCGTACAACTTATCTTTCAATTGTACAAATTCTAGATCTTCCGAAATACCCACGAGCTGAAATAGGCTGCTTTCACTCTCATCTCGAATGCCGAAAAATAAATACCCACCGTAAGTGTTATGCATTGCGACGATATCATCTGCAACACTTGCCATACCTTCTGCATCAGTTGGAATAAACTCTTTATAATCCCACAAGGCGCTTTCAATGGCAAATGATCCATCTCTATTTTGGATTGCACTAATAATATTCTCATCAAGTGACTCAGCCTGAATATGCTGATAAATTGACTCCCGTACGCTTATCATGGTCACATTTTATGTTTGGTCAACAACTATGTATAGAGCTTCGCAAATAGTTGGTGCAAGATCGTGTATCATTGCAACAACACCGTCCCCGGCCCCTGCCCCTGCCGAACGTAAAAGTCTCCCCGCTCCTCGTCTTTCTCTGTGCCCTTCCACTTGAGGTAAATCGGCACGGAACTGCGCTTGCACGAAACCAGGCAAACACGCCGTGCTCCGACGTTTTGCATGGCGGGGTCAATCAGCGTCGCGGCCAAATCCCCCAGCGCATTGCGGGTTTGCTCGGTCAGGTGGAGCATGAACGCATCTTCGCTGTCGAATCCGTCGGCGTCCAGGCCCAGCACCTTTCCGGAATCATCGACACCAATCAGGAGGTCACCGCCGTCCGTATTCATGAACGCTGCCAGCGTCTTCAGCACCGCGTGGGTAACCACTTTCGGGTTGTTCTGACCCAGCTTCACGTCCCAACGCAGCGTTGATTTGAACTCCAGCGTCTTGGACTCATGCTTTTTGACCAGATCGGCGGCCCGGCGATGCTTGGACGCGAACTGGTCAAACAGGAAGTCCTTCAGCACACGCCCGGCCTTGTCGTTGTTCGTAATGAGCTTGTACAGCTCATAGTTGGTATCCACAATGTCCTGAAGGACGTCCTCCGCCTTGTGGTCGAACGACAGCTTCGCATTGTCCCGCGTGTTCGCCTGAACGATCGTGCCGAGCGAAGCATCCCCATCTAACGTAGTCAACACCTTACCGATCGTCTCCTCGTGCTCCGGCCCCAACTTCAGCCCGAACCGATCATTCAGCAACTTGATGATCTGCGACAACGGTTCCTCATCCGCGGCGGGGCTCACATGGTGCTCCTTCGCCCCCTGCGGCTGCAACGCGCCTTCCCCCTGCTCTACGGACGTCGCGCCAGAGAACGTCTCGTGCAGCCGGTACGTGCCCATATCCACGTTGCTCGTGACCTCGACCGGCAAGACCTCCTTGTCACCGGCAATCAACGGCCGCAAAAAGCGGGCGAACACGAAAAGCTTCTCCAGGGAGATGTCCTTGAACGGCATGACCTGCGCCAGGAAACTGTACAGCCGGATGTACTCGCTCAGCTGGCTCTTGAATGCCTTCTGCTCTTCGTCCTCCAGCATCTTGTACCGCGCTACCGCCTTGCCGACCACCGCATACACCTTGCTGGAATCGACCCGTTTCTTCCCGAATACGTACCCGGCGACCTGTTCGATTTCGGCGCGCTCATACACGCCGTGCTCTTCAAGCCGCGCCTCCACATCGTAAATCAGATTCGGATCGGTACCCTCCGTCAGAATGGTCGTTTCGAAATAGTCCGCAAACGCCTTCTGGATGTCTTCGGCCTCGTTCGCGAAGTCGATGACCATGGTATCGACCTTGTCCGGATGCGTCCGGTTCAACCGGGACAGCGTCTGGACGGCCCCCACCCCTCCCAGCTTCTTGTCCACGTACATGGTGTGCAGCAGCGGCTGGTCAAACCCGGTCTGAAACTTGTTGGCCACCACCATAATGCGGTACGCATCCTGGTTGAACGTCTTTGCCGTCTGCGTATCGGAAAAGCCGTTCATTCCGGCCTCGGTGTACGTCTTTCCACCGTCATCCACCTTATCGGAAAACGCCACCAGCGTCTTGAAACTGTAGCCTTTCTCCTGGATGTAGGCATCGATGGCTAGCTTGTAGCGGACGGCGTGAAGCCGGGAACGCGTCACAATCATGGCCTTGGCCTTGCCCGCAATTCGATGTTTTACATGGGACGCGTAGTGATCCACCATGATGCCGACTTTCTGGCGGATGGCTTCTTCGTGCAGCTCCACAAAGTTCTTTAGCAGATACGTTGCCTTCCCCGTGTCGTAGCGAGGATCGTCTTCGACCGTCTTCAAAAGACGCCAGTAGGCCGTATACGTCGTGTAATTCCTCAGCACATCCAAAATGAAGCCCTCTTCGATGGCCTGCTTCATGGAGTACAAATGGAACGCTGAAAAACGGCCATCAGGCTGCCGTACGCCAAACAGCTCGAGCGTCTTGGGCTTCGGCGTGGCCGTGAAGGCAAACGTAGACAGGTTGTCCTGCCGTCCGCGCGCGGCTATCTCTTTCAGGACGGCGTTGTCCACTTCATCTTCCTCCAGTTCCTCCTCGGCAATGCCGTCCTTCACAAGCACCTTCTTCAGGCTCTTGGCCGATTCGCCGGACTGGGAGGAGTGCGCCTCGTCGACAATGACGGCAAACCGCTTGCCCTTCAACTCTCCGATCGCATTCACGATTACGCCGAACTTCTGGAGCGTCGTGACAATGATGGTCTTCCCGTCCTCAAGGGCCTTACCCAGCTGGCTGCTGGTCTTGTCGATATTCTGGACGATGCCCAGCGTCTGCTCGAATTGCTGGATGGTCTGCTGGAGCTGCCGGTCGAGGACACGTCGGTCGGTTACCACAATGATGGAGTCGAAAACCCGCTTATCGTCTATTCCGTGCAGCGTAGACAGCTGATGCGCCAGCCACGCAATCGTGTTTGACTTGCCGGAACCGGCGGAATGTTGGATTAGGTATCGCTTGCCCGCGCCGTGCTTCTTGGCGTCGGCTACCAGCGTTCGAACCGCATCCAGCTGTTGATACCGGGGGAAGATGAGTGCGTGCTGTTTCGTCTTCTTGCCGTTCTCATCGAAGAGCTCCACCCGGTGGATGAAATGCCGAATCAGATTCAGGATGCTTCGCTTGGTCCAAATGGATTCCCACAGATACGCCGTGGAATAACTGGTCTTCGACGGCGGGTTGCCCGCGCCGAGGGCATAGCCGCGATTGAAGGGCAGGAAACGTGTCCTGACGCCATCCAGACGCGTCGTCACGTAGGCAAGGTCCGTGTCGACCGCAAAGTGCCCAAGGCACCGCCCGAAGGCGAACAGGGGTTCCTTGGGATCGCGGTCTTCCCGGTACTGCCGCATGGCATCCTTCACCGTCTGACCGGTAATGGCATTCTTGAGCTCGGCCGTAAATAACGGGATGCCGTTCAGAAAGAGCACCAGGTCCAGGCTGTGGTTCTTGTTCTTGATGCTGTAGTGCAGCTGGCGGATGACCGCGAAGATGTTCGCCGCGTAGAGGTTCTGGAGTTCCTCGTTCAGTGCACTGGCTGGCGGGAAATAGGCCAAGTGGAAGTGGCAGCCCGTGTCCTTAACTCCCTTCCGGAGCACTTCGACTGCTCCACGCCGATCGATTTCACGCGCCACGCGCTGGCAGAACTTCGTCCGCGCCGACTCCGCATGATGCTGCTTGTACTTGGCCCACTCCTTGGGCTGCGTTCCCTGTACAAAAGATATGAGGTCATCCTGAATGAGGCTTCGGTTGATGTCGTAATCAGCCTGTGTGCGTTTTTCAAATCCACCCGGCGAACCGAATTCACCGTACTCCAGTCTTGGCTCACCAACCGTGCCCCCCAGTGCCGTACCGTGCACCAACATCCGCTCAATGGCAGATTCCAAAGCAGCTTCGTTGGTGCTCACCGTCATGCGGCGTTCCTCACGTCAATTTTGCCGGTCACTGCTGCTGAAATCAGCGCCGTGCGGTATTCCTTCAGGCGATCGATGGCTTCGTGGACTTTATCGGTAAGCGTGTCGATACGGGCGGTTTCGCGATCGAGAAATGCCGTAATATTTTCCTGTTCTCGATCTGAAGGGTGTGGCATTCTTAGCTGTCGAATGAAGTCTTGCCCAAGGTTGGGTTGTCCTCCACCGTATGCTTGCGCAACAATCCAAGACCGACCTGCGAGAAACGAATAATACGTAAACCTCTCTTTCATCGTATCAGTTGCTGTGAGTACACAACAAGCCTGGTTCACCGCTGCGTCCACACCCAGGAAACCTAGTCTACCTATTGTTGCTCCATACATAGCTATAGCCAAGCTTCCTTTGGGATGAATACGCAGGCCGGAAACGCAATTGACGGCATCGCGCGTTACGTATTTAGTCGTCTCGCTCACTGTTTTTTCCCGAAGCTCACTTGTGGTAATCCACGGGACGTCACCTCCATACCAGTGCTCCCCAGACGGCGTCGTTCCGCTACCAGTTCGGAACTGCCAACTTATCTTTGACACCTCCCAATGCTCCGGCACCATCCCGAGCCACTCCACACCGGAATCCTTCATTGGAACGTTGGGGTCAAGTCCCTTCGTGACAGCCTGCGTAATGAGCGCCGTGCGCTTTTCAACAAGGAGCTCGATCAACTTTTCCTTCTTGGCGATCAGTGTGTCAATCTTGGCCGTCTCGCGGTCGAGGAAGGAGGCGATGGCGCGTTGCTCATAGTCAGGTGGTACGACAATCCATAACTTGGCTATTTGGGATGGCGCTGCCCTCTGATGACTTCTTGTCGCTGATTGGACGATTGATGAAAGATATGACCGAATATTTTCTGACTGATAGAGCCTGTACGCCCAGTCAAGTTCGACACCCTGCGCCTCCAATTGAACGAATTCGGAGGATGCTACCGTCAATAAACCTGGTTTGGGAGCGGCTTTGCAGACTACGCCTTTTCGGGGGTTTAGCTTTGATACGAGTAACGCAACGCCGTTTATCAGCACTTTGTCGGAGTCAACGGTATTGCCGTCTTCAACAGCACCGGTCCCGGTTTGCTGAACATTGGGAATGGAGTAATGAAATACTTCAGATTCTGACATGTCATCCGCTTGCACCCGGATATTATTTACGCGGAATAAGGAATCAGTGCGCATGACACTCCAGTGTGCCGGTGTTTCCCCGAACCACTCTAATCCGGTCTCCTTGTACTCAGGATATTTAGCCAAGCTACGTAGCGCCATCAGCTCCCCTCGTACGATTTCTCAATGAGGGGCTTCGCACGTTCCAGGTCGGACATGGTTCGAAGCGTGATTTCGAGGTCTCCAGTGCCTAAATGTCCGATTGACCGCACATCTCGCGTGAAACCTTCCTGAAGCGCAATGGTGTCTGGGTTTACCTTCACCCACATCGTCAACGCCCTCGTAGTTGGCCAATATCCAACGCAGACGAAGTTGGACAGCCGCTTGAATGCGATGTAATGCTTGAGTGTTTTTTCCTGGACGTCGTCTCCGAGAGCAAAGACATACGAGCGCAACGCATCGAACAGGTCGGAACGCTCCTGGTCCATCATCGCTAGATTATCGAGCACCGTCTTCGGCTTACTGGAAGTTGAGCTGGGAGATTTCCCAACGGCATCGACGCCCTGACCTGTACTTGTGACTGCATTTATCATTTCGAAGGCCAGCAGTTCGTCTCCAAAACGCCGGTACCGGATGAGCTCAATGTTCCGATTCATTTGCTGGACCGCGTGCTCATCGTATTTGGTGAATCCGCCGGCAATGCACACCAGTCGTGGTGCAGACCAATCCACGGAGTCCATCGCTTCTTGCCCGAGTTCCTTCTGGACTTTCAATTCGAATTCGGCCTGGTGATCCATGAGCCAATCCAGATAGAACAGGCCCTGGTTGATCACGTTTTCGTTCGTGGCTCGTTTGTATTCAATAATCACAGGGCAGCCGTTTTCGTCGAGCGCCAACGTATCAATGCGTCCGCCGTGTCGGACACCCGTTGAGTATTCCGATGCCACGAAGCGCATCTGTAGAAACGTCGCAAGATGGTTTTCGATGAGGGTCTGGAGCGATTTTTCAAGGGCCGTGGATGTTCCAGGTATTTCCCTGACGTTCCCGCCATTGGTTGCAAACAGTTTGATATCGCTCATCCCGTCACCTCCCGAAGCAATTCAAGTATCTCCCGCTCGATGGTCTTGATATCTGCTTCGATCTCCTCCAGTGGCCTTGGAGGCGTGTATTTGTAAAAATACCGGTTGAAGTTGATCTCGTAGCCCACCAAGCCGACATCGCCGTCGCGCGTGTCCCGTTTGGACTCATCAATCCACGCATCTGGGACGTGGGGCAGAACTTCGCACTCGAAATACTCCTGAACGTCTTCAGACAACGGCACGCTTTCCGTGTCGCGCAGATTGGTGTCCGGTTCGGGGTCGCCATTCTTGTCGCGGCAGATGTCGGCCGTATCGTCCTGCTCAGAAAGGGCCGAGAGGATTGCCTTTTTGATGGGAGCCGCGAGCTTCACGTCGTGGCGCTTCGCCGCTGAATTCAATTCCTTGAGAAATGCCTTTCGACTCTTGAAGAGGGTGTCCGGCAGATCATGAAGCGCGGCCTCAATTTGCAGTTGAATCAGGCGTCCCTCAAGTATCTCCTTTTCTGCTGCTGGCCCTTTCTTTTTGGATTCTGCCAAGCGCTGGAACGTCCTTTCTTCCCGGATTCGGGCTTTCCGATCATCCGATGCTTGAAAATTGAGTCGCAGCGGACGCTCGACTGTGATTTTTCGGAATCCGAAATGGGTCGTCGGGTACACGCGGCAGTATTCGCCTTCTTTGAATGCAGATAGCAACCGCGTGATTTCTTCTGCCTTTTCGCGCGGAATCTCACGGCGCTTGTCGCCCAAGCTCTTGCGCATGGGCGTCCAGAACGACGTGGCGTCGACCAACAAAACCTTTCCTTTGCGCTCGGCCGTCTTGCGGGTCGTAAGCACCCACACGTACGTGGCGATGCCCGTGTTGTAAAAGAGCTGCTCTGGCAAGGCGACTATCGCCTCTACCAGATCTTCCTCCATGACGTAGCGCCGAATTTCACTCTCGCCGCTCCCGGCATCGCCCGTAAACAGCGGAGAACCATTCATGATGATGGCCGTGCGCGAGCCACTGTCGCCGCGCTTCATATGGTGCACAAGATGCAGCAGAAACAGCATCTGCCCGTCCGATATCCGCGGCGTTCCGGGACCAAACCGACCTGCCATGCCCCGCTCGGCTTCACCCTCGACCGCTTGCTTGTCACCCTTCCAATCCTTCCCGTACGGCGGATTGGCAATAAGGTAATCGAATGTCATTCCGGAGTGCTCGTCCGTCCGCAGCGTCGAACCAAACCGGATATTTTCACCGTCCCGACCATCCGTCGACTTCATGAACAAGTCGGACTTGCAGATGGCGTACGTCTCGGGATTGACCTCCTGCCCAAACACGTGGACATCGGCCGTCGAATTGACGGATTGGATGTGGTTCTTGGTGATGGTCAGCATTCCGCCAGATCCGCAACAGGGATCATAGACCGTCACCACGCGACCTTTGGTTTTGATGCGCTGCTCGTCACCTGTCAGCAGGACATCTGCCATGAGATGCACCACGTCCCTCGGCGTAAAGTGCTCTCCAGGATTCTCATTCAGGGCCTCGTTGAACTTGCGAATGAGTTCCTCGAAAACCGTGCCCATGGTGGCGTTGTCAATCCGGTCGGGGTGGAGGTCCACCGTATTGAACTTCTCCACCACCAGGAAGAGCAGACCGGACTGTTCAAGCTTCGAGATCGTGTTGTCGAAATCGAACTTCTCGACGACCTCGCGCATGTTCGGGCTGAAGCCCGCAATGTAATGCCGGAGGTTGGCCGCGAGATTCGGCGCGTCGGCCAGCAGACGATCGAAGGTGAACCGGGACGTGTTGTAGAAAGCAAATCCGGATGCCTTCCTGAGCTGGGGATCCAGGTTCTCCAGATCCATCTTGGAGAGCTGCTCGTACCGCTCAAGAACCTTCTGCTTTGAAGGCTCCAGCACACAATCCAGCCGCCTGAGTACCGTGAGTGGCAGAATTACATCCTGATACTTGCCCCGCTTGAAGTGATCACGGAGCAAATCGGCAACGCCCCACAGGAAAGAGACGATTTCAGAGTGGTTCATTGAGCGAGTGTCCGTGATTTAATAAGCGGATAGGATAACCATTCAAGGTGTTGGCAGGCAAGGCTAACCGCTGTGCGTCGTTACTTAACGTACCAGCCAGAGAACTACCAACGAAAGTATCGATATCCATTCTCTAACCGCTACATCATGCATCCATGTTATATACCGTTATGATAATGATCATTCTGGATAATGGTAAATACTGGACTACGGATCTCAATTGATTCTACACGTTATTTTTGGGTCCACAGTTGAACTCGAACGTTTTGACCGTATCCATCGAGCTCAATGATATTTTTCATCAACTAATGGACTTCCATAAATCAGACAGGAATCTCAGGCATGAACTATCTGGTTCATGTAATCTTTGATATCATACAAGTTTGTCATAAACCTTTCAGCATCACTAGGCCTAATGCATATTACTAATTTATTAGTTAGCAATCCCGTATAAGAATGTTTAACAAATGATTCTACTATCATTCCAATCACGCGCTTCCTTGATAAACCTAATCTACCTCTTCCCGTGCCCATGACTGGTATTGCTAGTTCCTGCAACTCACCTTCCGTACGAACATAGTTCCATAGTCCTTCGAGAGCGCTCGACAAGTCCTGGCGTGTTGATTGTGCATTACCCTTTTCGTTAAGACTAGCCATTGCAGTCAAGTAAAACGTCTTACCATGTGTATTTATTCGAACAGTCGTACCCATAGGATACACATCGTGATTAGGCTCTTGAGGCAGCCCTTCTTTTATAAGACTTATTAATTTACTCTGATTTCCCGAAAAATATTTCGAAGTGAACTGACCCTGTATACTTTCAGGAGAAATGACACCATCTGCGACATTCGCCTCAAACATAGTATTAGTACTCACAACAACCGAGCCATTGACATCGAATATATTTGCGACGCGAACCTCGATGATACAATCGGACGCAGGAATTGATATTTTTACCGACGTTATTGGTCGTTTTACCCATAACGATATGATAATAGCGACTAATAGAAATAATAAGAATGCGTAAGAACCATAATCATCTCTCGTGTAGACTTTGAAGAAATCCAACGTTTCAATAAACAGATAAAGCCCACCGTACACAAATAATACTGAACGGATTCCCTCCTTGGATACTAGGGCGTATCTCCAGTATTCTAAACTAAGGAGCGTCCCGAAGGAATACTTCGCTCGTTGACCGTATGACCTAATTCTAGACACGTGCTAACAGGGATAATAATACTTGTCTACTACTCGTTTTGTTTGGACCTCAAAGTCTTTGTCCAACAGCGCATTTATTATGTGTGCCTTTTTATTTGGTATGTGAAGTGTAGGAACTTCATTCATTAAATCTCGCAAAGAAGGCAGCTTTTCCCAAAGAGCAACTATGTTAGTTTTAAAATTCCCAGTACTACAGTCGACTATTTCAGACTTATCTTTGAAGTCCGGATAAACCACAATAACAGGTAGCCCTTTGGTACCGACACCGTACACTATCTCTTCTCTTAGAGCCCTACTGTTTTTAGTTACGCTACTCAGAAATAGTACTATATTTTTGGACTGCGCCAATCGATCACGAATTCTCGGCTTCAGAGTTAAATCCCAATTGCTCGAATCGCGAACATTATAGTTTTTCTCATGTGAATCAATGAATGGGAAAGACGGATCTGCGGCTTTCCACGCTTTAAGCATATTGTATGACTGAAAATCTCTAGTGGCGTGTGCTCCGAGTGCAGACTGTGAAAAGGGTTCACTGACGTAGAAAGCAGTATAATTTCCGTTTCGATAGCTCATGATGTTTCATTACTAAGTGTTATTTTGCACATACTGGTGTCACGGAAGTAGAGCAACAAACAACAATAGACGATCTATGTATACCACGGAATGGAGAGAACATCTACGAAACGCGATTTTTTTCGACTGAGCAATACGATACATGATTTTGGTGGTACAAGCAATGTGCAACCAAACTTCCCACTTCCTGCGTCGATTTGACTGACGTGAGGGACAATCGGTGAGTTCTGACCGCTAAATAAGGCCCGCTCCTAAATGTAACCTGCCAGGTTACATTTCAAACAGCCTTGATCATGCCGGTTTGGCGGGCGAAGGCGAAGATTCCACCGGCGGCGATGATTCCGGCGACTTCGCCGAGGGGCCGGAGGAGGTAGGTTTCGTCGGTGCGGGCAACGTGGAGGGTGCCAGTAGAGGTGTCTATGGTGAGTTCGTCGCCGGTTTCGACGAGGTCCACCAGGCGGGTGCGGGTTTCGAAGGGCACGAGGAAGCCGCCATCGACCGCGTTGCGGTAGAAGATGCGGGCGTATCCGTCGGCGACGACCGCCTGGACGCCTGCTTCGGCCAGGGCGAAGGGGGCGTGCTCGCGGGAGGAGCCGCATCCGAAGTTGGAGCCCGCGATGACTATGGTGAAGTCCGAAGTGTAGGCGTCGGGCTGGGTGAAGGGGATGCCGCCATTGGGGAGGCCGGCCTGAGCCTCGGGGACACCACTGAGGGCGTACCGGCCGTACATCCGCCGTTCTTCGGGTTCGCTCAGACTGTAGACAAGGTGCGCGGCAGGAATGATTTGGTCCGTATCGACGGAGTCTCCGAGGACGTAGGCGCGGCCATTTATGATGGGGTTCATGATTCTGTGCTTTTCCAGATGGGGCGCTTAAACGAGGACTTCCCGTGGGTCGGTGATGACGCCGGCGAGGGCGGAGGCGGCGACGGTGAGGGGTGAGGCGAGGTAGACGGAGGCGGCTTTGGAGCCCATGCGGCCGGGGAAGTTGCGGTTTGTGGTGGAGATGACGACTTCGGTGCCGTGGGTGCGGCCGAAGGTGTCCACGGGGCCGCCGAGGCAGGCGCCGCAGGAGGCGTGGCCCATCTTGCATCCGGCATCCAGGAAGAGTTGCCAGAGGGACTTCCCGGGAAAATCGGGGTGGCTTTCTTCGCGCAGGCGGCGGGAGACTTCGGTCGAAGCGGGCACCACAAACGTATCTATGGCCACGCGGCCCTCAGATGATGAACCTTGAGCCGAACCTGATGAGGAAAGGGTTCGACTGATGGACGTGCCCGCCCCGGCGTGGCCGAGGATGCCGGCGGCGGCGACGAAGTCGCCGAATTTGCCGCCGGTGCAGCTGCCGATGTAGGCGCGGTCCAGGCGGGTGCCGGCGACTTCACTGACGGTGGCCTTGTTGTCCGGTCGGTGGGGCTTGGCGACGACGGGCTCCATTTTCGAGACGTCGTACACCTTTTCGAAGGCGTAGGAGGCGTTGGGCGACGGCCGGACCACGGTGTAGGGCCGGTCGGTGCGTTCGCGGACGAAGGCCTCGGTCTTCGCATCGGCCGCAATAATGCCGTTCTTCCCTCCCGCTTCGATGGCCATGTTGGTGAGCGTCATGCGCTCTTCCATGGAGAGGTCGAAGACGGCCTCGCCGTCGAATTCCAGGGCGCGATAGGTGCCGCCCTCGAATCCGATGTCGCCGATGACGGCCAGGATGAGGTCCTTGGCCATGAGCCACGGCGGGAGTGCGCCTTCGAAGACGAACCGCATGGTTTCCGGGACGCGGACCCAGATCTTGCCCGTGCCCAGGATGAACGCGGCATCGGTGTTGCCCACGCCCGTCGAAAACAGCCCGAAAGCGCCCGAAGTGCACGTATGGCTGTCGGTCCCGAAGAGCACGGTGCCGGGCAGATTGAACCCCTCCTCTGCCAATGCTACGTGGCAGACTCCCTTGTACCTGCTGGTTCCTACATCGTAGTAGTGAGGCAGTTCGTGCTTGGCCGCAAAGGCGCGGAGCAACTCGATGTTGCGCCGCGCATGTGGATCCTCGGTGTGGATGTAGTGGTCCGGAAGGACCACCACGCCGTCGGGATTCCAAACGCGCGCATCGGCCCCGAACTCCCGCTCGAAAATGCCGAACGTGGGCGGCCCGCAGACGTCGTGGGTCATGAGCGTATCCACATCCACCCAGATGGAGTCACCGGGCGCAACACGCTCCCGACCGGCATGGGCGGCGAGGATTTGTTCGGTAAGGGTCAAGGCTCAAAAAAGGTTTTTAGGGATGGGATAGCGCTGGAAAGCAGGATACTGCACGCCTACGACGGATCGTGGCCATCAAAGGCATTGATGATCCCCGAGTTGACGAAGCGGATGGATTCTTCGTCGGCGCGGTAGGCGGCCATGGAGTTGAGGGCCATGACGTAGGCTTCGGCCGAGGCAATGATGACGTCGGTGGATGAGGCCTTGCCGGTGAAGCACGGGCCGCCCATGGAAATGAGTACCGAGACCTCTCCGAACGCATCGGCCCCCTCGGAAATGGACCGGATATTGTACGATACGAGGTCGTGGGCTTCGTTCACGGCGTGGTCAATGGCGCGGTAGAGCGCATCGATCGGACCATCCCCCGTTGCGGTTTTTTCCTCCGTGCGCTCGGCACGGACGTGTTCAATGCGGACCGTGGCGGAAGGCTGGCGGTCGGTGCCGACCGAGACGGCCAGGTGTTCAAGCTTGTAGTGTGCGGTGGACATGGTGGTGGTATGCTCGTTTACCAGGTTGTAGAGGTCGATGTCGTTGATTTCTTTCTTGCGGTCGGCGAGTTCGACGAACGCATGGTAGATCGTATCGCGCTGGTCGTCCAGGACGCGGACGCCGATTTTTTCAAGGCGGCTGAAGAGCCCGTGGCGGCCTGAATGCCGGCCGAGCCGGATTGATTCCGTGACCTGCCCCACGTCTTCGGCGCGCATGATTTCGTAGGTGTCGCGGTTCTTCAGCATGCCGTCCTGGTGGATGCCGGCTTCGTGCGAGAACGCGTTGCGCCCCACGATGGCCTTGTTGGGCTGCACCGGAAATCCCGAGAAGGTCGATACGAGCTTGCTCATGTCCGTCAGCCCGCGGCTGTCCACGCGGGTCCGCATGCCGAAATGGTCGGCGCGCACGGCGAGCGCCATGGCGATTTCCTCGAGGGCGGCGTTGCCGGCCCGCTCCCCTATGCCGTTGATGGTGCATTCCACCTGGCGGGCCCCGGCCTGCACGCCGGACAGGGAGTTGGCGACGGCCAGGCCCAGGTCGTCGTGGCAATGCGTGGAGACCACGACGCGGGCGGGCACGATGTCGACGACGCTGCGGATGAGCGCGGCATATTCGTCGGGAATGCAGTAGCCGGTGGTATCGGGAATGTTGATGGTAGTGGCGCCGGCCTCGACGACGGCGGCGACCACCTCGTGCAGGAAGCCGACGTCCGTGCGGCCGGCGTCCTCGGCGCTGAATTCCACGTCGGCCGTGTGCTCGCGGGCCTGGCGCACGGCATCGATGGCCATCCGGAGCACGGTCTGGCGCTTGGCGTCCAGGGTGGTGCCGTAGCGCGCATCGGCAAATTTGCTGTGCAGGTGGATGTCGGAGGTCGCAATGAAGGTGTGGATGCGCGAGGTTGCGCGACCGCCGAGCGCCTTCGCCGCCGATGCGATGTCGCCCTCCTTGGCGCGGGCCAGGGCGCAGATGACGGTGTCGTCGGCGACTTCGTTCGCTATCTGGCGCACGGCCTCGAACTGGCCGGGGGACGATACGGGAAAGCCGGCCTCAATGATGTCCACGCCGAGCGCCGAGAGTGCATGTGCGATTTCCAGCTTTTCCGGGAGGTTCATGGCGGCCCCGGGGGCCTGTTCGCCGTCGCGGAGGGTGGTGTCGAAGAGAAGGATCTGATTCATTTCTGCTGCGGGGTTGTGGCCGCGGGTGCGGCGAGGGCGGCCGTAATGGCGGCGGTCATGTCGGCGCACGTGGCGGTGCCGCCCAGGTCAACGGTGCGCGTGCCGGCGTGGATGGCCTGTTGGACGGCGCGGCGGACGGCGTCGGCCTCACCGCCGAGCCCGAGCTCATCCAGGAGCATGGCGCCGCTCAGGATGGCCCCGATGGGGTTGGCGCGGCCGGTGCCCACGAGGTCGGGAGCGCTTCCGTGTACGGGTTCGAAAATGGGCGTATTGGTGCCTGTGCAGGCGGACGGCAGCGTGCCGAGCGATCCGGCGAGCGTCGACGCCAGGTCCGACAGGATGTCCCCGAACAGGTTGCCCGTCACAATGACGTCGAACTGCGCCGGGTTCTGCACGATCTGCATGGCCGCGTTGTCCACGTACATGTGGTCCAGGCGCACGTCCGGGTACAGGCCGCCGATTTCGGTGACCACCTCGCGCCACAGCTGCGACACTTCCAGCACGTTCGCCTTGTCCACGCTCGTCACATGGCTGCGCCGCCGGCGCGCCTGTTCGAACGCCACGTGGGCAATGCGCACGATTTCGTCGCGTTCGTAGACCATGGTGTTGTAGGCCCGGCCCGATTCGTAGGACCGGGGCTGACCGAAGTAGATGCCCCCCGTGAGTTCACGGACGATGAGCAGATCCGCGCCGAACGGCACCGGGCGCAGATTCGCGAACGTCCCGAGCGCACTGCGCAGGGCCAGGAGGCCCGATTCCGGTCGATGCGCCCGCGGCAGCGCATCCCACCGGGGTCCCCCGATGGCACCCAGCAGCACGGCATCGGCCGCGCGGCAGGCTTCGAGGGTTTCCGGGGGAAGGGGTGAACCGCCCCCGTCAATCGCCGCGCCGCCGAACGGATGCTCGGTGAAACGGAATCGGCCGGGCGCGGCGGCTTCCAGGACCTCCCGGGCGGCGCGGGCCACTTCGGGGCCTATGCCGTCGCCAGGGAGGAGGGCCACGTGAATATGAGGATCAGGCATCAGTCCACGGCTACGGATGAGCGGATCCATGACATCATGGAGCGCAGTTTCTTGCCGACGGTCTCGACGGGGTGGTTCATGTGCGCCTCGCGCAGGCCGTTCATGTTGGGCCAGCCCTTTTCGCACTCATCAATCCATTCGCGGGCGAACGCGCCGGACTGGATTTCGGCGAGGATGGCTTTCATCTCCTGCTTGACGGCGGGCGTCACCACGCGCGCGCCGCGGGAGTATCCCCCGTATTCAGCCGTGTCGCTGACGGACCGGTTCATGGCTTCCAGTCCGCCTTCGTAGTACAGGTCCACGATCAATTTCATTTCGTGCAGCACCTCAAAGTACGCCAGTTCTTCGGGATATCCCGCTTCCGTGAGCGTTTCAAACCCGGCCTTGATGAGGCCTTCGGTGCCGCCGCACAGCACGGCCTGCTCGCCGAACAGATCGGTTTCGGTCTCATCCCTGAAGTTGGTCTCGATGACCCCGGCGCGGGTGCCCCCGATGGCATCGGCATACGAGAGCGCCAGGTCCATGGCCTCGCCGCTCGCATCCTGTGCGACGGCCACCAGGCACGGCACGCCGCGGCCCTCCTCGTACGTCCGCCGGACGAGGTGTCCGGGCGACTTGGGCGCCACCATGAACACGTCCACGCCCTCGGGCGGCTCAATCTGGCCGTAGTGGATGTTGAATCCATGGCCAAACGCGAGCGCCTTGCCCGGCGTCATGTGCGGGCGGATGTGGGCCTCATAGACCCGCTTCTGGTGCTGATCCGGAATGAGCAGCATGACCACGTCGGCCTCGGCCGCGGCTTCGTCGATGGTCGCCGTCTCCAGGCCGCGCAGGGCGACTTCGGCGGCCGTCGCACTGCCCGGGCGCAAGCCCACGATGACGCGGACGCCGCTTTCGTGCAGGTTCAGCGCATGGGCGTGGCCCTGGCTGCCGTATCCGATGACGGCAACCGTGCGATTGCGGATGAGGGTGGGGTCGGCTTCGTAGTGCATCTTCATGATTGTGTCTCGAAAACAAGTTGGCGGCGCATGGCGACCCGGCCGCTGCGGGCCACCTCGCGCACATCGTATTCCCGCATCATTCCGATGAAGGCATTGATTTTGGTGGGTGGCCCCGTGACTTCGAAGGTCATGGAGTCCGGGGTGATGTTCACGACGTTGCCGCGGAAGATGTCCACGACGCCCATGAGCGCGGATCGCTCGGCGGGCGTGGCGGCGACCTTCACCAGGCAGAGCTCGCGCTCCACGAAGGCCTCGTCCGTGACATCGTCCACGTGGAGCGTATCCACGAGGTTGTTGAGTTGCTGGAGGACTTGCCCGATGATGCGGTCGTTGCCCGTCGTGACGAGGGTCATCCGCGCGGTCTGACCCTCCGCGATGCCCACGCTCACGCTCTCCAGGCTGAAACCGCGCGCCGAGAACAGGTTGGCCACGCGGTTCAGCGCGCCGATGGTGTTCTCCATGGTCACCACGATGACGTGACGATGCGCGGCGTCGGGTTCGTCCGGGCTCAGCCCTTCGCCGGCGGCCTGTTTGCGGAAGAGTTGTTGGGGGGTGAGCGAGGGGGCCGAGGCCGAAGGATGCGTTGCGGTGGTCATGCGAATTCCTCGGGGTTGAATCGCTGGGTGATCATTTCGTCGGTGGCGGCGCCTGCGGGCACCATGGGGAAGACCATTTCTTCGGTGATGACCTGGAATTCCATGAGCACGGGCCGGTCGGTGACCTCCCAGGCCGCATCGATCGTGGCCGTGACGTCGTCGGGGCGCGTGCAGCGGAGCCCGACGCAGTTGAAGGCCTCGGCCAGCTGCACGAAATCCGGGTTCGTGGGCGCCAGATGCGTGTGGCTGTAGCGCTCGTCGTGGAACAGCTCTTGCCACTGCCGCACCATGCCCAGGTACGAGTTGTTGAGCACCACGATCTTGAGCGGCAGCTTGTGGGCCGCAGCCACGCCCAATTCCTGCATGTTCATGAGGAATCCGCCGTCTCCGTTTATGGAGATGACGGGGACGGCATTTTCAGCTGCGTTCTCGGCGGCCTTCCGGAGCCCGAACGCCGCGCCCATGGCCGCCGGGAGCGAGAAGCCCATGGTCCCGAGCCCCCCGGACGTGATGTGCGAGCGGGGCTCGGCGTACGTGAAATACTGGGCGGACCACATCTGATTCTGCCCCACATCGGTCACCACTACGGCGTGCCCGCCGGTCTTGCGGCGCAGTTCCTGGATGATGTGCTGCGGGCGAAGCGCGCCATCGTGCACGTATTCCAGGGGGCATTCGGCCTTCCACGCCTCGATCTGCGTCAGCCAGTCCGCCCGGTTGCGGAATTCAACCAGCGGCTCGAGCTGCGCCAGCACGTGCCCGACGTCGCCCAGGATGGGGCAGTCGGCCGGGACGTTCTTCGAAATGCAGGCGGGATCCACGTCGATGTGGATGATTTTCGCATGCGGCGCCCAGGCGTCGATCTTGCCCGTCACGCGGTCGTCGAAGCGGGCGCCGACGGCAATGAGCAGGTCGCAGTTCTGGACGGCCTGGTTGGCGTACCACGTGCCGTGCATGCCCAGCATGCCGACGGACAGCGGATCATCCTCGGGAAACGACCCCAGCCCGTGCAGCGTGGTCGTGACCGGGATCTGCGTCTTGCGCGCCAGCCGTGTGAGCGCATCGGTCGCATTCGAGATGATGGTCCCGCCGCCCACGTACAGGAGCGGGCGCTCTGCCTGGCGCATCATCCGGGCCGCCTTCTCCACCTGGCCCTGCTCGCCGCGCGTAATGGTGCTGTAGCCGCGCAGGGAAATCCGCTCGGGCCATTCGAACGGCGCGCGGGCGGCAATCACATCCTTCGGGAGGTCGACCACGACGGGGCCGGGGCGACCGGTCCGCGCAATGTGGTACGCCTTTTTGATGGTGGATGCGAGCTCGCGCACGTCCCGCACCAGGAACGAGTGCTTGGTGATGCTTCGCGTCACGCCGATGATGTCGCATTCCTGGAACGCATCGTTGCCAATGAGCTTCGTGGGCACCTGGCCGGTGAGCACGACGAGCGGGATGGAATCCATGAACGCATCGGCAATGCCGGTGACGGTGTTCGTGGCGCCCGGCCCGGAAGTCACGAGCACCGTGCCCACCTTGCCGGTGGCCTTGGCGTAGCCCTCGGCGGCGTGCGTGCCGCCCTGTTCGTGCCGCACCAGGATGTGCTCGAACTTCGGCTGCAGCCGGTGCATTTCGTCGTAGATCTGGATGACGGCCCCGCCGGGGTGCCCGAAGACGAATTCGACGCCTTCGGCCTCGAGCGAGCGGATAAGGATTTCGGCTCCGGTGACATTTTTTTCAGGCATGGACGGGTTCCGGGGTTGGCAGGGTGAGGACAGCGCCGGTGGATGCGCTCGTGACGAACTGGGCGTAGCGTTGCAGCCAACGGCTGGCAATGCGGGGCGTGAAGGCGGCCTGGCGGGTGCGGCGGGCGGCGAGATCGGCGTCCGATACCAGGAGGTCAATCCGCCGCCGGGGAATGTCAATGCGAATACGGTCCCCGGGCTCGACCAGCCCGATCTCGCCGCTCGAGGCGGCCTCCGGCGAGACGTGACCTATGGACAGCCCGCGCGTGCCGCCCGAAAAGCGGCCGTCGGTGACCATGGCGACCTGCGCGTCGAGCCGGAGGCCCGCCAGTGCAGCCGTGGGCTGGAGCATTTCGGGCATGCCGGGGCCGCCGCGCGGCCCTTCGTAGCGGATGACGACGACGTCGCCCGGCTGCACCGCACCCGAGAGGATGCCGGTCACGGCATCGTGCTGCGACTCGTAGATCCGGGCAGGGCCCTCGAATTCCAGCAGTTCGTCGGGGACGGCGCCGGTCTTGATGACGCATCCTTCGGGCGCCAGGTTGCCGAAGAGCACGGCCAGCCCACCCGTCGGCCGGAAGGCGCGCTCGACCGGCCGGATGACGTCCGGATTGCGGTTTTCAGCCTCAGCCACCGCCCACCGCAACGTGTGGCCGGTGACCGTCGGCCGGTCGGAGTTCAACAGCTGCGCCCGCTCGAGTTCGGCGAGCACGGCAGGAATCCCCCCTGCCGCATCCACGTCTTCCATGTGCACATCGGGGGTCGCCGGGGCGACCTTGCACAGGTAGGGCACACGCGCCGAAATCTCGTTTATCCGCTCCAGGTCGTACGGGATGCCGGCTTCGATGGCCGCCGCCAACAGATGCAGGATGGTGTTCGTCGAGCCGCCCATGGCCATGTCCAGCGCGAACGCATCGTCGAACGCGGCCTGCGTCACGATGTCGCGCGGGCGCAGGTTCGCATCGACAAGACCCACAATGCGGGCGGCCGCCGCACGCGCCAGTTCATGGCGGGCCGGATTGGTGGCCAGGATGGTCCCGTTGCCGGGCAGCGCGAGCCCCAGGGCTTCCATGATGCAGTTCATGGAGTTGGCCGTGAACATACCGGCGCAGGAGCCGCACGTGGGACACGCGAAGCGCTCCAGGTCATCCAGACCCTGATCGTTCACGTCTCCCCGGCTGTACGCGCCGACGCCCTCGAATACCGAGACGAGGTCGATCTTGCGGCCGTCCGGCAGGCGCCCGGCCGTCATGGGCCCGCCGGAGATGAAAATGGTCGGGACATTGGTGCGCAGCGCCCCCATGAGCATGCCCGGGACAATCTTGTCGCAGTTCGGAATGCACACCATGCCGTCCAGGCAGTGGGCTTCGACGACGGTCTCGACGCTGTCGGCAATCAGCTCCCGGGAAGGAAGCGAATACCGCATCCCCATGTGCCCCATGGCAATGCCGTCGTCAACGCCGATGGTGTTGAATTCGAACGGAACGCCCCCGGCGGCGCGAACCGCATCCTTCACGATCTTGCCGAACGCCTGCAGATGCACGTGCCCCGGAATGAGGTCGATGTACGAGTTGCAGATGCCGATGAACGGCTTGTCGAAATCCTCGTCCGACTGGATCTGGCCAGTCGCGCGCAGCAGGCTCCGGTGCGGGGCGCGTTCGTATCCGCGCTTGATGGTGTCGCTTCGTCGGGCGTTCACGGTGGTCAGGGGTTGCAGTCAACCCCCTCACCCATGCATGTTACCCAGAGAAGATTGACCGATGTGCCTACGTAATGACCAGTAGCAGACCCAGGTCTGCGACGGGTACGAGTACGATGGACAGGATGATGGTCAATGCGGGCATGGCGTGGTTGCACGGCGCGTGAATCGCGCTGAATTGCCCAAAGTGTACGGCGCTCAGGCCCCCAAAACAACGAAAACGGACTATGAAAAAACCGGAAGCGCTACCGATAAGTGCATGACACTATTAAGTTTACGGCGTTAACCAACGTATGCAGTCCAGTTGCATACTTGAAAACGATTGCAAGGAGCCGCATACTTCACCCGAACTTCATTTCAGTCAACTCGTCCGCTGAACCTGCCATCCCCCTCACCCATTGTCCGCCAACAAGTCACCCATCGACGTTGAGGAAGCCCTGGACGGACTCAAGGTCCGCCTGAGCCACCCCACCCACCCAACCCATCGACTGGTCGGCATCCTGCTGTTCCTGACCGATGAGTTGGGGCACCTGCCGCAACCCCGGCAGGCCGAATCGTTCATGGATGAGGTGCTGGACCTGCTGGAGCCGGTCGGCGATGCGGTGGACCTGGACGGGGTCCGGCCGGAATTGTTGGAGGCCGCCGCCGATGTGGTGCTGCGGATTTCGAAATCGGCCGATGCGCTGCACTACCTGCGGCCCCTCGCCGGGCAATTCTGCTCCTGGTGCGTGTTCCAGTACGCCCGCGTGGGCGCCACCGACGTGTTGGCCCGGCTCGTGGGATGCGACGCGCCTGCCGCCAGCAGCCTGCAATCAGGGTCAGACGTCGCCGACTTCTTGCGCGTCCATCGCCCCCAGTGTGCTCCCCGTTTCGAAACCATCGCCGCCTTCCACCACGAGCGGTTCGCGAGCAGCGGACGTGCCTCGAGCCTGAACGCAAAGACTGGCAACAGCTCCAACGCCACGTCTACCCGCTGCCGGTTCCCCGTCGTCGCGGACGTTCCCCACGTCGGGGCAGGCGGTCCGCTCTGGCTTGGATACAACCGTACCCTGGCCTGCCGCGTGACCGGTCGCACACCGACCATGGACGAGTTCGACGTGCTGTTCGAGCACGACGGCGATTCCGCCCGGATGCTCTCGGCTCCTCTGAGCGCCGCGCGGGGTCTCCTGAAGGAAACCCACCCGGGATTGTTGTCCGCCACGTACCGGGGCCGGTTCGCCCTGGAGTCCGGCGGAGGCGCCCATTCGGGCGCCTCCGCCGGACTGGCCATGACCCTGCTGGCCTGGTGCGAAATCATCCGGTTCTCGGACGATCGTCGGCAATTCCGGCTGAGCACAGACATTGCATTCACCGGAGTCGTGGACGGTGACGGCCGCGTGTTGCCCGTGGCGGACGACCTGCTGGCGCCGAAGGTGGACGCCGCCTTTTTCTCCGATGTAAGGATCCTCGTGCTCCCCGAGGCCCAGCAGCACCTGGCCCGCGAACGCGTGGAGCACCTCCGCCGGCAATTCCCGAACCGGAAACTGGGGCTGCGGGGCATCCTGCACGCCAGCGATGTGCTGGCCGACCGGCGCATCGTGAAGGAAGTCGTCCGGAGCCGCCCGGCACACGCCGCCCGCCTGTTCTGGCGCAACAAGTCCCTCGTCGTGCTGACCGCGATCGCGCTCGCCGTCGGCGGTGCCTCCATGTGGGTTATCGAAAACCGCGTGGACCCCTACCCCGAGTCATGGCGCTACCAGGACGGCAGCTACATCGTGGAGAACCGCTACGGCGACGAACTCATGCGGTATACGTTGAACTCTACCGAAACATATCTCGGCAGGCATGGACAGAATTACGAAACGGCCGCACTGGTCGACGTTGATGGCGACGGGTTCAGGGAATTCATATGGCACGAGCCGAGGCGCTATTACACAGGATCGACGGCCCACCTTCACATCACGGATGGACGGTCCCTGATCGTCAGGAGCCACGCCATCTTCGATCTGGAACTGCCGTATGACCTGGACCTGTCCATCATCCACGGGCGGATGACACCCGTAGGCTTGATTGCCGCGGATCTGGACCAGAATGGCCGCGTGGAAATCTATTCGTCCGCCTTCCACGAATATTATCCGGCCATCATTGTGAAGACCGATGCGCTGACCGGTGAGGTCCTGGACATCTACCACCACCCGGGTGCCATCCATGCCATGAATATCCACGACGTGGACGGGGATGGGTTCATGGAACTCCTGCTGGGCGGCACCAACAATGCGTTCCGCCAGGCTGTCATCATCGTACTCGATCCGCGCGACATCGGTGGCTTTGGCCCCGGACAGGGTACGTATCAGCCGGGCCCCGGCCCGACCCTCCATGAGAAGGCCTACCTGCGCCTGCCGGTTACCGAAACCGGCAAACTGTTACCAACTGCCTTCCCCTTAACCAATGGCATCCGCCCGATGTCCGAAGACAGTGCCGTCGTTTTCCACTCGCAGGAATCCCTGGTTTCTCAGGAAGGAGGTCGCTCGCTGCCGGGCTCTCTACTCCTCACCCTGGACGAAGAACTGCGCCCCATCTCCGTCGGCACAAACGACAGCTATGACAAGGCCTGGGCGCGGGCCAGGGAACTCGGGCACAACCCCGCCCCGCTGGACAACGCGTTCAAGGTCGGGTACATGCAGGCCATTGAACGCCTGACCCCCGACGGATGGGTGCCCGTTGAACTCAGTCCCCGCTCGAAGGCCTGGAACCTGCCGGAGTAATGATTTCTCTTCGGTCATGGCAGGTTATGCGTGGATCCCCGATGGGTCTATATTGATGTCATGGACATCGAGTATCTGAAAAAGAACATCGACCGGGAGTGGGGTTACCGCCGCGCAGAGGAATTGCGCGTGCAGGACCTCAAGAACCGGACGCAGGAGCAGTGGCTTGAATCGCTGCCGCGTGTGCACCGCAGCATTCTCCATGTCCGCGAACCAAACGGGTATTTGTTCGAAGAGGCGGCCGAATTGCAGCAGGTACTCCAAGCCCATGATATTCAGTTCTGCTTCATTGGAGGCGTTCCGCTCCAGCTGTGGGGTGAAATTCGCCAAACAACCGACATCGACCTGACCATTTTCTGTGAGCTGGGTACGGAGCCGGACATCCTGCCTGTATTGAATGGGTATTTGAATCCCCGTATTGAAGACTCCAGGGATGTATTCCTGCTGGGAAGGATGTATCTGGGGCGGACGCCGAAGGGCACACAGGTGGACATTTCCATCGGATTCACGCCCTACGAACGCCGCATGATGGAACGCGCCGTTGACCATGACTATGGCGTTGGCGTGCCCCTCCATATCTGCTCGGCTGTTGACCTGACCGTCATGAAGACCCTGGCCGGTCGTGGGCAGGACTGGGTCGATATCCAGCGCATCATCCAGCGCTCCGGGGACTCGATGGATTGGGATCTGATCTACCAGGAATTGGCACCACTGCTCGAAATGGCGGGCCGGGACGAAAACCTGCCAAGACTCAAACAGATGGTCGCCGACGAGTATCCATCTTAGTGGCAACAATGGACCAAGCAACCCTCATAGCAGAAATCGAACGGAAGAAGCTTGGCTTCGAGCGTGCGAACGAGGTGCGCAGGAAAGCGCTGAAGGAGCGCACGCATGAAAAGTGGCTGCATGGATTGCACGGCCTGTTCATGGTTCGCGAACCAGGTATATCCCTTTTCGATGATGCGGCTGCCCTGCAGCAGGCGTTGACAGAGGATGGCGTTGCATTCTGTTTCATTGGTGGCGTCGCGCTACAACACTGGGGCGAAGTCCGTCAAACAACCGACCTGGACCTGAACGTCTATTGCGAGTTGGGCCGGGAAACGGACGTCTTGGCTGTCTTGATGAAACACCTGGCCTTCCGAGACGAGGAAGCAAGCAGGGATTTCCAGACCCATCGGGTATTTTTCGGGCGCACTCCGAACAACTACGAAGTGGACATTTTCGTCGGGTATACTCCTTTCGAGAAGCGAATAACGGAACGTTCTGTTAGCCAAAACTATGGTTTGATGGTTCCACTCCGCATCTGCTCGGCTGAAGACCTCGTTATCACGAAGACCGTCGCGGGACGCGGCCAGGATTGGGTAGACATTGATCGAATCATCCAGCGCAGCGGCGAAACCATGAATTGGCCGTTGGTCTTCGAAGAGCTCGAACGGTTGCTGGCACTCTACGGGGAGGAAGACCACCTGCCGCGGCTGAAGGCCATGTTGTAGCGCCGAACCTCAGGGTGGATTGCTCGTTTCCGCTGCATGCACCCCGATCTCGAACAGACGCTTGCCAACCTTCCGACCCGGCCGGGTGTGTACCAGCACAAGGACGTGGACGGCAACGTATTGTACGTGGGCAAGGCCAAGAACCTGCGCGCCCGCGTCAACTCGTACTTCCACGACAGCCGCAACCGGGAGGGCCGCCTGCGCATCCTGGTGTCGAAAATCCACGACGTGGAAGTCATTGTCACGGACACCGAGGTCGAGGCGCTGCTGCTGGAGAACAACCTCATCAAGGATCTCCGCCCGCGCTACAACATCACGCTGCGCGACGACAAGACGTATCCGTACATCTGCATCAAGAACGAGCCCTTCCCGCGGATATTCCCGACGCGCCGGACCATCCGCGACGGATCGAAATACTTCGGCCCGTATACGGACGTCAAGTCCATGCGGATCATGCTCGATACCATCCGCTCCATCTTCCGCCTGCGCACGTGCACGCTGAACCTGGCGCCGGAGCCCATTGCCGCCGGCAAGTACGAGGTCTGCCTGCAGTATCACATCAAAAAGTGCAACGGGCCGTGCGTGGGCCTGGAATCCGCGGAGGAATACGATGTATCCATCCGGCAGATCGAGCAGCTCCTGAACGGGAAGACGAAGTCCCTGATCGGGATGCTGAAGGAGGAGATGCGCTCCGCCGCGGCCGCCATGCAGTTCGAGGAGGCCGCCCGGCTCCGGGATCGGGTCGATGCGCTCGAGAAGTACACGAACCGCCAGAAGGTGATGTCGAACGACTTCGTGGACCGGGACCTGTTCGCGCTGGCCGTGGACCGCGAATCGGGACTCGCTGCAGCCGCCATCCTGCAGATGCGCGAGGGCAAGCTGATTGCCCGCCAGAACAAATACATGAACCGGGTGGGCGACGAAAGCGATGCCGCGCTGCTGCAGACCGTCGTGGAGCACTACTACACGGAGACCACGTTCTTCCCGGAGGAGGTACTGCTGGCCGTGCCGCTTGAAGACCAGGGACCGGTAGAGGCCTACCTGAATGCCCGGCGCCAGGGCAAGGTGCACATGCACGTGCCGCAGCGGGGCGACAAGGCCGGCCTCATCCGCATGGTGACCCGGAACGCCGAGCTGCTCCTGGAGGAGTTCAAACTGCAGCGCCAGCGCGCGAACGAGGGCAAGATCCCGCATACGGTGACGGCGTTGAAGCAGGACCTGCTGCTCCCCCGCCTGCCGCGCCGGATTGAGTGCTTCGACATTTCGCACCTGGGCGGCACGAACGTCGTGGCGTCGTGCGTCGTATTCGTGGACGGCAAACCCCGCAAGAGCGAGTACCGGACGTACAAGGTGCGCTCGGTGGGCGGTGGGCGAAGCGACGACTTCCTGGCCATGAAGGAAGTGGTGGGGCGCCGGTACGGCAAGATGGTAGAGGAGAATGGCCCCTGGCCCGACCTGGTGGTCATTGACGGAGGCAAGGGGCAGCTGTCGAGCTCCGTGCAGGCGCTCGTGGACGTGGAGGCCTACGGGAAATTCCCGGTCGTCGGCCTGGCCAAACGCCTGGAAGAGGTGTTTTTCCCGGGCGATACCGAGAGCCGGTTCATCCCGAAGGCCAGTGCCTCGCTGCAGTTGCTCCAGCGCGTGCGCAACGAAGCCCACCGCTTCGCCGTCACCTTCCAGCGCAAGCAGCGCACCATGACCACGCTGCACACCGAACTCGAGGACATCCAGGGCGTCGGCCCGGCCACGGCCCGCAAACTCATGAAAGCGTTCGGATCGGTGGAGCGCATCCGCAAGGCGGGAGAAGGGACCTTGGCGGAGGTGGTGGGACCGGCCGCCGCCGCGCGCATCATCAATTATTTTGAATCCGGTTCGGCCCGGTGAATCGGATGTGGACACGTGGCGAGGTTCGGCGCAGGAACAGTCTGTGTACGGTGAGGGGCTTCGCACCTTCCCTTCCGTCTGATCTGGCGCGAAAGTACTGTGGCGTGAATACACGCACGCTTCCGGATGCCATTTTTAATGCGTAATGGCGCTTTTTCGAGCAAAACATCTCGGATATTCAGGCGAGCGCGTTAGAAATGTGGCACTTATTCGTGCAAGAATGGCGCGAATATGATGGATTCTGGCGTGTTTTTACCTAAATCTGGCGCCTAACCCTGTATGGGTGGCGCGAAATTCGGGGTGTTTCGGCCGCACGTGTGTGCTGCACAATTCGGCCTTGGAATTTACGCGCCAGGTTCATCGCGAATTGCGCCACTTTCGTGCACTTACACGCCATGTACCCGGGATTTTACGCCAGATTGTAACGGTTGCGGGCCAGTCTCAGCCACCCTGTTCAGTGGCCAATCAGCTGGAACGTGCTTAAATGGCCCATAATTCCATTCTCGTCCTCGTTTCACGCCAATATCAGGCGTGGGGCGCACAAACAGTCCAGGACGTTCATAGGCTGAGCCTTCCACTCGCGAGCCGGATCCTTAACTTGCCGTCATGAACCCGTACATCACGACCGAACTCTTCGATTTTCTGGCCGACCTGGAAGCCCACAACGACCGGGACTGGTTCCAGGCCAACAAGGCGCGGTATGAAGCGGTGTACCGGCAGCCGCTGTTCCGCTTCATTGAGGACATCGGGCCGCTCGTGGCCGGGTTGAGCCCGCATTATCACGCCATTCCGAGCGATTCGGGGGGATCGCTGTTCCGGATTTACCGGGATACGCGCTTCTCGAAGAACAAGACGCCCTACAAGACGTGGGCGGCCATCCGTTTCCGGCACGCCAGCGGGAAGGACGGGGTCGCGCCCGGGTTCTATTTCCACATCCAGCCCGGAAGGAGCATGGTGGGTATGGGATTGTGGCGCGGGGACGGCCCGGCGTTGCGCGCCATCCGGGAAGCCATGGATGCCGATCCGGAGGCATGGCATGCGGCGCGGGATGCGGTGTTCGGGGGCTCAGGCAAAGCGCCGGACAGTGGCGGTGGGGAAACCAACTTCCGCTGGGGCGGCGATTCGCTGGTGCGCGCGCCCAAGGGATACGCTCCGGACCACCCGGAAATCGAGGACCTGAAGCGGAAGGACTTCGTCGCCTTCCGGTCCATGTCCGATGACGAGGTGCTGGCGCCGGACGTCGTGCCGCACGTGGCGCAGCTCATGGAGCGGGGTCGGCCGTTGGTGAAGTGGCTGGCCGAGGCCGTTGACGTGCCGTTCTGAAACCCGGTCCGGTGTGGCCGGTAGCATGGAATCACCCACAGCAAATCCAACCCAATCTACCCATGGCTGACTCCCCCGCCATGCCGGACGTCGGAGACAAGGCACCGGCGTTTTCCGGAACGACCCAGGATGGCAAGACCATCTCCCTCGCCGATTACAAGGGCAAGAAACTGGCCCTCTATTTCTACCCCCGGGACAACACCCCCGGCTGCACGAAACAGGCCTGCAACCTGCGGGACAATTTCGGGAAGCTCAAGAAGCATGACATCCACATCGTGGGGGTGTCGGACGACCCGGTGGCGAGCCATCGGCGGTTCGCTGACAGCTACGAACTGCCCTTCCCGCTGCTGGCCGATGAGGACCGATCCGTGCTGAACATGTACGGTGCATATGGCCAGAAAAACCTGTACGGAAGGGTCTCCATGGGCACCAAGCGGACCACCTTCCTGATCGATGAGGACGGGACGGTCGTAAAAGTGTATAAACGCCCGAAAACCAACGATCACGCTGCGGAGATTCTGAAGGGGTTCGGCGTGGACGAAGAATAATTCACCGTCTGTTGCGTTATTTCGGCATTTTTGCCAACGAAACGCGCTTCTGGGCTCCAGGGCGCGTTTCTGTTTTTATCCACATTGGCCGTGTTGATAACAAGTGGAACGTGTGGAGAAATACCCCCTGTAATCTCCTTGCTCACAGGGGTATTTCAGCCCTACCATAAGTACCCCAGACAGCGAACACACCCACCCGTTTGACGAACTGATATTGATGGAGCGGCCGACTGATATTTTGTGGCAGGACTGCAAGCGTGAACTCCAAGGCGTCATTGCAGCGCGACCGTTCCAGACGTGGCTCGAACCCATCTCCCTGCTCTCGGCCGTGGCCTCCGACAGCGGCATGGACGTCGAACTGGAAGTCCCCAGCGACTTCCATCGGGACTGGATTGAACAGAACTACCTGACCGAATTGCAGCGCGTACTGAACGCGCAGACGGGCGCCCAGGTTGCCGTCCGGTTCTCAACGGCCGACGTGGCCGCGCTGGCCGGCATGGACGACGAACAGGTGGCCCCGTGGACGCGGACCGAAGCGCCATCCGCCCCGGCAAACGGGAGCCGGAATGGAGGTGCGGCGGACACGGGCACCCCCCTCAAGGTCCGTCCTGAATCCATGCCGGGCGCCGCTCCCCGGACGCTCAACGCGAACTACACGTTCGACTCCTTCATCGAGGCCGACTGCAACCGACTGGCTCGCAGCGCGGGAATAGCGGTGGCGCAACAGCCCGGCGAAACGAGCTTCAATCCATTCCTGATCTACGGACGGGTCGGACTGGGCAAGACCCATCTGGCCCACGCCATCGGCAACCAGATTGCCGGCAGCAACCCGCGCACGCAGGTCCTGTACATGACGTCCGAGGCCTTCACGAACTGCTTCGTTCAGGCCATCCAGAACAATACGCTGGGTGAGTTCACCACCACGTTCCGGCAGATTGACGTCCTGATCGTGGATGACATCCAGTTCTTCGGCGGAAAGGAGAAGACGCAGGAGCAGTTCTTCCACCTGTTCAACGACCTGCACCAGCGTGGAAAGCAGATCATCCTGTGCGCGGACCGTTCCCCTGCCGAGATAGCCGGCATCGAAGAGCGCCTGTTGTCCCGCTTCCGCTGGGGCCTGTCGGCCGATGTGCAGCCACCGGACCTGGAAACACGGACGGCCATCCTGCAGAGCCACTGCCAGCGCACCGGCCTGGATCTGGCGCCGGACGTCATCGACTATATTGCCTACAACGTGAAAGACAACATCCGCTTGCTGGAAGGCGCCTTCAACCGGCTCTTCGCCCTCAACCGGATAACGAACCAGGAGCTGGACCTGGCCTTCGTCCAGAATGCACTGCAGGATCTCATTGAGACCCGCGTCCGGAAGACGATTTCCGCCACGCAAATCCGGGACATCGTGGCCGAGTACTACCATCTGGACCCGAATGTCATGATCGGCAAGAGCCGGAAGCGTCCCATTGTGGACGCCCGCCAGGTCGCCATGCACTTCTGCAAGCACATGACCCAACTTTCCCTCGAAGCCATTGGCCGGCACTTCGGTGGGCGCGATCATTCGACCGTCATCCATGCCTGCAAGGCCATCCAGGCCCGCCTGGACACCGATTCCCGTTTCACGAATGAGCTGAAAGATGTAGAACGATTGCTGGCTCAGCGCGTACTGCACTGATCCGTCGTTCCATCCCACCACCTTATCCGCTCCGACTTTGTTCAACTTCGCCACTGACGTCGCCATTGATCTGGGCACGGCCAACACGCTCATATACATCAAAGGGCGTGGCATTGTATTGAACGAACCGTCCATTGTGGCGCTGAACCGGACAACGCGAAAGGTCATTGCCGTGGGCCACGAGGCCCAGCAAATGCATGAGCGGACGCACCGCGAAATCGAGACCATCCGCCCGCTGAAGGACGGCGTCATTGCCGATTTCGAGGTCGCCGAGCAACTCATCCGCCAGCTCATCCGGAAGGTCCAGACCAACTGGCTGTCGGCCATCCGCCGCATGGTGGTGTGCGTGCCGAGTGGCATCACCGAAGTCGAGAAACGGGCGGTCCGGGATTCAGCGGAGCATGCCGGTGCGCGTCAGGTCTATCTGATTGATGAACCCATGGCCGCGGCCATCGGGATCGGCCTGAACGTGGCCGAGCCGGTAGGCAACATGATCGTGGACATTGGCGGCGGCACGACGGAGATTGCCGTCATCGCCCTGAACGGGATCGTGATCGATGAATCCATCCGCGTGGGTGGCGATGAACTGGACAATGCCATCGTCCAGTACTTCAAGCGCAACCACAACCTGCTCATCGGATCGCGTACGGCCGAGCGGATAAAGCGTGAGGTCGGTTCGGCCATCGAGCTGGATCCGGAACTGGAGCTTTCCGTCAAGGGACGCGATCTCGTGAGTGGCATCCCGAAAGTCCGGACCATCTCGTCCGAGGACGTCCGCGAGGCGCTGCGTGAACCCGTCGGCCAGATTGCCGCGGCCGTCATCCGTTGCCTGGAACGGACGCCGCCGGAACTCGGTGCCGACATCCTGGAGCGGGGCATCATGCTTACGGGTGGAGGTGCCATGCTGAAGGGCCTGGACGCCATGATCCGGGGGCGGGTCGACCTGCCGGTCTACGTGGCGGAAGACCCCCTCACCGCCGTGGTCCGCGGCACCGGAACGGTGCTGGAAGACATTGACGGCTACGAGAAGGTGCTCACCTGATTTGGACATTGTCCACAGGTTGTCCACGCCGGTCCATGAAAACGTTCTTCGCGCGTTTCCGGGCACTCCTGCAAAACAGGTAAACCTCAAGTAACTGTTTTTAAAGAGCTTGCGTCGTTAACAGGGTTTTTCCTGAACGTTTCCCCCGGATTATCCCCGATTTTTTGTGGTTGTCCACACAAAGTCCACATTTGGTAATCCTGCAGAAACATGCCGTGGATATCCTTCGGGCGTTGCCGTTTGGGTATCGGCTCCCCCAACTGGCAATCAGCGGTCCCCCCGAACCTCCTGTCTGGCTGCATAGGGTTCTTGGTGCGGGACCGCTCCCTTTTTCAGACGGCGCTCCAGGCAGCCCGGGCTTGCGCTCAGGCGGAATTCCGCCCGGCGTTTATGATGCCGTACATGGTGCGGGTGACCAACGCGCTCCAGGCTTCTGCCGCGTCCGTGGCGTCTGCCCGGGCCTCATTCAACGCTACCTGCTGGATGACCAGGAGCGGCAACACGATGGTCTCCCGCAGCGCGATGGACCGACGCCCGACGGGTTGGGCCACCAGCAGGTCATCCTGCCCCGCGACCGCGCAGAGCAGGCTCCGGGTCCGCTCGTATTCCTCGTGGATGGCGTGCCACAGGCGTCCGTACTCCGGGTGATCCCCCCACTGGGCCGTGAGCGGAAAGCACGACTTGGAGAGTGCCATCATGCTGTTCTCCACGAGCGCCCGGAACAAGGCACTCGATGCGTGCAACTCCCGGAGTTCGCCGAGGTCATGCCGGGCCAGGGCGGCCCCGAATCCGAAATACCCGGGGACGTTCTGCTTCATCTGATGCCACGTGCCGACGAACGGGATGGCCCGCAGATCGGACAAGGTGAGTTTGGCCGAGCGTCCGCGCCGGGCCGGACGGCTGCCGATGTTCGTATCGCCATAGTGGGACAGTGGCCCGAGCGCCTCCATGTAGTCCAGGAAGAGCGGGTCCTCCTTGAGTGTCCGGTACGCATCCAGGCTTTCCCGGGCCAGCGTATCCAAAAGGGTCCGCTGCGCGTCGGACAGCGTGCTGCCCCGTCCAATCCCGCGGCCCAGTCCCGCCGTCAGCAGTTGCTCCAGATTGTAGGCCGCCGCCTGCACGGTGCCGAAGTTCGAGGTAATGGTCTGCCCCTGGATGGTCAACTGGATATCATCGCCAGCCACCCGGTCCCCCATGGCGGCATAATAGGCGTGCGTTTTCCCCCCGCCCCGAGCCGGCGGTCCGCCGCGACCGTCAAAGAAGGCTACCGTGACGCCGAAGTCGGCCACAGCCGCCGTAATGGCCTCCTTGGCCTTGAAAATGGACCAGTTCGCCGCCAGGAATCCGCCGTCCTTGGTACCGTCGGAGAACCCGAGCATGACCGTTTGCCGGTCGCCCCGCTGCCGGACGTGCGCCCGGTACGTTTCGTCGGACAACAGGGCACGCATGACCTCGGGCGCCGCCACGAGGTCCGGAACGGTCTCGAAGAGCGGAATCACGTCCAGCGCGACCGGATCCACCCAGCCGCTCCGGTGGGCCAGCTCCAGGACGTTCGTGACGTCCGCGGCCGACGTCGCATGCGAGATGACGTATCGGTTGAGCGCCACCTCCCCGTTCCGCCGTTGGATGTCCCGGATGGCCTCGAGTGTCGGCAGCACGTCGGCGTGCACATCGGACGGCGGCGCATCCCCCCTGTCCAATGCCTCCAACAATTCGGCATGGATGCCGGCATCCTGACGGACGTCCATGGCCGCGAAATGGAATCCGAAACAGGCCACACGGATCAATACGTCGGTCACGAGTTCGGCGAACAGGCCGTCGTGCTCGGCGTGGAGGCGATCGCGGATGGCGCGCAGGGCATCCCGGAAGTCCTCCGCACCGATATTCGCCCCGTTTCCGGCTCCGGCTGTACCGGTGAGGGCCTCCCGCAACCGGGCCTCCACCCGCTGCACGTCCTCGCTTACGCCACGAAACGTTATCCGCCGCCGCAGCTGTTCGGTTTCGCTCAGGTAGGCTCCCAGGATGGCCTCCCGCAGGCGGGCTGCCACGCGCAGCGTGGTCTCCGATGTCACGAACGGATTGCCGTCGCGGTCCCCTCCGGGCCAGAATCCGACCCGGATGAGCTCCGGCAGGTGTTCGTCAGGGCGGTCCAGCCCGGCTTGGTCGGCCACGCGGGACACCACGTCCGGAACGGCATGGAAGAACACGTGCTCCAGGTACCAGATGAGGCCTTCGGCCTCGTCCAGCGGCGTGGGTTTTTCCTTGCGCATGAACGGCGTCCGCCCGAGCTGCATGAGCAGCGTACCGACGCGTTTCGCATTCGATGCGCGGATGGCCGCCTCAAGGTCGGTGATTATACCGAGCACGGTGTCCGGGTAGAATTGGGTGGGATGCGCCGTCAGCACCACCCGCAAGCGCATGTCGGCCAACCGTTCACGGACGGTCGCCGTCTCGTCGGACCACGCGGCCCGGTCCAGCAGTTGCCCGATGGATCCGTCGCCATCCAGGTCATGGACGTGCTCGAAGGCCGCTTCTTCCAACGCATCGAACAGCACCACCTGGCGCTCCACGTACTGCACGAAGCGGAACAGCATGTCCCGGAATTCGGCATCGGATGCATCGGATGCATGCTCCGCACGGAAGCCCTCCAGGATGTCCGCAGGTGGGCGTCCGTGTGCCATGCCCTCCTCGCAGGCCCGCGCCAGCAGCGGCAGCAGCGCGCCGGTCTTCCGGATGGTTTCGAATGGAAGGGTCAGGAAGAGGCTGTTGTAGAGCTCGTATTGCAGGGCGACCCGCTCCTCGAAGGCGTCCAGCAGGTCGTGTCGGGAGGTTCGCATGGGGCTCAGCGGGGATCGGTGGCAAGCGCGTTGAACAGGGTCGAGTCGACGCTGAGGGGTGTGGACGCGCGCAGCGCCTGGATGGTCCGGTATTCCCGCACAAAGGGAGCCAAGCGGCGCTCGATTTCCTCCCGGTCATCCTGCCAGGTGACGTCCCGGAACCGGCGTTCCTCCACCAGGAGGAGGGCCCAGTCCGAGGCCCGTCCCACGACCACAGGAAGGCCCAGCGGCGCGGTCAGTACATGCGGATTCCACTCCGGAACCTCCGTGGAAGGGGTGTCCGAACGCTCGACATCCCAACCGGAAGGGAGGGCACCCGCTACGGAACCTGTTTCCGCGAAAGCGCTCCGGGCTTCGTCGGCGGCCCTCGGGGACGTGAACGTAGCGGCACGGAAGGAGACATCGGCCTGTCGTCGCGTATGCCAGCCCAGTCGCTCGAACGCCAATTGGACCAACGCGGTATCCGGGACGCCCGGACGGCTGCGGAATTCCATCCGCATCCGACGCGCCGCCTCCATCATGAGCCGCCGGTCCACCTCCTTGCGCCATTCTGCATCCCGCAGCCCGGCCTCGGCACCGGCTCGGGCCAGCAAAGCATTCCGCATGGCACGCCCTACCGAGGCGGCCGTCCGGTCCCGGGCCTCCGTGAAGGGAAGTCCGTCCAGCCAGAATGCATAGTCGCCCGCCGTGAAGGCCTCCCGTTCGCCATCCCATTCGTAGGTGGCGAGCACGGCGAATTCGTCGATTTCCGGCAGCAGATCCGCCGAACGGACCCGGTCGGCGCCCTCTTCCAGTCCGGGGACGGGTGCCGAAGGGTCGAGGGAGCGGAGCAGGTCCGACAACGCGGATACGGCGGGACCATTCACGTCCACGTTCCGGGCGGTCATGAACTGCATGATGAATTCGTCGCCTTCCAGGCGCCGTCGGCGCAACCGATACTGGCTGGACATGCCCTCCCGACGGGTCTGGTATTCGGACTCGGTCAGGAGCGGCTCCCGGATGAGGTTCTCGAGTCGGATGATGTGATACCCGAAGCGGGACCGGACAGGAGCCGAATACGCGCCCTGCTCAAGCGACCATGCCGCTTCGGCGAAGGCATCGTCCGTGTTGAAATAGCGGATGGGTCCCAGGTAGCCGGCCAGGGAATCGTAGGCCATCGTGCCGTAGACACGTTGGGCTTCATCCAGGAAGGCAACACCGGATTCCAGCCGCGCATGCGACTGCTCCGCTTCCTCCAGCGTCCGGAAGAACAGATGACTGACCACGGCCTGGGATTTCCAGCGCGTGAACGTCCTTCGGATCTGTGCTTCGGTCGGCGCGGACATGGTGTCGAGCAGTGCCGTCTCGAAGTAGCGTGTTCCCAGTTCTTCCTGCTCCACCCTGTCCCGGAAGTGCCGGAAATCCGGCTGTTCGTCCAGTTGCTGGCGATCATGCTCGGCCGCCAGGAGGATGGAATCGATGAGGTTGTCCAGGTGGGCCTGCCGGTTCGCGCGGGTATCGTTCGATCCCGTACGGATAAGGAAGTCCACATACGTCTGGTTGAACCACGTTACCGTGACGGGTGTGTCATCCACGAGCGCCAACGGCCGGTCATCCTTGTCCGGCGCGTGCGCCGGCTGGCCACACGCGGCCAGAAGTACCAAGAGCGCCAACGACGCTGGCATCTGCCACGCCCGAAAATACATCCTCATCCCCTTCCCCCGGGTATCGGTCAGAAGTAAACCCGAAAATCGATCATCCGCGTATCCTGCAGGAGATCGAAGGGAATGTACGCGAAATCAAATCCGAATCGAATACCGGAGAGTTGCAGGTCCAGGCCGGCTCCGTACGACACGTGCGAATCCACATTGTCCAGGAAGGCATCCCGGTATCCGGCCCGCGCGTTGAAGGTCATCATCCGGGTGGCATACTGGAATTGCCCCCCCAGATCGGCATTCAGGTTGTTGTCGTTGGTCTGGTTCGCATCCCCCAGCAATACGAGCTCCACGCCTCCGGCCTTGATGACCGGGAGCGCCACACCGAATTTGAAGGCCAGCGGCAGATCCCACTGGTCCATCTTTATGCGGGCCGGTATGCTCTCCGAACTGCCCGCGTTGCGGGGGTCCAGATCCACGTTCAGCTCGGCGTTTATGCCCTGCATCTGCATCTTCCCGCCGAAGTTCATGATGGAAGCCGACACCTGGAGGCCGTTCAGGTAGTCCGTGACCAGGACAAAGCCGACGTCGAAGGCCATGGTCTGCGCCCGCATGTCGCGAATGGACTGGCGGATGTACTTGGACGTGCCACCGAAATAGAAGGACGGCGTCAACGGCATGGCATACGACAGGCCGATGCTCAGGTCGCCGGCCGAGAACGTCTCGCCGGTCCCTTCCGGCTGCGACACCGTGCGGACATCCATGTCCCCGTAATCGACCGATGCAATGCTCAGACCCAACACGCCGGTACGGGTCACCGGGACGGTGAGGGCGACGGCGTTGTAGTCAATGCCGGCTACCCACTGGTGGTTCGTGAAGAAGATTCCACCCCGGTGCTGTCCCAGATAGGGGCGCGCGGCGCCGCCAGGGTTCCAGAACAAGGCATCGGGTCCGGTTGCAATCGAGGTATACGCATGCCCCAGGGCGGCGCCGCGCGCCCCCGTTCCGAGCGTAAGGAACGGTGCAGCCGTGGTGCCGACCCGGCTCTGGCCGGTTGCGGTACCGGACGGCGCCAGGCCAGTGCCCATGGCCAGGATGATCAGGAAGAGATGGACCCGGAGTTGTCGCATGTTACTTCACGATGGCGAATTTACCCACGTGCTGCCCGATGCCGGGCGCATCCACATGGAATATGTAGACCCCGTAGGCCACATCCTGACTGCCGGACGTACGCAGGTCCCAGAAGGCCGACCCGTTGTCTCCCACTTCGTTGTGCTCGATGGTGTCCACCAGCTCGCCCCGGAGGTTGAAAATCCGGATTGTGCACTGTTGGGGCAGGTTGATGAACTGCAATCGCCGCTCGCCCCGGCCGGAAATCTGGGACCGGACCTCGAAGGCCGATCCACCCACGTACGGATTGGGCACGACGGCGATGTCGTCCAATTCCGACTCGGCAAGGTCAGTGTCAATGACCGCCTTGCGGAGCGTGAACTGGAAGTAGTCCCCGGTCCGGAATTCCTTTTTCGGCGTAATCCGGAGTACGGTCCCGGGCTGCGGCGGAACGGATGCTTCGCCTTCCGGCACGTGGAACGATACCCGGTAACGGAACTTGCGTACGACGCCATCCCGTTCGACGATGATGGCCACGTCGTCCACGTCGAACTCCCGGTTGTTGTTCGTATCGCGGATGAGCAACTCGGTGAGCACGTTTTCCGAGGTGTTCACCGAGAACACGTTGATGGGCGTGGACAGGAATCCGATGCCGAACCGTGGCGGACGATACGTGGAATCGGCCGGGTTCACCCACTGCAATTCATAGTCGGATGGCGAATGGAAGAACAACCCGGTGGTGTCAGGGCGGATGGTGGCAATCCAATTGGACTCGACACCGTCCAGGACACGTGGATCGGGGTCGTGCAGCTCCGACGCTGTCCCCATGCTGCCGACGTAACCGGTACGTTCGGTATTGAACGTGACCACACCGGGCAGCACCTCAAAATTCTCGATCTCCACCACGAATCCGTCCACCATGGGCGAAACCGGCACGAGCGCGCTCTTCTTGACTCGGACTTCGCCGGTGGCTACGTCATAGATGTCGTACGCCGTCGTGGTATACAGGTCCGTTGCGTCGTTGCCGTCATCTTCCGAATAGAATCGGACGCGGTACGGTGAGTCGGGCCGGATATCGGCGTCCGCCACCACACGAACATCCATGGAGCCCGACCCGACCCCCACCGTAACGCTGGAAAGGTCCTCGTTGACCGCACCGTCCACCAGACCGGCCGGACGGGATCGCGGCACGACGATGGCGGCGTTCTGCGAGACACCCAGCACATTCCCCGCCAGGTCCACCGAAATGTTGAATGTGTTCTCCTGGGGATCAATGGAGAGTTCACCATCCTCCAGGATCCCCCGGTCGTACGCCACGAGTGCGTAGTAGTAGGTAATCCCGTTCGTGACGTTCTCGTCCACGTAGAAGAATGAAAGCCCCGTGTTGCTGCCCATGTTGTAGACGCCTTCCCCTTCCAACACGGGAACGGGTCCCGCGATGTTGTTGTCGAGGTCCCACTGACCGATGGGCCGGTAGAACGTGGGCGTGCCGTCCACATTGGTAATCAGGCGTGCGTCGGACAGCAGCGGATCGGTACCCTTGAAGAGCTTGAATCCTTCGAAGTCGAAATCCTGACTGAACCGGTCAAAGCTGGCCACGGCGAGCGTATCCCACGTCAACACCACCCGCCCGTCTCCCGGGATGGCGGTAAGCGTCGGCATGAACGGGGCCTGCGCGAAGTTGTAATCCGCATCGTAGATGTTCTGGACCGTCCGGCGATTCTTGAAGAAGTCCGTCTCGTCTTCCCCGAACACCCATGCGGTGGAGAAGAAGTCCGTCGCTCCGGCCATCAGGTTGACCGGACCCGATACGAACAGGATGAAGGGCTCGATATCGGCTTCGAACGCATCGGCCGGCGTGCCGAGCGGGAACTGGGCAAAGTTCAGGATGCGATCGAACATCCATGTATCGTCGCGCAGATTGTCCCCGTTCTCGTAGAACGGACGGGACGACAGGTCGAACCCGGTCAGGCCGATCATGTCCGATTCGTCCACGTCCAGTTCATCGAAGTTGGGCTCGCCCGGCGTGGGGATGCCGTCGGCCTCTCCGTCATCCGGACCCGGGTAATTCAGGTCGAATGGTCCCTTTCCGTCGCGGCCGACGTCGTTGTTGATGGCTTCGCCTTCTTCGTGTGTGCCGTTTCCGTTGTCATCGGTGAACCCGACCCAATCCAGGTTCTCATCCCCGGTCCACCAGACACCGGCGCGGAACGCCGGCCGTTCTTCAACCGGGCCGTACTTGGCCTCGAATGCAGTGAGGTCGTGATTCGCAGCGAGTGCGAGCCGGATCTGATCCTGGCCGACAATCCGCTGCCCCGGACCGCTGAACCGGGACTCGTCGAACATGCCGTCCTCATCATTGTCCAGCCCGTCCTCGGCGCGCGAAGGGCTCTCCAGGAAGGCGAAGCCGGTATAGCCCAGGTCGTACAGCGTACCGTCCTGGCGCTGACCGATCCCGTCCTGGTCCCATCCGAAGGTGACGTCCTGCTGGGCATCGAACGCCGCGGTCTCGTCACCTTCTTCATTGCCCAGTCCATAATCCATGATCTGGGAGAAGAACATGCCCTGATCGCCGGCCAGATTGTACCGGTAATCCGTTTCGGACCGGTTCGTGAGCCGGTACAGGATGAACATGGCATCCTCGGCGAGAATGTTGGCCCACTGGAAAATGCGCACCTGGTTCTGCAGCCCCATTCCACCGATGGTGGAGTCGGACGGAGAGGGATAGAACACGCCCCACTGACTGAATGGCTGCCCGGTAACGGATGACACATGGTATTCCCGGTCCGACCAGTCATCCATGACGTAGTAGCTCTCAAGATCCGCGTTGAAGACATCGCGACCGAAGAAGCCGTTCCATTGACCGGCCCAACCGGGATCGTCCGGATTGTCCAGGCGGTCCGGCCAGAACGAGGGCCAGGAAGTCGGGTCGTCACTCAGGGCCGGAACGGGCTCGAGTTGACCCAGGGCATTTATGCGATTCGGGTTGTGGAATCCCCGCAGCGGGAGCCAGCCCCAGATTTCACCCGTGGGACCCAGTCGTTTACCGGCATCGCGGTACGTCAGGATGACCGGGTTCACGAGCGTATCGGGCTTGCCTCCGTAGAACGGCCATTTCTGGCGCTCGGCGTTCACCCGGCCGGCGGCCATGATGCCGATGCCATCAATGTGTCGTCCCCCGATGCCCCGGGGCCATACCCCCCACGGCTGATCGTTCCAACGGGACAGTTCGCCGTGGTTGCGGAAGTTCGTTTCAATCAGATTCCCGTCCAGGATGCCGCGGGCAATCAGGAACTCCGAGCCCCGGTTCTCCTTGGGAATATCCTGCCGGGCCTCGGCCACGTGCGTTGCGAAGGCGGCCAGGATCAGGAACGGAATGAAGTATCGGAGAGCCCGTTTCATTGATTGGAGAACGTCATTTGGATTCCGAGGCTCACTTCACGCGGCGGTGCATACCAGCCCTGGCGGTAATAGAACTCGTCGAGGGAGTTCAGACCACCGATCTGGGAGCCCGTACGGCGGAAGAGTTCTTTTTCGAGGGCTTCATTGGCCTGACCGGTCGTGGAGTACACGGCATATTCGACGACGTTGTCGAACAGGTTCTTCACCTGCACGAACAACTGGATGTCGGACCGGATGAACGTCGGGCGCCAGTAGGTACGAAGGTCCGACCAGAACTGAAGCGGGCGGTCGGCATTGTTGGGTTCAGACGAGCGGACGAAACCGCGCGTGGTCGTGTAGGGCTCGCCGCTGCGCAGACGGTTCACCACGGTGACCGACAGGCCCTCAATAGGCTCCACCGTGATGGTGTTGTTGAAGACGTGGCGGCGGTCCCAGTTCAACCGGACCAGCGACAGGATGGCATCCAACCCGGACTGCTGGCGACCGAACGCTTCTCCGGGATCGGAGGCCGTGCCTTCGGCGAATTGCAGGGTATAATCGAACGTCCAACTCACGCGGCCGCCCGGCTTGTCGAACATCGAGAACGTGAGCCCGCGGATGGTGCCGTAATCCCGGTTCATCCACCGGATGGCAAAATCCCCGTTCGGGGTCCGCAGGATTTCCTGACCCGTCAGGTTGCGGACGTCCTTGGAGAAAATGGTGAGTTCCAGTCCCACGTTGTCGGTCAGCCCCTGTTGCAGGCCGACTTCGAAGGCCAGCGTCCGCTCGGGCTCGAGGGCCGCGTTCCCGAACTGGGTGGATCCGGCTTGCGGATTGACCTCGTATTCGGGGTTCGTGTAGAGCAGGGCCAGCTGGGGAATCTGGAAGAACAGGCCTGCGGAGAAACGCATGACGCCTGTGGACGAGATGGGGAATGCAATGCCTATCCGAGGACTGAGCTGCATGTTGACGTCAGCGCCCGTACGGTTCAGCAGGGAATCGGCGGGGTTCGCCGGGTCATCAATGTACGTGGCCTGCGCCTGACGCCAATCCAGCGGGATGTCGTAATCCGGGTTGAAGTAATCGAACCGGAGTCCGGCATTCACAATGAGTCCCGTGAACTCCATTTTGTCCTGCAGATAGGCTGAGAACTCCATGGGACGGGCCGTCAGCCGGTTGTCCGCGAAGCGGTCCGGCGAAATCCGCGGTTCATTGTTCGTCCGGGCCGACCGCTCTATGCCGAAGGAGCGGTTGTCCAGGCTGTGCAACCGGACCATCATGCCCCCCTTGACCAGATGGTTGTTGTTGATCTGGCCCGAGAAATCGGTCAGCAATGTATGCGTTTCCGTCAGCTGGTCATCGGTGAAAAGGTCATTTCCACCCACGTCGTACGCATTCTGGCCTTCCAGATTCCGTTTCTGCGGCCACTGGTACCGGGAGTCGGTCGGGTCCTCGTAAAGATAGCTGTCGTACTTGTCGCGCAGGTAGCTGTAGGACGTGCTGCCGAACGCCTTCGCGCCAGCCGTGTACCGGAGTGACGCAATGTGGGTCTGGCTGCCGAAGTACCCGGTGTTTATGCCTCCCGGTACGTATTTCGCCTGCTCGTTGAACGGGAAGAATTGCCCATCCTGGAAGAACATGTTGTATTCGAACCGGATGGCCGTGGTCAACCGCGCCGTCAGGCTGGCATTGATGGAGGTCCGTTCGGTGGTCCCCATGGACACCAGGTCGCCATCCCCGTTCGATTCAATCCGCCATGTGGACGGATCGCGCCCGGTCGTCAGGCCGGTGGACGAGTCGGACGGAACGAACAACGCCCGACCGTAGAAATACCCCTGATCCTCGAATCGGCGGGCGGTCAACTGGATGCCAATCCGCTCGCGAAGAAGCGGACCGCCCACGGAGAACTGAATGTCCTTCACGTTGTCCAGGGGCGCGGCTTCGGAATAGGAGACGAATCCCGGCTCGAAATCGGAGGCAGACAACGCATTACCGGGCCCCGTCGTCCGTTGTACGAACTCCAGTCGCCGGTCCGAAACCAGCGTGCCGGCATAGGCCAGAACAGAACCGGTCCAGGTCCCGGGCACATCCTTGGTCACGACGTTCACGACCCCGGACTGGGCCTGACCGTACTCGGCATTGAACACCCCGCTTATGACCTGCAGGGTGGAAACCATGTTCTGCTCGATTTCGAACGAGGCCTGGTTGTTGAATGCATTATTGATGGGTACGCCATTGACCAGGTAGGCCACTTCCCCACTCCGTCCGCCACGGAAGCGTCCATCCACCACCCCGGCCTGCAGGTTGATGGCATCCGCAATCCCGGTCACGGGAAGCGCTTCCAATTGTTCGGCACTCACGACGGCGGTTGTGGTGGTGCGATCCATCTCCACAATGCCCCGCTCGGCGGTGATGACGATTTCCTGCCCTTCAAAAATCTCTTCCTGAAGCGAGAAATCCACGCGCGTGGTCTGATCGATGACCACCTCCACGTTTTCCACTACCGAGGTCGCAAAACCGATGTACGTGGCGCGGACCACGTACGTACCGGGTGTAATCCGGATGATATTGTACTCTCCGTTCAGGTCAGTGGATGTGCCCTGCAGTGTACCCGCCAGGACCACATTCACACCCGGCAACGGCGTTCCTGTGGCCGCATCCACGACCCTGCCGGCGATCTTGCCATATTGGGCGGTGTCGTCAGATCCCGGTGCGGCCGCGGAAGCCGCGGCCACACCGGTTACTGCACACAACAGGATCGTGATGAACAATCGCATGGTTGATTACTTGAGCAACATCATGCTGCGCGTCTGAACGAACTGTGAACCCGCTTCCAGTCGGTAAAGGTACATTCCCGAGGGCAGTGCACCCGCCTGGAAGTCCACCGCATGCATGCCCGCCGGCATGGCCTTGCCATCCAACAGAGTGGCTACGCGCTGTCCAAGTACGTTGTACACGGTCACGCGTACGTTCTCAGCTTGTGCCAGCGAGAAGGCAATGGTGGTTGACGGATTGAACGGGTTGGGATAGTTCTGCTCCAACGCGAACTGGAAGGGTTGCTCGGCAGAGACAGGCTCTTCCGTATTGGTGGCGAGTGCACGACCGGCGATGGCCGTGGTCATCCACGTCGACGGATTGGCCCACCAGGATGCGCCGGCGCTCGAACGCGTCGTCCAGAGTACCTGGGACTCACGCGGGCCACCATCGGCATCGTTGAATGCGATGTTGAACGGCACGAGATCCAACTCCGTCCCTTCGGGCACCACATAGGGCACGTCGCTTGCAGGGTCAATGATGGACTCGAACGGGAAGGCGACCAGCAGACGCCATCCGATGGCATTGCCGGAACCGTCGGTGACGATTTCGCCGACGCCGCCGCCGCCCTGGATTTCGCCGGTCACACCGCCGCCATTGTTCGGATCGGATGCGGAGTGTACCGACGTACCGACCACGTTTCCGGCTTCATCGGCCAGGATGGCGAATCGGAACTGGTAGTCCGGGGCTGCACCGCGCTGGTACGCAATGTGGGGCGAACCGCCCAGAATGGAGCCGCCAGCAACGTCGCGCACATCGTACAGGCCGAGGGTCATTTCGAACGAATCCACATTCCAGGTGTCCCCGCCCGTGGTCGTCGGACCACCGAAGGTGCCCGTGTCGTCCGTGACGTCCACATAGGCATACATGAATCCGAGCCGGTCGGCCGTCACCTTGATGGTGGCGCTGAAGTCGGCATCGTCGGTCGGCAGCGGCGCATCGCCCGCACGGGAGCGTGCCTGGTTGACTACGAACGGGGCGACATCCGGGAAGCCGGCATCGGAAACGACGCCAGCGGCCACATTGTCGAAGATGACGTTGGCTTCATCGTCCGTGGCCATCAGGATGTACGGCTGCACGGGCAGTTCATCGTTCTCCACCAGCTGCGAGGCCGCAGACACGTCGGTGTTCTCAACGCCGAACATGCTCTTGGAGGTCACGGCATAGTACAGCGGCATGGGAGCCAGCGAGCCGTGGGGGACCTCGAACGAATGCCGTGCTTCGAAGGAAGTCGCGCTGAACGGCAACGACGTGAGCAGCGTGGCCTCACCGGCCAGCAGCGACGCGGACGTGATGGCCGACTCACTCACGTACACGTTGTATCCGCCGAATTCAGGATTGTGGCTCCAGGAAACAACGTTTTCGTCGCCGTCCGTGGAGAACGAAACGCCCGCCATGGGAGCCGGAACTGCGGTAGCCGCAGAAACGTCCGTTCCCGGTCCACCGATGTAGACGTTATCCAGGTAAATGGGGCCACCGCCGGAGCTGTTGTCGAAGAAGACCGTCAAGGCCTGGACCGCATCCCACTGGAATTCGGCGAAACAGGCGGCATCCACACATTCGCCGGGAGCCCATACGCCGAATCCACCCAGGGACCAGGCACCACCGTAGGACCAATTGGCGGCATTGTCATCGAGCGGTGTGGCAAGGGGAGCACCGTTGACATCCATGCCGTCCTTGGCAGCGTTCAATGCGGCGGCGGTTGTGGGAGGCAGCGGAATGGCCAGATCATGCCACGTGCCGTCCCGAAGGGCTTCCGGAATGGGCCACTGCAGACGCATATGCAGGTCCGCGCTGCCGTCACGTGCCGTGCTGTCGTCGGTCTTGTCGAAAATGGTCAATGACACGCCCGGCATTCCGGCATTGGCCGGGTCCACGAGCAGCGATACGTACAACGTGTCCCCCTCCCCGGCATTCTCGGATACGTTGGCCGTCATGTCGACGCCTACATTGCGACCCCACTGGAATCCACCGGCAGACCAGTTGCCGTAATTGAATTTGGCGACGCGGTTGTCGCTGGCCGGGTTCAACGGATCGGACACAACCTGCGGATTGACGGTCGGAATGAGCACATTCGGACCATCGAAAAACAGGATGAAATCATCCCCGAGCGGTTCTGCGGTATCCTGCGCCACGGTAGTGGGCGCAGTCATCAGGAACAGGGCAAACAGGGTCAGCAGTGCGGACAGGCGGCCCATGGTAGCAGGTTTGTACATATGTACCTCTTTGGAATTGGATGCGATCGCATGAAAACGATTTCACAGCCTGAATCTACCAAGATGGAACAGGTGAATGAAAAGGTTTTCATGAAGATATGGTTAAGATGCAGGGTTGATCCCTCCAACAATCACTTGGTCACGAATGACCCCGCCCATTTCCAACCGGAGCACGTAGGCTCCCGCAGGCAGGGCCGGGATATCCATTTTGACGGTTTGTCGGTCGATATCGGCGGCAGCCGCCCATACCGACCGTCCGAGCGTATCGAACAGTTCGGCACGCAGTGTACCGGCGGTCCGGCCGCTCATGACGACATGCAAGGTTCGCCCGAACGGATTCGGGTACACGGATTCCAACCAGGGTCCTCCATCCGGAAGCGCTCCCGTGGATGATTCGACAGACGTTGACGTGGCGGCAACGAGTTCAAACCAGTTCAATCGCACTCCCAGGCCCGTGAAGCCAATCCGGATGCGGTTCGTCCCGGCTTCCAGCCACACGGAATCCAACACGGCGGTCCGGAAAAGGGTCTCAGAGTTGGTGGCCTGGAATGACAGGGGCTCGGCGGTGGACGCTCCATTGACGTGGATATCGAGCGTCCCGGCGGACATTGCCGACAGTCGCGCCGACAACCGGTACGACCCCGCCTCGGCCGCATGGACCGTATAGGCCACCCACTCGCGCCGCGTGACATCCTGGATGGCATGACCGCCCCCGACATCGCCGGACAGACCGATATCGACGCCCTCTGACATCCGGATGGTCCCGCCGGTATTGATCGACGAAATGTCGGAATAGCCCACGCCCGGTCCACCGAGATCGTAATATTCCGCCTGGACCCGACCCGGCACGGGGTGCGCTCGCATCAAATAGGGGGCCTGACCACAGGCATCACCCACCTGGACCGGAATGCGCGCCGACTCCCCGGTCCAGCCATCGGCATCCTCGGCCACAGCACGCACCTCATAACAGCCCGGATGCAGGTTGTCCAGGGATACGGCAACGGCTCCTGCTTGAGCCTCGGCCAGAACGCCATCGCCCTGCAGGATGGTGAGGTTTTCAATGGTCGATGCGGGATCGGTGGCCGTGGCGTTCAGGTCGAGGGTGCCCCCGGCCGGAACCACGGCCGGATCGGTCAACCCGAAGAGCCCCACCTCCGGAGGACCGGCAAGGTCTTCGTACACCCGGACGTACTCGATTTCCATCCGGGTCGGGAAGGCGGTCGGATCCACGCCCTGGGCCCCACCCCATGTACCGCCGACGGCGATATTCAGGATGAGGTGGAACGGCCGGTCGAACGGCCATCGGCGCCAGTCCGCTCCGTTGCGATCGAAAACCAGGTTCGGAACGCCATCCACGAACGTGGTAATCCGCTTCGGCGTCCATTCCATGGCATAGTCATGGAATTCAGTGGTTGAGGTCGGTACCGCGCGGGTAGCGAACGGATTCGTCCCCAGGCTGTGATTCAGGGCGTTCGTGTGGATGGCCGAATGGGTCCTCCCCGGATCGTGTCCGACGGCCTCCATGATGTCGATTTCTCCCATATCCGGCCATCCACCATCCCCATGATCGCTGTCCGTGGCCAGCATCCAGATGGCCGGCCACGTTCCCAGTCCGGCCGGAAGTTTGGCCCGGACTTCAATCCGTCCATACAACCAGTCCCCCTTCCCCCGCGTACGGATGCGCCCGGACGTGTAGGCGGCTCCCTCATAGTCTTCCCGTCGGGCCTCAATGACCAGCCGGCCCGACTCCCGCCGGACGTTTTCCAACCGTTCCTCCGTATAGAATTGCAGTTCCCGGTTTCCCCAACCCGACGCACCCACCTGGTATTCCCATAGCGACGCGTCCACGAGCCCGTCGCCCTCGAATTCGTCGGACCATACCAATTCCCATTGTTGGGCCGCAGCGTGGGGAACGCCTGCGAACAGCATCCCCAGGAAAAACATGCCGAGGAGTTTCATCATTCCAGTTCAAATTGGACTTCCAGGTCCTCGACATGGATGGAGAACACGCCCGGCTCGACCACCGGTGTAAGATCCCGGCCGATGAAGGACAGCGCGGATGGGTCCAGCGTCCAGTTCAGGCGGCGGCGCTCACCCGGCTCGAGATGCACGGATTCGAATGCCTTCAACCGCCGGACCGCAGGCGTGACCGAGGCCACATGATCCCGGACGAAGAGCAGCGCCGCATCGCGACCGGCGCGTGTACCCGTATTCGTAATGGTCACGCCGACCTTGATCGTGCCCGTGCGGTTGTAGGCCTGCGCGTCCACCTCCAGGTCGGTGTAGTCGAACGTAGTGTAGCTCAAGCCGTGACCGAACGGGTATTGGGGCTGGAACGCATTCCAGGCGTTGAACACATCGTTGCGGTCGGAATTCTTGTGGTCGTACGGGACCAGCGAGCCGCTGAACCGGGGATATGTGAACGGAAGATGCCCTCCCGGATTCCAGGTACCGTCCAGGGTTTCCACGACGGCCTGGGCACCGAACGGTCCGGGCAGATACGCCAGCACGATGGCATCCACCATCGGCTCGATCTGCCGGATGATCCGGGGCCGGTTCTGGAAGAGTACGACCACCACGGGCACGCCGGTTTCGGCCACGGTCCGGACCAGGTCGATCTGGTCCGCCGGCAATTCGAGGTCTTCGATGTCTCCCGGCTTCTCGACGGAAGGCACTTCCCCGAGCGCGAGCACTGCCACATCCGAGCCGTACGCCCAGGCACGCAGCCGGTCCGCCTCATGGGATGCACCCCAGGGAGCCAGCGTCACCGTGGCACTGTCCCGGGCCGCCAGTACATCGTGCAACGTGGGGATATCGTCCGGATAGGCGGCGACATCATTTCCCTGCCACGTGTACGTCCAGGAACCGTACATCATGGGAATGTACTCGGCGGCCGGGCCGGCCAGGAGGATGTTGCCCGTGAGAGGCGCAGGCAATACCCCGTTGTTCTTGAGCAGTGTCATGGACTGGCGTGCCGCGTCCAGACTGGCCGCTTGGCTCGCCGCCCGGGTTTCCGGGTCGCCGGCCATGGTGGGTTCCGATTGCGGATTCGCCATGAGCCCCAGGCGCTGTTTGACGGAAAGGATCCGGTACACGCTTTCGTCAATCCGCGCCTCGGAAATCCGTCCCTCACGCACCAGTTCGATGAGGGCATCGGTGAAGGTGTAGTCATAGGGAACCATGGCCATGTCGATTCCTGCGAGGACACTCATGTACACGGCCTCCTTGTACGTCGCGGCCACGCTGTGCAGCGAGACCAACTTGCCGATGTCCTCCCAATCCGTCACCGCCAGTCCCTCGAATCCCAACTCGGTGCGAAGCAGGTCCGTGAGCATTTCCGGGTCGGAATGGACGGGAATGCCGTTGATTTCGGACGAGTTCACCATGACCGTCAGGAGCCCGCCGTCCATGGCTTCATGGAACGGAGGCAGGAACAGCTCGCGCAACTGGCGCTCCGGAATCCATGCTGGCGTACGGTCTTTACCGGAAATGGGCGCGGAATAACCCAGGAAGTGCTTGCCGGTGGCCGCCAACAACGGATACCCGTCCGGTCCCGGTTGCTGCATGGCCTCGATGGAGGCCCGACCGTAGGCGCCAACCGCAAACACGTCTTCCCCGAAGGTCTCGAAGAACCGGGACCACAGGGGGGTCCGGGCCACATCAAGGACCGGTGCGAAATTCCAGTTCATGCCGGCATCGCGGGTCTCCTGCGCCGTAATCCGGGAGGCTTCCCGGACGAGATCCAGATTCCATGTGGCTGCAATCCCGATGTTCTGCGGGAAAATCGTGGCGCCGTACATGTAGTTGTTGCCATGCACGGCATCAATACCATACAGCACCGGAATGCCCAGGCGGGTTTCATTCCGGGCTATGGATTGCACGCGATCCGTAAGGTCCACCCATTCGTCCCGGGTTAGCGCCTTGTCATAGACGTTCAGCAGCGAGCCCACGTGGCGTTCCACCAGCGCCTTGCGCAGCAGGCTGTCACTGACGACCTGTGAGGTCCCCGGTACACCCCGGACGGACGAGACCGCCTGAATGGTCAACTGGGTCATCTGGCCGACCTTCTCTTCGAGCGTCATCCGTTCAACCAGCGCGCGGACGTCGTCCTGGGCGTGGACCTCCGGAACCGCCAGGCCGAAGCCCGTGCCGACCAGCAGGAAAAGCGCGAGCAGCAGAGCCCGGACACGCATCACGGCCCGATGAGCCGTCACGGACCGATGAATGAGCCGGGGCGCATGGGCTGTGTGTAAGTTTGAAAACGTTTTCATAATCGTGGCAAGTCTTCCCGTGGGGTGAGCATCAAAAAGGTGAGGGGATCAGCTGGACTCGCGGATCCGCAGGTCAACAGGCAGGGCACGCTGCAAGGGCGGCCCCTCAGGTTCCGCAATCCGGTCCAGCAGCAGCCGGATGGACAGGGCGCCCAATTCACGGACGGGCACATGCACCGTCGAAAGGGGCGGTACGGTGAACCGGGCACTCGGGACATCGTCGAATCCCGTTAGTGCGATGTCTTCCGGAATGCGAAGTCCGGCGTCCCGGATGGCACTCAGTGCACCAATGGCCGAGTCGTCGTTCGCGGCCATGATGGCTGTGGGCCGGTCCGGCAATGCCAACAACCGGACGGCTCCGTCGTGGCCCGACTGCTGGGAATAGTTTCCGGGGACCTGCAACCCGGGATCCACGTCGACCCCGGCTTGCGCGTGGGCGTCCAGGTATCCGCGAAGCCGTTCCCGGGCATCGAATGCCGGTTCCGGTCCACAGATCAGGCCAATCCGCGAGTGTCCCCGTCCGAGCAGGTGATGCGTCATTTCACGCATACCGCCGTAATTGTCGAACGTAATCAGATCCACGGTCGGCTGGTGCGTTTCCGTATTGACGAACACGATCGGAACGTCATCGGCGGGTCGGCGCAGCAGCAACTCGGCCGACGTATTGGGCGCCATGATGATGAGCCCATCCACCCGTCGATACATGCCCCGCAGGGCCGCCCGGAGTTCTTCCTCCGAGTTGTGCGAGGTTGAGATGAGCAGCAGCCAACCTTCCTGCTGGGCCATTTCATCCACCCCGTTCAGGAATTCAGCGAAAAACTCCCCGCTCACGAACGGCAGCAGGATACCCAGGCCCCCGGTGCGCTGCGAATGCAGGCTTTGCGCGGCCGGATTCGGAAGGTATCCCAGTGACTTTGCCGCATCTTCCACGCGCTTGCGTTTGTCTTCCGATACCTTGCACGTATCATTGAGCACGCGGGACACCGTCGAAATGGAGACTCCGGCTCTTTCGGCAACATGACGGATGGTCGCTCCCATGGTACCCTGTCAAACCGCCGTGGCGCCGGCGGTGGTTCTTTTCTGAAAACGTTTTCAGAATTATACTGCAACCAACGTATTCGCGCAAGCATGACCCCTGTCCTCCGGAAATCCATCTTCACGATCGCCGCCGTACTCCTGCCGGTGGTGCTGCTGGTCACGCTGGAAGGTATGGCCCGGATGGCCGGAGTCGCAAAAGAAACCCGATCTGCAACCAAGGCCATTGAGAATGAGCCGGGCTGGACGGGATTCAATCCGGAATACGGCAGCCGCTACTTCCGCGGGTTCCTCCCTGCCGTGGCATTCAACCCGTTCCTCCAGGAGCCACCCGACAGCCTGTTCCGGGTGGTCGTGCTGGGCGGATCGTCGGCCGCCGGATTTCCCTATCAATGGTACGACGGATTTCCGGCCGCACTGGAACGACGGCTCGCATCGCGCGCTACCGGGCAGCCACTGGAAGTCATCAACCTGGGCATGACCGCGGTGAACAGCTACACGCTCTGGGACCTGTCCCGACATGTCGTGGACCTGCAACCAGATGCCGTGGTCATCTATGCGGGCCACAATGAATTCTACGGGGCGTTCGGCGTCGGGAATACGGCGGAGTGGATGCCGAAAGGCGTCTGGTTCGGGCGCATGCAACTGTGGCTCAAGCGGAGCGCGCTTTACAACGGACTGGAGCGGCTGCTGCTCGGGCCGCCCGATTACGGCCTCTCTCCCGCCGCCAATGAACGCACCATGATGGCCCGCGTGGTCCGGAACGCGGCCATCACCCTGGACGGACCCGACTACGAGGCCGGCGTCCGCCAATTCGCCCGCAACATGGCCGACGTCCTGGACACCTTCCACGATACCGGCATCCCCGTGATTGCCGGTACGCTGGTGGCAAACCTGTCCGGCCAACCCCCGTTGTCGCGGGACGCTGAGGCCCTCGCCGTCTTCCGTGCGGGCGCGGAAGCCGAAGTCCGGGGCGACACGGCCGAGGCCCGCCGGCAGTACACCCTGGCGCGGGACCTGGACGGCATCCGGTTCCGGGCGCCCTCTGCCGTGAATGCGGAAATCCGGTCCTGGCGGGATCGACCCGGCGTGACGGTCGTGGATCTGGAACCGGTGTTCAATGCCCGTGCCACATCGGGCATTCCCGGCTACGACCTGTTCACCGACCACCTGCATCCTACCCTGGAAGGGTATCGGATGATGGCCGATGCATTCGCCGACGCCGTTGACGACGTTCCCGGCTTCCGCCGGAATCCGGTGGATATTCCCTGGCCGGCCTCCAGGCGAACCGATGCGCTCAGCCAGGCCCAGGCGGAAATCCTGATTGAACGGCTCTTGGCCGATTACCCCTTCCAGCCCGAATCCAGTGCCGACGTATCGGGGGAACGGTACGCCCGGCTCATTTCGGCCCGGCGGTCATCGGGCCGGCTGGGTGATTCCCTGGCGGTCGCCGTGCTCACACAGGGATTGCCGACCCAGCAAGGGCTGTATGACGGCGTGCAACTGGCCCTTGCCCGGGGCGACACCCTGGAGGCGCTGTGGTTCTACCGGTCGCTGTTCCATTGGCAATCGTTCAACGCCTCGCTCATGCAGGACGGCGTCAGCGCCGGACTGTCGAATCCGGTCCTGGACCCCGTGGTCGAGGAACTGGCCCTGTTCGGTGCCGGTCGTACCGATGACGCCTATTTCTGGAATGCGCTGGCCGTTACGCAACTCCGGCAAGGGCGGCACGCCTCCGCACGCACGGCATTGGCCGAAACGCAACGGGTCGAACCGGACAATCCGGTCCTGTACTACAACCTGGCCCGCCTGGAACTTGCAGCTGGCGACACGCTGGCGGCACGCCTGGCGTTCGAACGCTACCGGACTCTGGTCGAGTAACCGTACCAACTGATGTAGACGTAGCAGGCGGCCGGCAACAGAAAGGCCATCTGCAGCCCGATGGAGTCACCGAGGGCACCGAACAACGGCGGAATGATGGCACCTCCCACAATGGCCGTGCACAGGATGCCGGAGCCCTGGGCCGTGTGCTCGTCGAGCCCCTCGATGCCCAGCGTGAAGATGGTCGGAAACATGACCGAGTTGCACAGTCCGACGAATAGCGGCGCCCACATGGCCACGCTGCCCGTGGTGGATGCCGCAATGACCAGCAGGGTCACGGCACCCCCCGCAAACAGGGACAGGATGAGCCCCGGCCGGAACCGTTGCATGAGGGCCGCACCTACGAACCGCCCCATCATGGCCCCGCCCCAGTAGAAGAACACGAATGTACCGGCCAGGCGCGCGGGAATGAGGGTCCCGGGATCCGACCCCGACAGCCACGACGCCAGTCCCGACAGCAGCGCGGAGTCCAGCACGGCCTGCGGCATGCCGGTCTCCAGGAAATAATTGACGAGATAGCTGCCAATGGATACTTCGGCCCCGACGTACACGAAAATGCCCAGCGCCCCGAACATGAGACGACGGGAGCGGAGGACATGTGCGTAGTTGCCGGACCGGTGGTGATCGGTATCCAGGATGGCTGGCAGGTTGAATCGGGAAAACGCGAACGCCAGGACCACGAAAATACCCGCCAGGATGAGGAACGGGGCCTGTACCGCCGCCGCCTCGGTGGCGTAGTATGCCGTCCGCGCCGTCTCGCCCAGCGCTTCGATTTCCGAGCCCGTCAAGACGACGCTGCCCAGGATGAATGCCGCGCTGACGAGCGGTGCCAGCGTGGTTCCGAGCGAATTGAAGGCCTGCGCAAGGTTCAATCGGCTCGATGCCGTTTCCGGCGATCCGAGCGCCGCGACATACGGATTGGCCGCTACCTGGAGCGTCGTGATCCCGGCCGCCAACAGGAACATGGCCATCAGGAAGATGCCGAAGATGCGGAACTCCGCGGCGGGCCAGAAGACCAGGCATCCCAGACCCATGCCCAGCAGCCCGACCACCACGCCTTTTTTGTATCCGATGCGTGCTATCAGGTATCCCCCGGGAATGGAAACCAGGGCGTACGCCATGAAAAAGGCGAACTGGGCCAGGCCCGCCTCGAAAAACGACAATTCAAAGACCGCCTTCAGTCGGGGGATGAACGCATCCACGAGCACCGTGATGAATCCCCAGAGGAAAAACAGGCTCGTGACAATGATGAAGGGAAGGCGATAACTGCGTGATTCGGACGCCATGGCTTCTCTCGCGGGTTGGGATGACCGTGAAAACGTTTTCAGAACTGCAAAATGTAGGTCTTCATACGGTATCCTCACAAGTCACCCCGGAAAAAGGCCACGGAAGCGTCGTGGCAAACAGGCCAGGCGTCCGTTCAGCCGCGCGCTCCCGATGAGAAGTGGGCTTCCAGCTCTTCCAGGGACTTTCCTTTCGTCTCCGGCATCACGGCATACAGGATTCCCAGACCGATCAAGGCGAACACGCCATACAGCAGGAACGTGCCGGTATTGCCGAGGACAGACAACTCCCAGGGAAAGATGAACTGCACCATCCAGCTGACAAACGAGTTCAGGAATCCCGTGACCGAGAGGCCGACGGCCCGCAGGCGTGTCGGAAACAACTCCGACAACATGACCCACATGACCGGACCGAGCGATGCGGCGAACGCAGCCACGAACAGCAGCACCCCGAACAACACGACATACGGATTCATGGAAATGGACTGCTCCACCAGCCGGGCCTCGTGGTTCCGGTACAGCGTCTCACCCAACACCGCCCGGGCCGTCTGTTTGAACGCGACGTCTCCCTCGAAGACCTTTCCCTCCATCCGTTCCAGTTTTTCCTGGACCTCCACCGGAAACGCGTCCAGATCGTCCGCCGACAGGGAATAGGTGGCCCCACTGAAGCCGTACGCGGTAATGCACATGGCCACCGCGATCCCCGCGAGGCCGGCGAGCATGAGCGGCCTCCGCCCCATCCGGTCAATCAGCAACATGGCCAGGATGGTGAACACCACATTGACTATGCCCACCCAGACCGCTTGGGCAAACGATGCATTCGCCCCGATTCCGGACTGCTCGAAGATGATGGTCACATAGAAATAGATGGCGTTGACGCCCGTGATCTGCTGGAGCACACCCAGCAGCAGCGCCACACCGAGCACATACCGGACCGATGGATGCAGCAAGGCCCGGAACGGAGCCCTCCGCGGTTCGCCCAACTGGAGGACCCGCTCGAGTTCGGAGGCTTCCAGGGAGGCTGCGTCCTTTCCGTGCAACTCGGTCAGCACGGCCAGCGCTTCGCTTGTTCGACCGGATGCATAGAGCCATCGCGGACTCTGGGGTACGGTGAACAGCAGGAAGAAATAGGCAACGGCCGGAATGGCCTCCACGCCGAGCATCCAGCGCCAGGCATTTCCGTCGTGGATGAGTCCAGCAATCACCCCGTCCCCTTCAATGCCGGTCAGGATGAGGTAATTCGAGAAGTAGGCGACCGAGAACCCCAGTACAATGTTCAGCTGCTGGACCGATACCAGGAATCCCCGGTTGTTCGACGGCGCGATCTCGGCGATGTACATGGGCGCCAGGACGAGCGCCGCTCCGAAGGCCACGCCCCCGAGCATCCGCGCGGCCACGAGCATGGTGAAACTGACCGCCATGGCCGACATGACCGCTGACACCACGTACAGGAACGCCACCAACAGCAGCACATGCTTGCGCCCCAGCCGATCACTCACGGGGCCGGCCGCCAGCATGGATACCATGGCAGAGATGGACGGCGAACTCACCACCCAGCCAAGCTGGATATCCGTCAGCCCGAATTCCGGACGGATGAACCGGATGACCCCGGATATGACCGATGCATCGAAGCCGAACAGGAATCCTCCCAGCGACACCGCAAGGGCGGTGAACAGGGTATGCCGGGCATTGGTGTCCATACTGGAGTATACTCCGCAAATCCACAACCTTCGGAGTCCCCCTATGGAAAGCACAACGTCCTCGACCCCGCGCCACCTCTGGATTGTCGGTATCCTGAGTCTCCTCTGGAACGCCATGGGTGCGTTCGATTACAGCATGACCCAGTTCCAGGTGGAAAGCTACATGTCCAATTTCACGCCGGAGCAGCTGGAATTCTTCTATGGGTTCCCGTGGTGGCTGGATGCCCTCTGGGCCATCGCCGTCTGGGGGTCTGTCCTGGGCTCCCTCGGGCTGCTCCTGCGCAAGGCCTGGGCGGTTCCAGTTTTCGGAGCAAGCCTGGTCTGCATGATGGGCACGACCATCCACAACTACTTCATCGAAGACGGCATGGCCGTCATGGGCGGCATCGGGGTGCTGGTTTTCTCGATGGTCATCTTCATCGTGGCCGTTTTCCTCTTCATTTATGCCCGTCGCATGCGGGATACGGGCGTACTGACCTGAACCCGTTCATCTGAACCCTGCATCCTGAATCGAGAGCCCGGCCCGGTGTCCGTTTGCGGACACCGGGCGTTCTCCTTTGGACAGACACCGGGCGGATGAATGCCCTGCCGGCCCGTCCCCGACCGATGGCGTCCACTTGGCACAGCACTTGCAAGGGGTACCGCACAACCATCCGCGTGTTGAGCCATGCCCATGACCCGGAGTCACCTGAAGCTTGCCGTGCGCAACCTGCGCCGTCGTCCCGGTTACACCGCCATCAACGTATTCGGCCTGGCCGTCGGTATGGCCAGTTGCCTGCTCATACTGACGTATGCCCGGAGTGAATGGGCCTACGATCAGTTCCACGAGGAGGCCGATCGCATTCATCGGGTAAACATCCGGGCCGTGACGCCGGGGGACGATGTCGAAGTCAAGGCGGGACAGCCGTTGCCGCTGGCCCGAACGCTCACGGAGTCCTTTCCGGAGATATCGGCCGCCACCAGCGTGGTCGCGGCCCCGTCCATGCAACTCATGGTCGGATCTGAATCGCAGCGGAACGATGTCCTGTTCGTGGAGCCCGGCTTTTTCGCGGTCTTCTCCTTCCCGCTGCTGGCCGGAGATACAGACCGGGCGCTGGCCGAACCGGGCTCGGCGGTCGTCTCCCGGACGACCGCCGAGCAGGTCTGGGGACATACCGACGTCGTGGGTGAAACGCTGCGCATCCGTAACGGAGAGACGTTCCGGGAATTCCGCGTGACCGGGGTGGCCGCGGATGTCCCGGCCAATTCGAGCATCCAGTATGACCTCCTGCTGCCGCTCCAGGACCACACGACGTGGACCCGGTATGCCGATGCCTGGACGAGTTGGTTGTCCAACACCTTCTTCCGCCTGGCGCCGGATGCCTCCCTGGAATCGGTCCGCGCGCGCCTGCCGGCGTTCGCCGAAACGAATTACGCTCCCATGATCCAGACCTGGCAGATCCTGCAATGGATTGGTCGGGATGAGGGGGATTTCAGCCTTGAAACCCAACCCCTCACGCGTATCCACTTCACGCCCGAGGTCCAGCAGTCCCAGACCCCCACCACCGACCCGCGCTGGCCCGGATTCCTGCTGGGGCTGGCCCTCGCTGTGCTCGGGGTAGCCTGCATCAATTTTACCACCCTCTCCATCGGGCGCGCCTCCCGGCGCGCCCGCGAGGTGGGCATGCGCAAAGCCCTTGGCGCCGGCCGGGCACAACTCATGCGGCAATTCTGGGGCGAAGCCATCCTGCTCAGTGCGCTCGCCCTGGTGGCAGCGCTCGCCATGGCCGAAATGGCGCTTCCCTTCTTCTCGTCCCTCATCGGAGCCTCCATGACGCTGGAATACTCGGCCGAGGGCATGCTGTGGCTCATCGGGCTGGCGCTGTTGACCGGCCTCCTGGCCGGAGCGTGGCCCGCCGTATTCCTGTCCGGATTCCGACCCATTGTGGTGCTGAAGGGCGGTCCGCTGTCGGGTGGCAATGCCCGCTGGATGCAAGCGCTTGTCGTGCTCCAGTTCACCCTGTCCATCAGCTTCATCATGGCGGTGATGGTCGTCCAGGACCAGGTGTCCTTCATGCAGCAGGCCGACCTCGGCTTCCACAACGACCAGGTCCTCGTCGTGGAGACCATGACCACGGACGTGAAGGCGTCCGAGCGCCGCGTGGCCACGCTCAAGGAAGCCTGGCGCGACATACCCGGCGTGGCGTCCGTGGCCGCGTCGTCCTCAGGGATGAACAAATTCCTGAGTTGGGGGGCATTCGGCAGCGCCGACGGCGAGGCGCACACCATCTACACCAACCGGATTGACCGGGACTGGCTGGCCGCCCTGGGTGTCGAAACCACCGACGGCCAGGCGTTCACATCCGATTTTCCCGGAAACGACACGTCGTTCGTACTCGTGAACGAGGCGCTGGTCCGGGAATTCGGGTGGGAAAACCCCATTGGCGAGCCCGTGAACAATTATGGCCGCGTAGCGGGCGTCGTGGAGGACTACCACTTCCAGTCGCTCCATTCCGCGGTCGAGCCCATGTTGCTGACGCTCGCCGACCGGGGCAATGCGCCGTACCGGTATCTGTTTGTCCGCCTGGCGGGCGAGGGCGCACCGGCATCCGCATCCTCATCCGCGCAACGCATACTCGCAGACCTGGAGGCCGCCTGGCGCGCCGAAGTCCCCGAATCGCCCTTTACGTGGTCCTTCCTGGAGGACGACCTGAATGTCCAGTATGCGTCGGAGCGCCGGGCGCAGCGCCTGATGGGCGCCGCCGCGTTGCTCGCCGTCCTCATTGCCTGCCTGGGCCTCTTCGGGCTGGCCGCCTATGCCGCTGAACGCCGTACCCGTGAAATCGGCATCCGCAAGGTCGTAGGCGCGGGCACGTTCTCGATTGTCCGGCTGCTCTCACTCGAGTTCGTCGGACTCACGATGGTGGCCGTCATCCTGGCGGTCCCGCTGGCATGGATCCAGATGGAGCGCTGGCTCGACGGCTTTGCCTACCGCACCGAGATCGGCTGGACGACACCGGTCGCCGCCGGGCTGCTGGCGCTCGGCGTAGCCCTCGTCACCGTCTCGTGGCATGCCGTCCGGGCAGCCCAGGCCGACCCGGTGGACAGTTTGCGGTACGAATAGCGCTATTCCACCTCGAACGGTACGGTCCATTCCGTGGTATCCCAGGCCAGGACCAGTTCGCCTCCCGCATCCGTATCCCGGATGTGGATGGTGAACCGCTCGGCTGGCTCGGCGGTCGTGACAGCGGTCATGTCGACCCGGAGCACGTCCTGCGCGGCATCGTAACTGGTGCCCCACTGGTTTGTCTGGGCGTTCACTATGAGCTGCCCGGCGTCAGCGCTCTCGAAGATGCTCCACAGCGTATACGTGCCAGCCGGCACCGTCTGGCCACCCAGCACGAGTGCCCGGTCGGTGGTCAGGTGCGTCGCCGCGTTGGCGCCCGTACGCCAGACGTCGTTGAACGGCACGATGCCGCCCCAGATGGTCCGTCCACGGACAGCGGGCTGGGCATACTGGATGTCGATGGATGCGCCGTCCACGTCTGCGCTGGCCACGGCCGGTGGCGACGGCACGCCAAGCCCTTCGCCTGCGGCATCCATGGCCATCCACCGCGCTTCCGATGCGTCGAGATCGAACGGCTCCACGCGATGGACGTCCCGCTTGACGGTTGTTTCGACGCCGGAGGTACCGATCAATTGGCCGCTTTCATCGAAGACGCCGGTAATGGGACTGCCGAAGAAGTCGAGGGCGAATTGGTCCGGTGACTGCCACGTCACCATGCGTTCGTTGACGCTGCCGTTGGGAAACAACAGGTGGATGCTGTCCTGACCGGCCCGTTTCTGCGCCAGGACCTGATTTACGACATACAGGGAGTGCGGCATCCGCCCAAGCGTCGGTATGACGCCCGTCGGGACGCGGACCGTGTCCGCGCCATTCAGGATGGCCACCGAATCCTGGATGATCACGTTGAAATTGGTGGATTCCAGCGACGCCACGTGACCGGCGTCGTCCAACATGACCGTGTAATCAATCCGGGACGTGCTCGGCGCGCGTTCAATCTGCGTTCCCGTCAGGGTCTGTCCTTCAACCGTGAACTGTTCGACAGCCACCGTGTCCGCGCCGAGCGTGGACACCCAAGTCCGGGCCTCATCCTGAGACGGACTCCAGGGCTGCTCGGCGCATCCGGCCAGCAGGAAAAGGACGGCGAGAAGGGCGACAGCACCTCCGCTCCGTGTGATGCCGGCGGATGGAAAAGTCGGGGTGGTAGTCTTCATGGTAGTGCCTTTCGTGATGTCTGGGTAGCATCAATATGGGAAAACTTTATCGCCGACGCATGCGTAAGCGCCGTTTCCGCCCCCACGCCCATGTCCCGAACCTACTCCCAAGACGAAGTTACCGCCATCCTGAAGGAGGCCTACCGCCTGGCCGACGGGACCGAGCGGGAGAACCAGGGCCCGGGATTGACACTGGCCGAACTGGAGACCATGGCCGTCGAGCATGGGCTGGACGCGGCTACCATCCGCGCGGCTGCCGCGAAACTCGACTCGGCATCGGGTCCGGAGACGTTCCGGACATACGCCGGCGTACGCTGGCGGGTCGGACACCGGGCGGTCATGAACGGCCCGCTTTCGGACGCACAGTGGGCCGCCATCGTATCCGATTGCCGGCATCAATTCAATGCACGGGGTGAGCAATCAATGGAGGGAAACCATCGCGTCTGGCGGAACGGCAACCTGTTCGTGTCCGCCGAACCGTCCATTGACGGAACGCGGACCGTGTTGCACATGGGCTCGCGCAACGACACCATTCCCGGTCTCATTGGGGGCGGCCTCGGACCGCTCGTCATGGCGCTCATGTTCCTGACGATGGCCTTCGGCGTGGATCCCGACTTCATCGTGATCGGTGGCATCATGGCCCCCATCGGGTTGCTGTTGACCGGGGCAGGAATCCTGCATGGCCGCAATTGGATCCAGGACCGGGAACGCCAGATGGCGCTGATCGCCGACCGGGCCATAGCGCGTTCGGGGACCGGGCTCGGCGCATCGGAAACCCTTCAGGAGCGCCTTGCCCCGGAGTCCCGGGATCTGCTGAAGGATCTGGACGCATCTTCCGGATCCGAATTCGAATCTGAGTCCGACTCGGAAACCCTGTCCGACTCCGCCCCGCGCCAACGATCCCGCGAATAGGATGGCCGGAGTGAATCTCCAGGGTCCATGCAGCGTACGTTTTCCTGATTATCCGCCTGGCCGCCTGCAGACGTGCGCAGAAACCACCCCAACTTGGTCGAGACGGCTCAGCTGCTGTCCACGAAATTCTATCCTCCGGTCTGGAAGGAGGGGATGGTGGAGCGAACGCGCCTGGTCGATCGGATTGACACGGGTGTCCATGGCGCGGTGACCCTGGTCTCCGCACCGGCAGGATCGGGGAAATCGACGCTCCTGGCCGAATGGCTCCATTCCCGGGAGGGAGAAGCCTCATGGCTGTCCCTGGATCAAGCCGATAACGACCCGTCCTTGTTCTGGGCCTATTTCGTGGCTGCGCTGCAACGGTTCGAGGAGGGCGTCGGCGATCTGGCGTTGGCCATGCTGCACTCTCTGGAGCCGTTGCCTGCGCAAGCCTTTCTTTCGACACTCATCAATGATGTCAATGCGGTGCAGGGCGACATGGTCGTTGTCCTGGACGACTACCATATCATTGAGCGCCCCGAGATCCACGAGGGCATGTCGTTCTTCATCGACCGAATGCCCCCCCATCTCCACCTGGTCCTCGTGTCCAGAGCAGAACCCTCTTTGCCACTGGCCCGACTCAGGGGGCAGGGTAAACTGACGGAGATTCCGGCCGGAGACCTCCGATTCACGGTGGATGAAACCGCGGAGTTCTTTTCCGGCGCCGTGCAGGTACCCGTTTCAACGCAGACCATATCCGAGTTGGAGCGTCGCACGGAAGGGTGGATTGCCGGATTGAAACTTGCGGCTTTGTCCATGCAGGGCCGGGAGGATACGGATGGATTCCTGTCGACCTTCTCTGGTGACCACCGATACATCGCCGATTTCCTGTTGGAGGAAGTGCTGCAGGGTCAGCCGGTAGAGGTGAGGGAGTTCCTGCTTCAATCTGCCCACCTGCAACGGCTATGTGGCCCACTTTGTGATGCCGTCATGGACCGAACCGGAAGTGCCGACATCCTGTCGATGCTTGAACAGCAACAACTGTTTGTCATTCCCCTGGACGATAAACGGTACTGGTACCGGTACCACCATTTGTTCGGCGACGTCCTGGCATCCTTGCTCCAATCAGAAAAGCCGGTGCTTGTGCCCGCCCTTCACCGGCGGGCCTGTGCATGGTTCGAATCGGAGGGGCACGAGGCCGATGCCATCCGTCATGCGCTGGCCGCAAAGGACAACGTACACGCCGCAGATCTTGTAGAACGTTCGTGGCGCCGAATGGACCGGAGTTTCCAGGCCGATACGTGGCTTTCGTGGGCCGAGTGCATTCCGGAAAACATCATCCTCGGTCGTCCCGTGCTGAGCGCCTGCTATGGCTGGGCACTCCTGGACACGCTGCAATTTGATCGCGCTGAGAAATGGGTGGACCATGCGGAAGACCTTCTCGACCGCGCGTCCGATGTCCCGGTTGTCGTAGCCGACGAACGCGAATACGCCTCCTTGCCAGCCACCATCGCCGCCGCCAGGGCCTATCTCGCGCAGGCCAAGGGCGATATCGAGGCGACGGAGCAATACGCCCGGAAAACGTTGGAGCTGCTCCCTCCGGATGATCATTTTTATCGGGCCATCCCGCTGGTTACCCTGGGACTGGCGCAGTGGCGAAGAGGGGACCTGAATGAGGCATGGACGTCCATGTCCGAGGCTTTGGAACGCTTCGAGTTTGCCGACAACCTCATCTATGCACAGCGTTGTCACTATGCACTCGCCGAGTTGCGTCTGTGTCAGGGGCGATTGACCGAGGGTCTGGCTTCCTACGAACGGGCCGCAGCAGACAACTACGATTCCGGTGGACCCGACGTGCGGCGTGGCGTGGCGCGCGTGATGCTGGAACGCGGTGACCTCGTCGGCGCGGAGGCATTGATGACGGAAAACAGCACGTATGAACGAGCCAGTGCACGATGGTATCAAGTCGAGGCAGACATCGCTGCACTCAGTGGCGATCTGGAACGAGCGGTAGCGGTGATGGACGAGGCCGTCTCGGCACCGGCTTCGGAACGCATACCGTCGTGGATGCCGGCTGCGTCCCATCGTGCCCGACTGCTCCTCCAGGCAGGACGTCTGGAGGAGGTCGGTATCTGGGCCCGCGCGTCCGGTCTTTCCCTGGATGACTCGCCTTCGTTCTCGACCGCGTACGACCTGGCCGCATACGCGCGTTGGTGCCTTGCGTCGGGAATCGGAGACGTCCGCAACCTCCTGGACGTTCTGGCCAATGAAGCGGAGCGAAGTGGTCGAACGGGATTGCTGGTCGACGTGAATTTGCAGCAGGCACGGTGTTCATGGGAATCGGGTGATACCGAGGAGACCCGGACGCGACTGGCAGACGCTTTGGATCGCGCAGCACCGGACGGTTTTGTTGCCCCGTTCCTGCGGGAATCGGACATGGTGGGCACGTTGCTTCCGGATATGGTGGCGAAGGGCCTCGGCCGGGATCATGCCATCCATGTACTGAGCGCACTCACGGCCCGTGATGAGAAACCGGATGTCTCCACGCGAACCAATGCCGACCTGTTGTCGCCCCGCGAGCTGGAAGTCCTGCGACTGATTGCAGCCGGGCTCCGCAATCAGGATATAGCCGATCAGCTGTTCATCAGCCTTGCGACCGTAAAACGGCACATCGCCAACATCTATGGCAAACTGGAGGCATCCCACCGGACGGATGCCATCATCAAAGCCCGGGAAACCGGCATCCTCTAGAAGGCTGTCGCCGCAGAGGGTTTACATCCCCATTTTGCACCCCCGATTACACCTTTTGGCTGATTCGGCATGGTGACCTGCCGGGGTAGGTTGGATACGCATTCATTCACCCCCGAACAAACAGGAGAACTTCACCATGAAACATATCAATATTCCCTACGCAACCTTCATAGCCCTCTTGCTCGTGCTCGCAGGATCTCCGGGAATGGTCGTTGCCCAGTCGGACGCCAACACCCACGGAGCCTTTTTGAACATTCGAGCCGGCGGGCACGGTGTTGCCTTCGAGAACGACGATGACGGCGAAGGCTTGGGCAGCGGATTGCGCCTGGGTTACGGCTTCAACAAGCGGTTTACGATGTATCTGGGCATGGAAGTCGCAGGTATGAAAGGCGACATGGAATTCGAGGAATTCGCAGCGGGCGACGAATTCAGCGTCGCATTCTTTGAACTCGGCGGTCGCTACCACTTCCGGCCCCAGGAACGACTGGTCCCTTTTGCCGACGCCTCCCTGGCCATCATGGGAGTCATCTATGAAAAGGACCAGACCACGAATGGCACAGAGGTGACCTACGGTGGCCTGGGTGGCAGTTTCGGTGGCGGAGTCATGTATTTTGTCACTCCGAAATTTGCGGTGGAAGGTGCGGCATCGTTTGTACCGGGCAACCTTTCGGACCGCAGTGTCGGCAACCAGGACAACAGCGTGGACATCGGCATGGCCAGCGTCCGCATGACGGTAGGCGTCTCGTTCTATCCCTTCCGATGAATCCAACCACATCAGTTGACCCGGTTTGGGCCGGCGGCTTCCAGCCGCCGGCCCAAACGCTTTTTTTCCGCTCGACATGAACCGTACGATCATGACCTCCGCACGCCGCGCCGCATGGGCAGCGGCCGTCATCGCGTTCACCGTTGCCAGCCTGTTTACCGGGCTGGATTGGGTGTCGAATCCCGGTGGCCTCTTCCGCGATGGTTCCGGGACAGCCTGGGCGATTGTCGGAGAAACCTTCTGGAGCTGGTGGTGGCCGACTTTCCTCGTGGTCACGGTTTTGATCGTTACGTTTTCATTTGTTCGCACCTTGCGGAGGATCCCACGGGATTGACGCTCCGTCCAGAAGTCGGGTGGCATGTCGGTTTGGCGCGCAGGCCCTATCATGGGGCGTCCCACCCATTCCGTCCCGCCATGAGCCTCCTGTCCCCGGTCATTCTGGCCTTCGTCCTCGGCGCGTTCGCGTCGCTGGTGCGCAGCGATCTCCGGCTTCCGACGCCGCTCTATGACGCCCTGTCCATTTACCTCCTGCTGGCCATCGGCCTGAAGGGGGGCGTGGAACTGTCCAAGACGCCGTTCCTTGAGTTCCTGGCGCCGGCCGGTCTGACGCTGTTCCTGGGCATCCTGACGCCCATCATTGCCTACAATATCCTGCGTCGACTGGGTCGGTTCGACCGGGTGAACGCATCGGCCATCGCGGCCCACTATGGATCCGTATCGGCCGTCACGTTCATCGTGGCCATCAGCTACGGCACCATGATGGGTCACGCGCCGGAAGGATACATGCCGGCCCTGGTCGCCATCCTCGAGGTACCCGCTATCGTGGTGGCCCTCATGCTGGCCTTTGTCCGTGACAAACGGGCGGGATCCTGGCAGGAGGCCCTGCACGAGGTACTCTCGGGACGGAGCGTCATCTTGTTGGTGGGCGGTCTGCTGATCGGCCTCGCCGTGGGACCGGCAGGCATGGCCCCGGTGGAGCCGTTCTTCGTGGCCGGATTCCAGGGCGCGCTCATGCTGTTCCTCATGGAGATGGGCATCGTGGCGGCACGGCGCCTGAAGGACTTGCGGACGGTCGGGCCGTTCCTGGTGGCCTTCGGCGTCCTGGTCCCCATCCTGCACGGAGCACTGGCGGTTTGGCTGGGTGGGTTCACCGGGCTGTCCATGGCGGGATGCGCCGTGCTGGGCGCCATGGTATCGAGCGCCAGTTACATCGCGGCTCCGGCCGCGGTCCGAATTGCCCTGCCGGAAGCCAACCCCACGTTCTATCTCACGGCTTCACTGGGCATCACCTTCCCGTTCAACATCACGTTGGGCATTCCGTTGTATTACACACTGGCCGGTTGGATGGCCGCTTGACATGTCAAAGACGATTCTGAAATTGGTCACCATCGTGACCGAACGCATCCTGGAGGACCGGTTGCTGCGCAAGATCGAGGCGCTTGGCGCCACGGGGTACACCCTCACGCAAGCCAGGGGCAAAGGCTCGCGCGGCGTCCGGGCGAACGAATGGGAAGGTCCCGACACCCGTATTGAAACGCTCGTGAGCCCCGCCGTGGCCGATGCCATCGTGGAATATGTGTCGGATGCGTATTTCGAGCACTACGCCGTCATCGTGTACGTCCAGGACGCCGAAGTCGTCCGCGGGGAGAAGTATATCTGAGACGGCCTCGACCTCAGTCGTGCCGCAGCAGCACAACGGGACGCTGCCGGGTAGCGCGCCAGGCTTGCATTCCCACCGTGGCCAACGCAACCATCAGCGCCAGGGTGCCGGCAAGGACAAGTGTTCCGACGCTCATGTCGACGCGATACGCGAACGATGACAACCAATCGCGCATGATCCACCACGATACCGGCAGTGCCAATACGAGCGCCACAGCCACCGGCTTGATGAACTCGCGGGACAGGATGAAGACCACGTGCTGACTGGTGGCACCCAGCACGCGACGCACCCCGATTTCCTTCGTCCGAAGCTGTACGGAAAATGCCGCCAGGCCCAGCAGCCCGAGGCACGCCAGCAACACGGCCATGAATGCGAAGAGCCGTGACAGCGTTGCCAGAACCGTTTCGTCCGCATAGTTGGCACTCCACTCGGCGTTCAGGAACGCATACTCGAATGGCGTCCCCGGATTGAACTGCCGTACGGTGTTCCGCAGTGCACCCAGGGCTTCGGTCGTCTGGCCGGGTTCGTAACGAACCAGCATTACATTGGCGGCCTCCGCGTCGAATGTCATGACGAGCGGCATGATGTATTGGTCAGCCATGGACCCTGAATGGAAATCCTCCACGACGCCGACGATGATGCCGCTTCCGGTGCCGGGCCCATCCACCTCATAACCGAGGGCGAACGGGTGACCGACCGGCGCATCGAGCCCCAACGCGCGGACAGCCGTTTCATTGACGACGTAGTGCAATTGACCGGTGTCCTTGCCGGGGTCGAAGAATCGTCCGTCCGTGATGGTCATGGCCATGGTGGTCGCCATGTGTTCATCGGTCTCCAGAACCGTGAACAGGACATCCTCTCCCTCTTCCTTGCCTTCCCACCGCACATTGCTGTTCATCATGGCCACTCCAAGCGGGTTGGCACTGGACAGCGCGGTGCTTTCGATGGCCGTGGACTGGAGCAATTGCGCACGTACGCCCTCCCGGTTGTTGGCCAGAGCTCCCTCCACCGGCATCATGAGCACGTTCTCCTTGTCCAGCCCCAGGTCGGCGGATTGCAGGTACTGAATCTGATCATGAATGGTGAGCGTTCCGACAATCAGGAAGGCTGAAATGGCAAATTGCACCACGACCAGGCTTTCCCGTGCCGACGTTCCGCTCCGGCCGTTCCGGACTTGGCCACCCGATTGCCCCCTCAGGTTCCGGATGGCCTGCATGTTCGACAATCGGAACGCCGGATAGCCTCCAGCCAGGAGGCCGGTCAGCAGGGCGACCAGAATGAACAACATCCAGTGCCCGGATGTCAGGTCCGCCGCTGTCAGCGCGGTACCCGTTATGCCTGAGAACGTCGGAAGCAATGCCAGCATCAATACCACGGCTCCGATCATGGACAGGAGTGCCGTGATGACCGATTCACCGAGGAACTGTTGCACGAGGAACCCCGGTGTGGCTCCCAACGATTTGCGTACACCGATCTCCCGGGCACGCAGGTTGGAACGCGCGGTAATCAGGTTGGTGAAGTTGATGCAGGCAATCAACAGGATCGCCAAACCCGTGAGTCCGATCAGGTATATCCGTTGTATTCTGCCCCCGGCTGCGCGCCCGTCCACGAAGGACCCATGCAAATACGTTTCGACGAACGGCTGGATGATGAGCGCTTGATTCGTTGCGTCCTCTACGTGACGAGTGAGCAAGGGTGCCAGGGTGGCCTGCAACCCGTCCATTGCCGTTTCCGCTTCGAACAGGACGTATAGTTCGAACCAGCGGGGGCCCCACGATGTGATGTGCGGAAATGCGTTCGCGACTTCCTGCACCGGCAGAATGAAGTCGAAGTCCAGCGATGAGTTCGCCGGAACGTCCTTGAGCACACCCGTTACGAGGTATTCGCGGCCCGCTTCCACGTGAATGGCATTGCCCAATACGCCGCCATTCGACTGCCAGGAATGCAACGTGAGGGTGCTGCCCACGGCATGGTCCCACCCCGCTCCAAAATAGTCGATGGCCATTTGCTCGGAAATCACGATGCTGCCCGGCGCATCCAGTGCGCTGGCCGGATCTCCGGCCAACAGGGGGAACGTGAACATCTCGAAGAAGGCCGGTCCGGCATGGTACCCTTCCTCGCGGCCGACGTAATCGTCCCGTTGGAGGACAGCCTTGACGGGCAGCATGAGCACGGCCGACCGGACGTCGGGAACGTCCTGTTCAAGCGCCGCCGCAAGCGGCATGGGTGCGTTCGACCACGTTGCAATCCCTGCGTCCTCCACACTGTTCACCTTCACCTGGTACAACCGATCGGCATGCTCGTGGAATTGATCCACACCGAGCTCATTCGATATCCATATCAGGATCAGAAAGGCACTGGCCATTCCAACCACCAGGCCCGAGATGTTCAGGGCGCTGTATCCTTTGTGTCTCAGCAGATTCCGGAGTGCCGTTTTCAGGTAATTGTTGAACATGGCGTATTGGAATGCCAGAGTGCGGAGCAACCGGCCTTTGTGTTTGATTTTTGACCAGAACACCTCTTTGAAGGCATCGTCCAGGAGCACCACGTTTCCCAGATGCGCGGTGGCCTGTCGAAATGCTTCCTCCTCCGAGAGGCCGCACTCCATGAGGTGGGCGGTGTGCTCGCGCAGATGCAGCTCCAACTCTTCCAGGTCTTCCGTAAAAAATGCACGGCGCTGCTGAAAGAAAGCCCTCCAGGTCGCAATGGCTGTCTCCAAATCGAAGGCGTTCCGCGTTCTCATGTGCCCGTCCCGAATGAAACGTCGGGCTGCCACAGCCGCAACAGAACGTCGTGAACCGTCATCCACTGTGCCTTCTCGGTTTCGACGGCTTTCTTTCCTTTCATGGTGAGCCGGTAGTACTTGCGCCGCGGACCTGCGTCCGATGGGCGCCAGATGGATTCAATCAGGCTTTCGGTTTCAAGGCGGTGGAGTACGGGATACAGCGTCCCGGCATTCCATTCAATGGCCCCTCCGGAAATCCATTCGATTCGTTGGCTGAGTTGGTAACCGTACGCTTCTCCTGCCGCAAGCGTGGCCAACACCATGGGTCGCAGTGCAGCGGCTGTCAGAGTTTTGGGGAGCATTCGATTTCGTTCGGTTGGGACCGGTATATGACTTGGAGCTATACCATGCATCAATATAGTCCCGTCCGAAACGTGACTTCCGCATCAAAGTTGCGATCTGCCCGCCGACCCCACCCGTTTGACGTGTTTGTCTCGGCCGCCGCCCATGGATGGGTGGCCCTCGTAGCCGCCCAGAATGCCGTCGAGCGCCCAGGCGTGCTGCACGACCAGCCCCCGCCAGTTGCCCATGACCTGCAGCTGCCCCCGCACGATCATGGCCGACTGGCTGAAAATATGCTCCAGGGCATCCAGCACGGTGGCATAGATGACCGTCTGCACGAAGCCGGTTTCGTCCTCCAGCGTGAGAAACATGACCCCGTTCGCGGTCTTGGGTCGCTGGCGGAGCATGGCAATGCCCGCCACCGTTACCACCGGGCCGTCCCGGGAATCGTTGCGGGCTCCTTCCGTACTGCCCACCCGGCCCAGGTCGAAGCACGAGGCAATGGGGCGGATTTCGTATTCGTTGAGCGTGCGCCGGGCCAGCGCCATGGGGTGGATGCGCGCCGCGTGGTGCGATTCGTAATCCCATGACAGGCGTTCGTCGAGCGTCAGGGACGGCAGGTCCGGGACGTCGTCCTCCGTGAACGGCGGCAAATCAAACAGCAGGTTCGCCCGGCGCCGGCCCGGCGTAGGCAGCTTCTTGTGGAGCAGCCCCACTTCCCAGAGCGCCCGGCGGCTGTCCCCCGCCAGGCCGTCGAGCGCGCCCGATCGGGCCAGGTTCCGGAACTGGTCGAGCGTGAGTGGCACGCGCTCGTACAGATCCCGCACGCTGGTGTACGGCCCGTTCAGCCGCTCCCACACGATGTCGCGGGCACTTTCCTGCGTCACGGTCTGGACGGATGACAAAGGCTTCCGGATGGCCAGCTCAGTGGGCACCGGCCGCGCCGGCGGACGCGCCGCACGGTCGGCCGCCTCGCCATCATGCCGCGTGCGCCCGGGGTCCGGCTTCGGCACCCATTCCAGGTCGTAACGGGCCATGGACCGGTTGATGTCCGGCAGCAACGTCCGGACCCCGAACCGCCGCGCCTCCTCCTCCAGCGTCATCAGATTGTACATGCCGGGCCGGTGCTGCATGAACGCCGCCAGGTAGGCCGCCGTGTGGTGCCGCTTCAGGTACGCCGACTGGTAGACGGTCTTCGCAAACGCCGCCGCGTGGCTGCGGCAGAAACCGTATCCCACGAAATTGGCCACGTTCTCGAACACCGCCGTAGCCGTTTCCCGGTCCACGCCGTTCTTCATGGCCCCCGCCACGAACCTGTCGCGCATCCCCTCCATTTCCCCCGGATCCCGGAATTTGGACATGAGACGCCGGAATTCATCGGCCTCTTCGAGGGACATGTGGGCGAACTTGTGCGCCACCTCCAGTACCTGCTCCTGGTACACAATGACGCCGTAGGTGTCACGCAGCAGCGGCTCCATGAGCGGATGCGGATAGGTCACGGGCTCCAACCCCCGCCGCCGCCGCACAAATGGATGCACCATGCCACTCTGCAGCGGCCCCGGCCGGAACAGCGCGATCTCGTTGATGAGATCCTGGAAGTCCTCGGGTTGATGCTGTGCCAGCAGGTGCAACTGTCCCTGCGACTCGATCTGGAACACGCCGAGCGTTTTCGATGCGCGAATCATGTTGAAGGTGCGGATGTCATCGAGCGGCAATTCGTCGATATCGGGTCCGGGCGGCGTGTGCCGCTGGATGAGCTCATCGGCCTCACTCAGCGTGGCGAGCATGCGCAGGCCGAGCACATCGAACTTGACCAGCCCCAGCGCCTCCACGTCGTCCTTGTCGAACTGCACCACCTTCACCCCGTTGGCCGATACCTGCACCGGCGTGAATTCGGACAGCGGCGTGCGCGAAAGGATCATGCCGCCCGAGTGCAGCCCCAGGTGCCGGGGGGCTCCCATCAGGTCCTGCGCCATTTCCAGGAGCTTGTCCAGGAGCGGACTGGCCCCCACAATCCGTTCAAGCCGCACCCGGTGGTCGTCCGGAATCCGGCTGCCGTAGGGCGGCACGGCCTTCGAGAGCCGGTTCACCGTATCCATGGGCCACCCGAACGCCTTGGCGACATCCCTCACCGCCGAGCGCACCCGGTAGGTAATGAGCGTGGCGGTCATGGCCGTCTGCTCCATGCCGAACCGCTCCTCCATCCAGGCAATGATTTCGTCGCGGCGGTCGGAATCGAAATCCACATCGATGTCGGGCGTGCCCTTCCGGCCAGCGTGCAGGAAACGTTCGAACAGCAGTTTGTTGCGCACCGGATCCACACCGGTTATGCCCAGCAGATACGCCACAATGGAATTCGCCGCCGAGCCCCGCCCCGCACACCGGATGCCGAGCTCCCGCGCCTTGTCCACGATTTCGTGGACCACCAGGAAGAACTCGTCCAATTCCAGCCGCCCGATGACGTCGAGCTCCTTCCGGAGCTGTACGGCGGCCTTTTTCCGTACGTTTTCGGCATTCCTGGGGCTTTCTGGATACCTCCGGGCGAACGCCTCCCGGCAGAGCGAATGCAACCAGGCGCGGGCCGTGTGCGGCGGCGGAACGGCCGCGGCCGGTGGCGTGATGTAGCCCGGAATGAGGTCCAGCGTGCAGCGGTCGGCAATTTCCTGCGTCCGCAGGAAGGCCTGTGGATATGGAATGAGCTTCTGCAGCGCACCCGGTGCGCGCAGGAACGCCTCCGCGTTCCGGGGGCGCTCCGGGTGGTCGTCGAAAATGGTGATGTTGTGGCGGATGCACGTCATGAGGTCATACCGCCGGTACTCCTCGGGACGGGCGTGCAGCGCCGCCGCCGTAGCTGCCAGGGACACACCGGTTTCCCGCGAGAGCCGCTCGAGTACGGCCATGCGCCGACGGTCGCCCGGATGCACATGCGTGGCTATTTCAATGGACAGCCGATCCCCGAACAGGCTGTGCAGGTGTTGGACCCAGCGGAACGCATCCTCCCGCTTCAACCCGTCAATCAGGCCGTAGAGATGGCTGCCGTAGGCGCCTGTCAGGCAGAACAGGCCCTCGGCATGCTGCATCAACTCCATCAGGGTCACGCTCGGCGCCTCGCGGCTGCGTTGGTGGGCGGCCGTGAGCATGCGGTTCAGGTTCGAAAAGCCCTCCTGGTTTTCGGCAATCAGGACCAGCGGCTGCTCCTCGACCGTCACCTCGGCGCCGAAAAGCGGCTTGATTCCCACCATTTTGCACGCTTTCTGGAAGCGTACCGCCCCATACACGCCGTTCCGATCGGTCAGCGCCAGCGCGCGGACACCCTGCCGATGGGCTTCTGCCACAAGGGCTTCCGGCGGCGATGCGCCCGCCAGGAAGGAGAACCAGCTGCGCGCGTGGAGGTGCGCGAACGGGAGAGGATTTCGGGATGATGCGGGCATATGTGCAACTTATGTGCACCTGCCCGCCGAGTCAATATGTGCAAGGAGAATGGCGATATACGACGCCTCTTCGCATTTCCTACCGCTGCTGAGGACTATACTATCTGTTCATTCCAAGATTATTTGAAGGAACAGCATGAGCAGCGGAAAAGTGAAGTGGTTCAACCCGGACAAGGGATTTGGTTTCATTACGCCCGACGACGGCGGCAAGGACCTTTTCGTCCACCACTCCGAGATCAAGACGGGCGGCTTCGCCACGCTTGATGAAGGACAAGAGGTTGAGTTTGAAGTAGGCCAGGGCCAAAAAGGACCTTGCGCCAATAATGTGGTCCCCGTCTGACACCTTGTTTTGAGGGTTGCCTTTGAGGCTAATGCATGCCGTGCGGATTTCCGGATCGTGAGACCAACCGACCTTCGTTCCATTCGCTGCGCACCAAGACAGACCCGTCGGTAGCATACTGTGTCCACGTACCCGTCCGGGCACCGGCATTGAAATGGGTTTCCCAGCGCTTGCGGTCGGTCCCGAACCACCACGTGGTGGCCCCGTGCTCGGTACCTCGGGCATACTCCGAGGATAGCAGGATTTCTCCGTCGGTCGCATAGATCCGCTGCACGCCATGCATCTGGCCGTCCTCATACGCAAAGTGGGTCCTCAGCGTACCGTGACGGTCCCATCGTTTGAACGGACCGTGGAATCGTCCATTCCGGTAATAGGTCTCTCCCTGCATGGACCCGTCTTCAAAAAACACCTTCTGCGCCACGCGCTCGCCGGCGTCGAAAAAGACCCGATAGTCTACCCAACCCGCATCGTGTCGGTGCACCCACTCCCCGTCACGTCGGCCATTGACCAGTTGACCGGTGAGTGGACCCTGCACCACATCACCTGTGAAGGGAGTGGAAGAGCCAGCGGCGTACAGGACGCCATCCCGGTCTTCGAGCGAAGAGAGCTCGGTCTGAGCCCGCACGGTACCAGGCTCGGCCAGGAAAGCGATGACAATGAGCGCGGCCATGCACCGTACGGCCATTCGAATGAATGTCATCTCGTTACCTCCCCTCTCCGAATTCAACCTTTGCTTTTTCAATGAGCGCAGCCCACGCCGGCGACCCATTCGGATCCCAGATCTTTTCCATGTCTGCGCGGGCGGACGCTTCATCGACTCCTTGTATTAACGTCCGGTACAGATACGTAAACACCGTCGCGCGCATGTTCGCCGCACAGTGAACGAACGTTCGCCGGCCTTCATTGGCCTTCATCATGTCAAAAAAGACCGTCAAATCCTGAAGGGATGGCTCCCGGAAAGAGACCGGAATGTTTAGAAAGGTCAGCCCTTCCTGCACGACCAGGAACCCTTCCAGAGCATTCGCCGATTCGCTCACGGGAGCCAGGTTGACGACGACCTCAAACCCGGCCTGCCGCAAGGACGCGACTTGGTCATAGGGTATCTGTCCGGCGGACGACAGCATGTCGTCGTATTCAATGTAGTTGAAGACGGTAGCGAGATCGGCCTCCGCCATTCGCACGGCGTCGTCGGATTGGGCCATGACGATCCCGGGCGTCAAAAGGCAGAGGAGCATGGTAAGCAGCGAGGCAGGTTTCATATACCGTATCGGATTATGGGTTCAAGGATGGACGACAGGTGGTCGAGTTCGTCGAAGGTGTTGTAGATGCCAGCGGAGACACGAATCCCGCTCACATTCTCTTGCCTGATGGGCCGAACGCGGATGCGATGCCGGTCCCACAGATGATTGCGGAGAGCGAGTGGATCGATTCCGTCGATGGAAATGGTGGCGAGGGCGCCGGCTGCATTGGTATTTGTAAGCAAACGGACGCGGTCATAGCGCAGGACGTCGCCCAGCCAGTAATTCCGCAGGGTTACGAGCCGGTCGCGCTTGCGCTCCGACCCGATGGCTGCGTGGAAGGCCATGGCATCGGCCAGGGCAAGGATCCTGGCCGGCGGCGACGTGCCGATGTCCTCGAATTTCCGGATATCGGACGATGAAGAGGCATCCGACGACATGAGGGACCAAATGTCTGCAATCCGGTCTTTCCGGACGTACAGTGCTCCGGTACCCTGGGGGCCCATCATCCACTTGTGCAGGCTCGTCGCGAAGTAGTCGCAGTCCAGGTCATCCATGGTGAAAGGCAGGTGCCCGAACGTCTGCGCGCCATCGACGAGAACGGGCACGCCACGGGCGTGCGCCTCATCGGCGATGGCGCGCACCGGTAAGACCTGACCGGTCAAATCCACCATGTGACAACACATGACGAGCCTGGTACGGGGGGTTATCGCCCCCACGATCGCCCCGACCAGATCTTCGGGATTGGCCAGCGGAACAGGTACCGGGACTTTCCGGACCACCACGCCATCGCGCCGGGAGCGCTGCTCCCATGTGCGCAACATGCGCGGATAATCATGCATCGTGGTGACGATTTCGTCACCCCGATCCAGGGACAGTCCGAATTGCACGGTCTCCATGGCTTCCGACGTATTACGCATGAAAGCCACTTCATCGCCGGTGCATCCCAGGTGACGTGCAAGTTGATCACGGACGGCTTCAATCTGGGGCGCCACCTGGCCTTCGAAGGCGTAGAATGGACCACGCTGGGCCTCTGCCATGATGGCGAACTCGGCCTCCTGCACCACACGGGGAGACGGGCACACACCGCCGTTGTTCAAATGGATAATGCTTCGCTCAACCGTGAATGCGCGCTGCACAGACGCCCAGAATGCATCCTCGTCGGCTCCGGATGGCAGTGGTCGCGCAAATGACTTCAGGGGCCCGGGCATCGCTGCGAGCAGCGTTGCTCCCAAAGAGCGCTTCAAAAAATGTCGGCGATCGACCATGAATATTCCGGATGATTCACCGAAGCATACCCGCCCCGCCACGCAACAGTTGAGCGATAGTGACCAGTGGCGGCCAACCGTTACGGGCCGACCTGGACCGGGGACGGCATCCGGCAGGGAAGTACCATGTCGACGAAGAAACCGCCGCCGGTCCCGGGTCCGGCATCCATGGTGAACGCGGCTCCGTAGAGACGGCTGAGCCGCTCGTGCAGGTTGGCGAGGCCAACGCCGGTCGACATGCCACTATAAGACTCCGACGGTCCCTGCCCGTTGTCCTCGACCCGAAGCCGCAACGTGCCCTCCAGCGACCGTCCCATGATCCGAACGGTTCCGCCCCGACTCCCGCCCGAGAAACCATGCTTGATGGCATTCTCGACAAGGGGCTGGAAAAGGAAGCCGGGTACCAGACAACTTTCGATACCTTCCTGGATGTCCATATCGATCTTCAGGCCATCCCCGAACCGGAGGCGCTCGAGCGCCACGTATTCTTCCAGGAACTTGAGCTCCTCCCGCAACCGGACCTCGGACCGACCACTCCGCTCCAGGGCCGTCCGGACCAACATACTCAGCCTGCTCAGCATGCGATCGGCCAATGCCGCATCCTGATGCATGAGGGCGGAAATACTGTTCAGCGCATTGAACAGGAAGTGCGGATGGAGTTGGGTCTTCAGTATCTCCAGCCTGACGGACGCCAACTCGGCCTCCAGCCGGGCGGCGTTCAGAAGGTTTCGTTGGGCATCGTCGTACATGCGGGCCCATTGCGCGGCGATGGCCAGACACCAGTAGACGAGGGAGTCGAGCAGAACTGACGCCGTTGTGTGATCCAGGATGGTGTCCAGGAGCGAGTCATGGACACCGGCAAACTGCGGTACCAGCATGCCCACAACCTGAACAACAATGTGGGCGGAAACGGCAACGAGTTGTCCCAGAAGGAGCATGCCGAACGGCCCGGCAAACCGGTGGCGTCGAACCGGATGGCGCCACGACCACTCGAAAACGAATGGTGCAAGGCATGCCCAGGCATACCACAACACCAACGGCCACATGAGCATGTCCAGGAAGCGGACATCGTGTCCTTGCCGCATGCCATACTCAAAATAGTCCTGGAACGTGGATCCAAGCACAATGACGGTAGCCACGACGGCGGACACGACGAAGACGCGGATATGTCGCTGGCGGGATGTCACCGGAAGCGTTCCAGCGCGGAGCGATAGGACCGGCTCAACGTCAGCCGGGCCCCGGTTTCGAGGCGAACCTCATACTCCCCATTGTACGTAGGGTGCATTTTCTGTACCCGATCCAGATTGACGATGGAAGATCGGTGGATACGCAGGAATCGCCGGCTGTCGAGCCGTCCCTCTATATCCTTCATGGTCTGTCGGAGGAGGTGACGCTTTTGCCCCACATGCAACACCACGTAGTTCCCTGACGCCTCGATCCAATCCACGTCGTCGGCCTTCACGAAAACGATCTGGTTGGTTTCCTTGATCATGAATCGCTGGACCGGCGCGGCGCGTGATGCATCTTCCGTCACGAGTGCTTCCAGCCGGGCATTGATCTGGCGCAGACTGTCACTCCCGACACGGGCAACAACCCGGTCAACGGCCTGGTCGAAGCGGTCGGGATCGATCGGCTTCAGGAGGTAGTCGACCGCATGGACGGTGAATGCCTCAATCGCGTATGCGTCGTACGCCGTGCAAAAAATGACGGGTGGCATGTGTTCCGCGCCGATCTGGCGCACCACATCGAGCCCCGTCAGTTCCGGCATTTCGATATCCAGGAAGACGACGTCGAATTGATGATCCTGCAAATGGGTGACCGCCTTCCGGCCATCGGACACTTCGTGCGTTACCACAAGATCGTCGCGCTTGCCGGCCAGCATGCGGATCCGCTCGCGCCCGAGCGTTTCGTCGTCGACAACCAGTGCACATAGAGTGTGTTTTTGCATGCGCATTATGCGTACGTCACACCGTAATGTTGCCAAAATGATGATGAGTTGCCCGCAGGCTGGGACGAACCGTTGCTCCGGCGTGCACCCGCCCGCCGAGTCAACATGTACGGATTACAACTCCCGGAGGATGGGGATCAAAGCGTGGAAGCGAGACGCATACCGGAAACTTCCCGCTGGCCGGCGCATCTTTCCCGTTCCTGGTCCAGCCGCCACCTGACTCACGGCCGAAATGAAAACTGCACTTGAGCCCTTTCTGCACGAAGGGACGTTCGTATTCGCATGTGTCCAGGACCCGGATGTTGCACGGAGCTTGCATCCTGTCGCCAGCATCCTGGAGTCGGAGGGGGTGACCGTGGTGGTTCCAGAGGCCGTAGCCCTTCGCGAAGGTCTGGAAATCCTGTTCCGCGCGGCGTGGATTTCGCTCCGGATGCCGTCCGACCTGGATGCCGTTGGACTCACGGCGGCGTTCTCAGCGGCTCTGGCCAATGAAGGTGTAGCCTGCAACGTGGTGGCGGGCGCCTTCCACGACCACATTTTCGTACCTGTGGACGCCGTCGGCACGGCACTGCACGTCCTGAAAGGCTTGACGTTCGACTGAGTCGCCTACAACCCCACGGCCCGACCCAGAAGGATCATCAGGATGACGCCGCCCATGAATGCGGCCGCGACACGGCCTTTGGACGTCTGCTTCAGGGCGTCCGGCAGGAGATCGGCAACGACCAGGTAGACCATGGCTCCGGCGGCGAAACCCATTCCCGCCGGCAGGAGCGGTTCAAACAACCAGATGAACCAGGCGGCCAGCGGCGCAAAAACGGGCTGCGGGAGACTGGTGAACAGGGCCCAGCCCATGCACGCCCAGACCGAGACCCCATTGGCCCTGAGCGCCAATGTGATGGCGATCGCTTCCGGGATATTGTGCACGGCCAACGCAGATACCACCGAATATCCGAGACCCAACTCCTGCGAACCGAACGCCACCCCGATGGCCACACCCTCCGGGGCCGAATGCACCGTCATGGCCGCCACGATCATGAGCGACTGCGCCCCTCCTGTCCTGCGGAGGTTCATGAGGTCGAACTTCGGATTGTCCCGAATCCACCGGGATGCGGCCGCATACATCAGCGATCCTGCCGCAAGGCCTGCGGTGACCTCCCACGCCTCCAGGCCCGGAGTGCGATCCAGGCCCTCCCCAACCAACTGGACCAGACTGGCCGCCGCCATCATCCCGGCTGCCGCCGCCGCCATCGTCCCGGTCACCTTGTCGGACAGGTTCTTGATGACAAAAAACGGCGCGACACCGAATACCATGGAGACGTCGGCCAGCACCGCCGCCACGAAGGTCGTTATGAGCAACTCCTGCAGTTCCATGCGGTCAAGATAGGGTGGCAAGGGAAGTACAGAAGCCGGATAATTGATGATTCTGTACTTTGCCGACCCGTCGTGGGCACGAACCAGAATCGTTTCATCATCCCTGGACCGCCATGCACACCTCCCGATGGATCCAATCCGCAGTGCTTTTCATGTTGGCCGGGACGCTGGCATGCACGATCGTTGCCTGTGGAGGTGACGCCTCCGGACCCGACTCGTCACTCGGCGAATGGGGCGAACCCGCCACGCTGACCGAAGACCTCCGCATTGGCGCGTTGGAAAGCGATGAGGACGCCTACATGTTGGGGCGCATAACGGAGCTCGTTCCCGACGGTGAAGGCGGAGTCTACGCGTTCGACGACCGCGTACCCGCCATCCGTCACTTCAATGCTGAGGGCACCTACATCAAAACGATTGGTGCCAAGGGATCCGGGCCCGGTGAGTACGAAGACATCATCCTGGGCATGGACCATCTGCCGGACGGACGCCTCATTGTCCGGGATCCCCGCAACCGCCGATTCACGATGTATACCCCGGACGGGGAGTTCTCCGAGCAATGGGGACTGGATTCGGGGTTGTACACGTCAAGGGCCATGTACGTGGATCGGCAAGGACAGGTCTATGCCCGGATTGTCACATCGAGGCCTCAGCAAGACCAGCCCTTCGAAACGGGACTGCTGCGTCTGGATGGTAATGGGCTTCCGGTCGATACGCTGCATGCGCCGAGCATGCCCGGAGATGAGCTGCCACCGTCCGGCTTCTTCAGTGTCGGTGTGGATTGGGACCTGCATCCCGACGGATACGTCGTGGTCGGTCGAAGCGACGCTTATGCCATCGAACTTCGAAAGCCGGAGGGTACGGTCGTCTTGTCGCGGGACCTCGAACGCGTCGAACTCAATTCGGAAGAACGAGCTGAATGGGAAGCCGTTCGGGAGTGGCAGATCGAAACGCAAGGACAGTTCATGTCCCAGCTTCCACCGCCTACACCCTCCGTGAAGCCGTTCTACCGGACCATCTATTCCGGCAAAGATGGAAGTATCTGGGTCAGGCGCTACGTAGAAGCAGTGAAGCACGATCGGGCAGGCGAGCCCGCGCCACCAGAAGGCGCTCCGCCACCGCGAACCTGGCGAGAGCCCGTCGTGTACGATGTGTTCCAGGATGACGGTACGTTTCTGGGCGAAGTCCACGTGCCGGAGGGCGTGTCCCTCTGGACGTACAATCTGGACGAAATCTGGGCTACAACGAGCGGCGAAATGGGCGAAACGTATCTTGTGCGGATGTCCCTTTCCATCCCGGATCGTTCATGATCATATGCCCATCGGCCGAATGGCCCGCCCACATTCGTTCGAAGCTGGCCCGTGACCTGGCAATGGTTGCGGCCCTTCTGGTTCTCTCTTCTTGTGCACCCGAGGTTCCTTTTTCTGAACTGACTCAGCCCTATTCCGCGGATGATTGCGGTGCGTGTGCCGGGTGGAACGAGCCCCAGGAGCCGTTCAATATCCATGGCAACACGTGGTATGTCGGGACGCGGGGGCTGGCATCCATCCTCATCACATCCGATACGGGTCATGTCCTGATTGATGGCGGGCTCCCGGATTCCGCACCTCTCATTCTCGAAAATATTGCCGCGCTGGGATTCCATGCAGAGGATATCGGGCTCATTCTCCACTCCCACCCGCATTTCGATCATGCCGGTGGCATTGCCGCGCTGCAGCAGGTCACGGGTGCGCGTGTAGCCGCCGTGGCGGCGGGTGCCGCTGCACTCCGGGCGGGCAATGCGGGCCCGGACGACCCGCAGTTCGCCATTCATCTGGCATTTCCGTCGGTGGCCGACGTCGAGACGGTTTCCGAAGGTGATCCCGTACGTCTGGGCGACCTGGAACTCGTACCGTGGCTGACCGAAGGTCATGCGCCGGGCGGAACCACGTGGAGTTGGTCGTCCTGCACGGACGCCACCTGCCTGGATATCGTCTATGCGGACAGCCAGACCCCGGTGTCGGCCGACGGTTTTCATTTCACCGGCAGTGCCGGGCTTCCTGCCTTCGAACGGGGCTTCCAGTCACTGGAGTCCCTGTCATGTGATATCCTGGTGACGCCGCATCCTTCGGCCTCCTCATTCTGGGATCGGATGGAAGGCGCCGAGCCGCTCATCGACCGGGAAGCCTGCCTTCGATATGCCGAAGCAGGCCGTACCCGTCTCGCGCAACGATTGGAGGAAGAATCCCGTACCAGCAATCCGGCTGAAAAACCGAACCCCTGACGGGCAGACGTGCCCTACCCGAAGAGCGCCTGAACCGTCTTCATGGTCAAATACATGTGGAGTGGATGGTCGCTGAGCGGGGCGAATCCGTAGTGGCGATAGAATTCCCTGGCCTGCGTTGATTTGGCATCGACTTCAATCGCGTAAATGCCAATGTCCTTCGACACACCCAGCGAAATACGGAGCGCATCGATCAACAAATGTGCACCGACTCCGGTGCCGCGCGCAGCCAAACTTGTCGCCAGACGACCCATCCGGACAACGGGAATCGGATAGTTGGGCAGGCGCCGAGCCTCCTGCTCAGGCAATTCGCCACACGTGACGTGACCAGACGAAAGCGAATAAAAGCCCAGGATTTCGGGGCTGTCCCCCCGCACGGCCACACGGGTCACGCTAATCCCCAGTCGTTCATTCTGTCTGGCGTAGGCCTGAATGTATTCGTTCAACGGCTCGACGCCGCAATCGAATCCTTTTCGATTGTGCCGGGGTGAGAGTTTTTGGATGCGGAGAGGGGCCGTTTGGAGCGAATCCAGCATGTCCTATTCTGCTACCTGCTCCCGGTACGCCCTGAGGGCGTTCTTCAGGTGCTCATTCGGCGCGGCGTCTTCTGCCAGGAGGGCCGAAAACCGTTCCCAGTCGGCCAATGAAAGCTCCGTGACATGGTTCTCCCGGATGATCCGGTGGGCATCGTCCAGCGCCTTTGACAGGACGTACGACGTTACGGACTCGCCCACGAGGGACGCCGCCATTTCAATGACGGATTTCTGATATTCTGTGGCGCGAAGTTCCATTCGGGCCGTTTTGGGTGCGTCTTCGGGCTTCATGACATCAGACCTTGTCCTTTTGTACGGTATTTTGCCGTACAATTATATCCCATGCCATCTATACGGTTTCCGAAACGTCGTCACCCATGAGTATTCGTACTACCACTGCCCCTTTTGTCGTCTTGCTGATCCTTGTGCTCTCGGCGTGCGGCGCGGAAACGCAGCGGCCGCCCCAACCGGCCCAGCCGTCGGCCGACACCGTCCGCGTCCTCGCCTACAACATCCATCACGGCGAGGGCATGGACGGCGTCACGGACCTGGAGCGGATTGCCGCGCTCATCCGGGAGGTCCAGCCGGATCTGGTCACGCTCCAGGAAGTGGACAGCGTGGTCGAGCGGACGGGCGGCGTGGACCAGGCGACCGTCCTCGGCGAACTGACCGGTATGGCGCCGGTGTTCGGGGAATTCATGCCCTACCAGGGCGGCAAATACGGGATGGCACTGCTCTCCGCATGGCCGATTGTCGCGACCGAAAACATCCGCCTGCCGGACGGGGATGAGCCCAGAACGGCCCTGTCTGCTGTTGTCGCATCGCCCGAAACGGGCCGCGAACTCCGCCTGGTCGGCATCCATTTCTACCGCACCGAAGAGGAACGCCTGGCACAGGCGCAGGAGCTCGAGGCGCATCTTTCGGAAGAAACCCGGCCCACCATCCTGGCAGGTGATTTCAACTCCGAACCCGGCGGAACGGTCATGGGGTGGTTGGCGGAGCGCTGGCATATCGTGCCCAAAGGCGACGACAACCTGACGTTTTCGTCGTTCAATCCGGTCAAGGAAATCGACTTCATCCTGCTGCGCCCCCGGGACGCGTTCGAAGTCATCCGGCACGAGCTCCTGGACGAGCCCGTCATTTCGGATCATCGGCCGGTCGTCATCGACTTCATCCTGCGCTGAACCCATGACCGTCGCCGTTTCATGGCCCACCATGCTCCTCTACGCGTTCGCCCTGGTGCTGCTGCTCGGGGTGGGTGCCCTGCTCGCGCTGCGCTGGATGGATGCCCGAGCCGACCGCGCGGAATGGCAGCGCCTGCGGGCAACGCAGCCCGCTGTGCCCGCCCTGTTCACGCCCGACATGGTCGCAGACCTGCCCGAACCGGCCCGCCGGTTCTTCCTGTTCGCCATCCAGCCGGGTACGCCACTCCGCACCGTGGCCGAACTCACCATGGAAGGTGAATTCAGTCTGGGGACCCGGGAAAACCCCGCTTACAAGGTCATGCGCGCCAACCAGATCCTGGCCGCACCGCATGGATTCGTATGGAAACTGACCCTCCCCGGCCCCGTCCCCATATCCGGGTCCGATGCCGGGACCTGGACCCGATTCCGGATCCTGGGATTGATTCCCGTGGCCCGCGCAGGCGGCTCCGAGGATCATGCCCGCTCAGCGTTTGGCCGATACGTTGCGGAAGCCGTTTTCTGGACCCCCGCGGCGCTGTTGCCGGGACCGGGCGTTTCGTGGGCGGCCGTCGACGCCAACACCGCTCGCGTGACCGTCACCCACGGCGGCTTCACGCAAGCCGTGGATGTCGCGGTGGACGTCGACGGCCGCCCACATCGGGTTTCGTTCATGCGCTGGACCAATGCCAATCCGGAGAACGTCTTCCGGTTGCAGCCGTTCGGGGGCCTGCTCTCGGATTTCCGGAACGTGGACGGATTCATGCTGCCCTTCCAAGCCGACGCCGGCAACCACATTGGAACAGATGACTGGTTTCCCTTCTTCAAGGCAAAGATCACCGCCATCCGTTTCCCCGCGCCGTAGCGCCGGCCGCCCCTTATTCACCCCTCCTGACCATTGGCGAGCCGGACAGCCTGCGCTCCGAAGTCCTTGCTGTCGTATTACATGTATTCCCACGCCCTACCGGACTCTGGTCGGACATTCGTATGGCGGATTGTTCAACGTGAATACCCTGCTTCAGCGGCCTGAACTGTTCGCACGTAGTAATTCTTGTCTACGGTGACCGTGCCGGATGCATCCATGCGCATGGACTGCCACGTCGTAGTTGGTACCAGGCGGACCGATTGCCCCTCGTCGACCCGGATTTCGATGGGCATATTGAACCCCTCGACCACGTCGTCCCACTTGTAGGCCAGCATGTTGCCGTCCCATTCCGTTTTCAATAACGGAATGCGCGTATCGCGAAGATACTGGTCAAAGATGGGCGCGAGGTCCAGGCCCGACTCCTGGATCATCCACGACTCGATTTGCTCAGTCGTGACCGTCTGATGCCAGAACGTTTCGTTCAAACCTCGAAGCATGCGTCGCCAGTGATCGTCGTCGCCGAGCACCGTCCGGATGGTGTGCAGCATGTTGGCGCCTTTGTAGTACATGTCCCCGGACCCGGCAAAATTGACATCGTACTCTCCGATTATCGGACGGTCATTGCGGATATTGGAGCGGGTCCCGATCACGTATTCGGCACTCGCCTCGGTCCCGTACCAGTAGTCCACAAACAGATTTTCCGAATAGGCTGTAAAGCTCTCATGTATCCACATGTCCGCGATGTCGCGGTAGGTGATGTTGTTGGCGAACCACTCGTGACCCGATTCATGGATGATGATGAAGTCGAATTTGAGCCCCCAACCTGAACCGCTCAGGTCTCGGCCCCGGTAGCCGTCCTGAAAACCGTTTCCGTATGTGATGGAGCTCTGATGCTCCATTCCCAGATAGGGCACTTCCACCAGTTTGTACCCGTCCTCACGGAAGGGATAGGGTCCAAACCAGTGCTCGAAGGCCTCCAGCATCCGATGTACATCACGGAAATGGAGGCGGGCCCGATCCTCATTCGGGCGAAGCACATGGAACGACAGATCGAGCGGGCCCGCCTCACCGTCGTACACCTCGTGCCACGATGCGTAATCTCCGATATTCACATTCACGCCGTAGTTGTTGATGGGGTTCGATACGAACCAATGGAACGTCGTCCATCCATCATCCCGCGTATCCTGGCTTCGCAGTCTCCCGTTCGAGACACCCATGAGCCCCGGTGGCACCGTCACACTCACGAGCATGCTGTCTGCTTCATCGTACATGTGATCCTTGCATGGCCACCAGACACTCGCTCCAAGACCCTGACACGACGTGGCCACGAACGGATTGCCCAGTTCATCCTGTGCCCAGCTGAATCCGCCATCCCAAGGTGCATTCTCGGCGGGCTTGGGGATGCCTCCGTAGGAAAGCACCACACTCCGGACTTCACCGACTACCTGGGGTGCCACCAGGTCCAGCCAGTACACGTTACCGTCGCGGGTGAACGACAGGGCGCGCCCGTCCTGCTCGGCGTGTCGCAGCTCCAAGGGTGCTTGGAGATCAATTTGCATGCGAGAAGCCGGCTCCAGAACCCTGTAGTGGATGGCGTTCCGCCCTTCAAGGGATTTGCCTTCCGGGTCCACAGTGACGTCCAGATGGTAATAGGTGAGGTCCCACCATGCCCTCTCGGGCGTGATGGACCCGCGCAACGAATCCTGTTGCGTAAACGATGGTGCGGTCCACGGTGCCCGTTCCTGTGCACAACCGGTTTGTGCGAGCAGAAGGCCGGTAAACAGAACGATCAGCGTCTTCATGTACGGCACCTGCCGAGTCTTATTCCGGAATACGATGCAGGGTAATCCGCGAGGCTTGACCTGCCGCACGGTGCAGCGAATGGGTAGCCGACTGGAAGGCACTTTCGTCCGCCGTATAGATGTCCGTGAACGTCTGCGGGTTCATGTCGACCAACGGAAACCAGCTGCTTTGTACCTGCACAAGCATTCTGTGGCCGGGCTTGAACGTGTGCAGGATATGCGGTGTACTGAACGACACCCGGGCGACCTGTCCGGGAATAAAGGGCTCCGGAGCAGACATGCTGTTCCGGAATTTCCCCCTGAACACTTCGGCCCGCACGAGCATCTGGAATCCATCCGGATATTCGTCAATCACCTTCACTACGAAATCGGCATCCGTGCCGGTGGTGGACACGAAAAGTTCGACATCCACGGGGCCTGCAAACGTGGAGGGCATCGTCATTTCCTTGGACGCGAACGTCAATACGTCTTCCCGTCCCTGGAGGAAGCGCTGGTCCTCGACCATGTACTCACGGGACCGGGCTATACTTCGTTCACCCGTGTATGGCACGGGATTGGCGGGATTGCTTACCCAACTGTCCTTGCCCTCGACTTCGACGGGCACCTCCGTTTTCAACGACCCCTCGGGTCCGAACCAGAAGGAAACGGGCGTGGCATCGGGCGGCGGCCATGCGTCGAATTCCCGCCATGCGTCAGTGCCCGAACCATAGGCCATGACTTCCGGCAGACCCGCGTTTCCCTTGCCTTTGAGCTGCTGGTTGAACCAGGCCAGATCAATATTCTCCTGATAGTACAGGGATGTCTTCTGTCCGAAACCCACTGCTCCCAGGCTGTCCCCATCGGCACGTACCCAACCTCCGTGATACCACGGACCCAGAATCAGTTTGTTGTCGATCCCGGGATTGCGGGCCTCCGTGCTTTGGTAGATCGCGATCGGACCATACGGATCCTCGGCGTCAAACAGACCCGCGACGGTGAGCATGCTCGAGGTCACATTCTCCATGTGCGGGACAATATTGCGTGCTTGCCAATAGGCATTGTAGGTGCCGTGCGTCATGAGTGAATCCCAGGAGGGAACCTGGTTGTGGAAATACCGCTCGTTGGCATTTTTGATTGGCCCGAGCGCCTGGAAGAACTCGTAGGCCGAGTCGGTCCCGAAATCAAAGGCCGGCTCCCGTCTGGCCTGGGTGGGTGTGGGCTCTATGTGGTCGAACCGGTAGAAAAACCGGAATGCATCCTGCAGGAAGAACGCTCCATTGTGGTGGAAGTCGTCTCCAATGAACCAATCTCCTATGGGTGCCTGAGGTGAACTCGCCTTCACGGCCGGGTGGGTATCGATAACACTGGCCGCAGCATAGAAACCCGGGTAGGAAATGCCCCACAGGCCGATTTTCCCATTGTTCGGGTGTACGTTTTCCAGCAACCATTCGGCCGTATCGTGCATGTCGCTGCTCTCATCCGGAGGCGTATCCGGCCTGTTTCCCGGATGGTTCGGCGTCATGTTGGTGAATGTGCCCTCCGACATGAATCGTCCCCGGACGTCCTGGTAGACAAAAATGTAGCCTTCCTCAGCAAACCGGGGTGTTCCGTTGGGCCCCACATGGTTCAGGTATTCACCCGGTTCGTATGGGCCGGATCCGTACGGTGACCGTCGGATGAGAAACGGATAGTGCTGCGTGGTATCGCGCGGGGTATAGATGGTCGCAAACAGATGCACCCCGTCGCGCATGGGTATCTGGACCTCTTTCTTCGTGTAATTCGCCTCAACATCGAAATCGATCGTATCGGGGCGATCGTCTCCGGCAGGCCCGCAGGCCTGGAGAAGGAATACCAGAATGAGAACGTGCTTCATGATGTCCGCCGTATTATTGACCATTGCATCCAGTGTACGATGCCTGCAAAGTCGATGCCGTGAGGGAAACCCTCACGGGCGGCCGTCGACGCCGGCAACCCCATTGGAACAGACGACTGGTTTCCCTTCTTCAAGGCAAAGATCACCGCCATCCGTTTCCCCGCGCCGTAGGACCGGCCGCGTACAACCACCCGCACCCATGCTGACCGCCCTCTACATGATCCTCGGACTCGGACTGCTCGTGGCGGGAGCCGAAGGCTTGGTCCGGGGCGCCTCCCGACTGGCCTCCGCCATGGGAATTCCGTCGCTGATCATTGGTCTTACGGTTGTCGCGTTCGGTACGAGCGCACCGGAGATGGTGGTGAGCATCCTGTCCAGCGTCTCGGGCCAGGGCGACATTGCCGTTGGCAACGTGGTGGGCAGCAACATCTTCAATGTGCTCTTCATCCTGGGCGCGAGCGCCTTGGTTGCTCCGCTGGTCGTGTCTTCGCAGCTCGTAAAACTGGATGTCCCGGTGATGATCGTCCTGTCCGTGGCCACGCTGGTCGTCGCGTGGGACGGGGCCATCGACAGGTTCGAGGGAGCATTGTTTGTGGCCTCCCTTGTAGCCTACACCCTGTTCCTGGCACAGAAAGGTCGGGCGGAAACCGCGGCGGCTGTCTGCCCGGGGAGCACGTCCGACCCCATGGACGACATCGTTCGGGAGCCGGCCCACCCCCTTCGCAATACCCTCTTCGTCCTCGTCGGCCTCGGCATGCTGGTGCTCGGCGCCCGAATGTTCGTGACGGGAGCCGTGACGGTCGCCCAGTGGATGGGCGTGGATGAACTCGTCATCGGGCTCACCATCGTGGCCGCAGGCACGTCCTTGCCCGAGGTGGCCACGTCCATCGTGGCGACCCTCCGGGGCGAGCGGGACATTGCCGTCGGCAACGTCGTGGGCAGCAACATCTTCAACATCCTGGCCGTGCTCGGCGTGTCCAGCCTGGTCGCGGCCGAGGGGCTCGGCGTATCGGCGACCGCCCTCCGTGTGGACCTGCCGGTTATGGTGGTCACGGCGATGGCCTGTCTGCCCATCTTCTTCAGCGGATACGTGATTTCGCGCCGCGAGGGGTTTCTTTTCCTCGCGGGCTACGTCGCGTATCTCCTGTACTACATCATTCCATGAAGCGCCAGCGCGTGGTGTAGTCGGGAGTGAGGGGCTCGGCGGTGAGTCGGGCGCGCACCATCTCGACGGGCATGCTGCCCCCCTTCATGATGGCGTCGTGGAATTCCCGGTCCGTCATCTGTCCGGAGTCCACCAGCTCCTTGTGCAGGGCCCGGAATTGGATGCCGCCCATCATGTACGCCACCTGGTACAGGGGCGGATACGATCCCGCGAACGAGCGTCGGACTTCGGCCTCGGCGTTGGCACGTTCGTGACCGACACGGTCCACCAGAAAGTCCACGGCCTCCTGCGGCGTCATGCGCTCCAGGTGGAAGCTGAGCGAGAAAATGATGCGCGCCGCCCGATGCATCCGCCAGAACAGCATGCCGATTTCGTCCTCGGGGCCGCGCGGGAAGCCGGCATCCCACAACACCATTTCCCAGTACAGCGCCCACCCTTCCGTCCAGAACGGCGTTCCGAACGCGCTCCGGTGGTCGTTGAACCGGCGCGTCATGAACTGCTGCAGATGGTGTCCCGGAATCAATTCATGATGCACCGTGGCCCGGTTGAAGTGCGGATTGTTGCCCCGCATGCTCATGAGTTTCTCGGCATGGGTCATCTCGTCCGTCGGATACGATATCTGGATGGTCTCCCCGCCCAGGAAGAACGGCGCCACGCGTTGGCGTTCGGGCGACATCATTTCCATGCGCCAGACCTCGTGGGCCAAGGGCGGCAGCGTAATCCAGTCCCGCGCTTCGATGAAGTCGATGGACTGCCGCTCCAGGTCCAGGACCACACCCGGCTTCTCCCCGGGGTCGACGGCAAGCTGCTTCACGGCCTCCTGGGCGGCCTTCCAGTCGTCGCCGTATCCCATGCGGCGCGACGCATCCTTGAGCGCGTCCTCCATCCAGGCGAATTCCGCCTCGGCAATGGCAATGAGCTCATCGGCCGAATACGGAATCATCTCCCGCACCAGATGCGCCCGCAGGCCCTCCTCGCCGATCGGATCACCGATCACGGGCCCGTTCACGGCATCGCCCACGAACCGCTTCCGGATGGCTGCGGCGTGGGCTTCGAGCGCCGCCTGCACGCGTGCATACGGCTCGGGGACCCACCAGGTGAAAAGCGGATCGTATCCGTCGAAATACCGGTTCCAGGATTCAAGGATGCGCGACAACGTTTCTACATGGGCCGCGGCCCGCTCCGCGTCAACGGCTTTCGGCGCCGGGTCCACGGCGCCTCCACTGTTCAGATGCGCCACGAGGGCCTCGATCTCGCCAGCAACCCGGTCCAGCAGGTCGGCGGTCACCCGGGCGTCCACGGATAGCCGGTCGCGCCGCGCTTCCTGCAGGCGCTCCAGGTCGCGAGCGTACGGCATGAGGGGTGCCATGCGCGCGACGGTCTCCGCCTCTTGCCGGAGCAGTTCCCGCTGAAACTCCATCTCGTTGCGCAGCAGGATGTAATCGATCTGCCCTTCGCGGTTCAGCGCGTTGAAATCCAGCGCGGAGAGCTGTTGCAGCCAGTCCCCGTAGAAGGCGTCCATGCGCTCCCGCCGGACGGGCGACAGCGGAACGTCATACCGGCGGAGCAGCGCGCTCCGGTCCTCCTCGTACCGGTCCACCGCCACGCGGAAATCACTCTGCGTCTGACTGAATTCCACGAGGGCGGCCAGTTCCGGCGGCGAGCCGAGCCCGTCCTGGGCGGCAGCGGTTCCGGCGGTGGATCCGGCGAACAGGACCAGTGTGAGGATGCGCAACGAGCGGCGAAGGGTTCGAGCCATCAGACCAACCGTGCGTCGAGGGTAATGTCCGCATTCAGGACTTTCGAGACGGGACAGCCCTTCTTGGCATTGTTGGCCGCCGTGTTGAACGCGTCCGGGTCGGCGCCGGGAATCCGGGCCTCGAGGTCCAGGTGGACGGCCGTGATGGCAAATCCGCCTTCTCCTTTTTCCAGGGTCACGGTGGCCTTCACGTCAATCTGCTCCGCCGTCATGTCGGCAGCGCCAAGCTGTCCGGAGAGGGCCATCGCAAAGCAGCCGGCGTGCGCTGCGGCAATGAGTTCCTCGGGATTCGTGCCGATGCCGTCCTCGAACCGGGCGCTGAAGGAGTACTGCGTGTCCGAAAGGACGCCGGTTTCTGTTGAAATGGTTCCTTTTCCGTCCTTGATGCCGCCTTTCCAGACGGCCGATGCGTGGCGTTTCATGGGATTACCGTTTATTGGTTTATTGATGTTGATGCAAAGTAACATCGCCCATATGAACTCATGGTGCAATCCGTCCACGTAACAACCACTCCGCACACGGATGCCCGTTCATTGATTGCGCTGACCCACGCTCCATCGCCCCGATTGGATGGATGCGAGTTGACCTTCCTGCCGGTGCAACGCATTGACCAACGACGTGCCGAGGCGCAGCACACGGCCTACTGCACCCTGCTCCGGGAATGCGGCGCGCGCGTGGTCCAGGTGCAGGGCAATGAGGCGTTTCCCGACGGTGTCTTCGTCGAAGACACCGCGGTCGTCCTGGACGAAGTGGCGGTCGTGACCCCCATGGGAACGGCATCGCGTCGACCGGAAACGACCGCCATTGAACACGCGCTGAAGGCTTTTCGACCGGTCCACCGACTCGCCGGCCCCGGTAAACTTGAAGGAGGCGATGTGCTTCGGGTGGACCGCACGTTGTTTGTCGGCCAGGGGTCCCGCACCGACACAGCAGGACTGAAGGCTTTGGAAGCGGTCGTTGCGCCATTCGGCTACACCATTGTGCCCGTGGCGGTGACCGGATGCCTTCACCTGAAAACGGGCGTGACCGCAGTCGACGATGGCACCGTGCTGATCAACCCTGACTGGGTCGATGCCGCCTGTTTCCGGGATTTCCAATGCATCCACGTACCGACCGCGGAGCCGTTTGCCGCCAACGTCCTGCGGGTGGGCCAGGCCATTTGTATGCACGCGGGATTCACAGAAACGCGCGAACGATTGGACGCCCGGGGGTACCGCGTGATGTCCACGGACATTTCCGAATTCCTCAAGGCTGAGGCCGGACTGACCTGCATGAGCATCCTTCTTGCGCACGCCGAATAATGCAAAGCACGCCCGATTATAAAGGAATCCTGCACGAGATTGAAGAAGAAGTCCGTCCGTTGCTGTCGGTCGGCCGCGTGGCTGATTACATCGCCCCGCTTGCTGCGGTCCCGCTCGAACAGTTCGGAATGACGGTCCGGACGCTGGACGGCCGCCAGTTCAGCGTCGGCAATGCCACGCGACGATTCTCCATCCAGAGTATTGCCAAGGTCTTCAACCTGTCCGTGGCCATTGAGCGCGAAGGGGATTCCGTCTGGAAGCGAGTGGGCCGGGAGCCGTCGGGGAATTCATTCAACTCACTGGTTCAATTGGAACTGGAACGGGGTATTCCCCGGAATCCATTCATCAATGCCGGAGCGCTGGTCGTTCTCGATGCCGTCCTTGCGCACGCCACCGATGCGGAGGACCTCATTCTGGATTTCGTGCGGTCGAATACCGGAGCGGATGTAGGATACGACGTCGAGGTCGCCCGAGAGGAGAGCAGGGCCGGCTACCGAAACCGCGCCCTGGCCCACTTCCTGAAGTCCTTTGACAATCTGCAAAACGATCCCGACGATGTGCTCGACGCCTATTTCCGTCTGTGCTCCCTGAGCATGAACTGTGAGGAGCTGGCGGCTGCCATGTACTATCTGGCGTCGGAAGGTTTGACCCCGCAGGGAAAACGAATGGCAACCCGACAGCAAACCAAGCGCGTAAATGCGGTGATGTTGACCTGTGGTGTGTATGACGAAGCCGGCGACTATGCCTATCGGGTCGGGTTGCCGGCGAAAAGCGGGGTCGGAGGTGGTGTTGTCGCGGTCATGCCCGGTGAGTTCGTAGCGGCCGTGTGGTCGCCCGGCCTCAGTCCCAAGGGCAATTCGGTGGCCGGAACGATGGCACTGGAGTTGCTGACGACGAAGTCGGGACTCTCCATTTTTTGACGGAAAGGGCATTCCGTGCAACCCTTTTCCGGCTTTTCCGTGTCGAATAGGCAACTCGTCCTCATCCGCGACACCGCCGCACATCGATGCTCCGCAATTTCTTTACCATTGCCCTGCGCAACATCATGCGCCACAAGGGCTATTCTGCACTGAACATTCTGGGTCTTGCCGTCGGGTTTGCCTGCGCGTTCATGATTTTCATCTGGATGCACGATGAGTTGCAGGTGGATCAGTTCCACGAGAACTCGGACCGGTTGTATTCGGTCATGCGGCATTCCACCTTCGGCGGTCAGCGGGGTACGACCCCATCCATGCCGAAACCGCTGGACGATGCGCTCCGGAGTGACTGGGCCGAAATCGAGTATTCTGCCCTCATTTCATGGGAAATGACCTCCATGCTGGCACGCGGGAACGACGTCTACCGGCTGGACGGTCACTGGGCGGGCGTCGACTTTTTCCGCATGTTCAGCTTCCCTCTGGTGGTGGGCGATCCGGCCACGGTCCTGGAGGTCCCGGAGTCCATCGTACTGTCCGAATCGGCGACGGAACGGTTTTTCGGCACCGATTGGCGGAATCGGAATGACGTCGTGGGCTCCACCATCCGGCTGGACAATCGGACAGATCTTACGGTCACCGGTGTGTTCGAGAACGTGCCTGCCGCATCCTCACTTCAGTTCGAATACATCATCCCCATTGAGGAATACATCCGACGGAACGAATGGGTGGAGGCCTGGAACAACAATGGCCTCCGCCTGAATGCGACCCTGGTCCCCGGTGCCGATGTTGCCGCTTTCAACGCCCGGATAAAGGACATCATCGACCAGCACAATGACTCCTACGAATCGGACGTTTTCCTTTACCCGTTCGCCGACCGGTACCTGCACGGGGATTTCGAGAACGGCGTGCTGGTTGGTGGCCGGATTGAGTATGTCCGCATGTTCGGGATCGTCGCGCTGCTCATCATCCTGATTGCCAGCATCAACTTCATGAACCTGGCCACCGCCCGCAGTTCGCAGCGGGCCCGGGAAATCGGGGTCCGCAAGACCGTGGGCGCGACGCGGAAGTCCCTGGCGTTCCAGTTCATCGGGGAGTCGCTGCTGAAGGCCATGATTGCCTTCGTGTTGGCCGCCGGTCTCGTCATGGTCCTGCTGCCCGCGTTCAACTCCCTTACGCAGAAATCCGTCACCCTGGGTACGCTGGACCCGGCCCTTTGGGCGCTTTTTGCGGGTCTTGCCCTGGTAACGGGTCTGCTCGCCGGCTCGTACCCGGCGCTGTACCTGTCCTCCTTCTCCGTCGTGGGCGTATTCGACAAACGCTCGGGATCGGCGGGCAAAGGCTCCGGGCTCCGGAAAGCGCTGGTCGTGGCGCAGTTCGCCATGTCAATTGTCCTGATTGTCGGCACGTTGACCGTGTACCGCCAATTGGAATTCATCCGGACCAAGGACCTCGGCATGAACCGTGAGAACGTAGCCATGGTGCGGCTTGAGGGCGGCATTGCCAACCAGTACGAGGCCTTCCGCAACCAATTGATGCAGGTCGAGGGCGTTACCGGCGTTACCACCGCCAACAACAACCCGTTGCAGATCGGCAACGACACCATCGGCGTTGAATGGGACGGGAAGGATCCGGACGACAACACCCTGTTCTGGAACGCTGCCGTAGGCCACGATTTCGTGGAAACCATGGGCATCGGGATGGCCGCCGGGCGGTCGTTTTCCCGCGATTTCGCATCGGATTCCACCAATTACCTGGTGAACTGGCAGGCGGCCGAAGCCATGGGCATGGACGATCCGGTCGGGCAGCAGATTTCGTTCTGGGGAACGCCGGGGACCATTGTGGGCGTCATGGAAGACTTCCATCTGAGTTCGATGTACAGGCCCATCACGCCGGTCATCTTCCGCCTGCAGCCCGACAACACGAGCATCCTGTTCGTCCGGATGGATGGCGCACGCACCAAGGAAGCCATGGCCGGGCTGACCGACGTCTACAAGCAGTTCAACCCCGAATATGCCTTCACGGCCCGTTTCCTGGACGAGCAGTTCGACGAGATGTACCGGAGCGAGGCCGTACTGGGCTCCCTGTCCAACGTGTTCGCCTTCGTCGCCATTTTCATAGCGTGTCTGGGCCTCTTCGGCCTGGCCTCCTATACTGCCGAGCGGCGGACCAAGGAAATCGGGGTACGGAAAGTGCTCGGCGCATCGGTACCCGGAATCGTGGGGTTGCTGTCCCGCGACTACCTCATCCTGGTAGGCGGCGCGTTTCTGGTGGCCGCGCCCGTGGCGTATCTTGTCATGAACAAGTGGCTCGATGAATTCGAGTATCACACCGACCTGGGTGTGGGACTCCTGGTGATGGCCGGCCTGGCAACCCTCGCGATTGCCTGGCTGACCGTCAGTTATCAATCCATCCGCGCCGCCCTGGCCAATCCGGCCGACTCGCTGCGAACGGAATAAATCACCCCGACCCCTGACCCCTGACCTCCATGTCGCCCCAATTCGCCCGACGGGTGTTCTTCTGGGCCGGAATCTACGGCCTGGTCACCCTGCTACCGCTCTACCTGTTCGAATCGGCGCTGGCCGAATACATGCAACCGGTCACGAACCGACCCGAGCAGTACTACGGCTTTGTCGGTGTCGCCTTGGCCTGGCAGCTGGCGTTCCTCCTGATTTCATGGGACGTCTTCCGCTTCCGGCCCATGATGCTGCCCGCCATCGCCGAAAAGCTGTTGTTCGGCGTGCCTGTGCTGTACATGATTGCGGGTGGCCGCGTCACCGCCGACATGTTGCCACCGGTGCTCATTGATCTCGTCCTGGCCGTTCTCTTCCTCCTGGCTTACCGGGCTACAACGAGTGGCGTCGAGACCACCTTCCCGGCGGACAGGGCGCGAACGAAGTAGATACCGCCCGGCAGACCGTCGGTCAGGATACGGACCGTCGTCGGGCCATTGGTGCCTCCCACGCCGTCATGGATGTGGCGGACGCGGCGGCCAAGCCCGTCATACAGATCGACGCGGACCGGGCCGGTTCCGTTCGTTTCGAACGACACGGTGACCCCATCCTGGGATGGATTCGGATAGACCTGCAGGCGGACATCTCCCGGACGAATTGGACGCGTGTCCGGACGGGGCGCGACGGCCGTAGACGTGTTGCTCGAGAGCTTCAGCACGTAGAGTCCACTTTCGATCCCCGAAACCAGGACCACGCCGCTGTCGAAGTACGGGTAGACGCTCCATGCCCCAACGAATGCCGTACCGTCGTCACCCGGGTACACATCGAATGAGGCCACCTGTGAGATGCTCTGCGGAGAAAGGGTGGATGTCGCGTTCAGGTCCAGGATGACCAGTCCGCTGGCATAGTTCGCCTGGTACAACAAACCGCCGTGCGTGTACATGTTGTGGTCGATGGAGGCCGATGCGCCCAGGATTTCACCGACCAGCACGGGCTCGTCCAGGTCCTCCAGGTCGAACAGCAGTGTCCGCGTGTTGGAGGCCAGTCCCCGGGACTCATCCAGTTCGTCGCCCAGGAAGAAATAGCGGTGGTCTTCGGTCAACCAGCCCTGGTGGGCGTAGGCGACCGCCGGATAGGCCAGGCGACTGAGCTCCTTGCCCACCGTCGTATTGGACACATCGGTGACGGAAATGCCGACCTCATCCGAGCCCACGCAGATGTCCTTGCCGGCGTGGGCGGTGTCCGGTCCGTTGTACCGGACACACTGCACGTCGTGCGAGTAGCTGCGGCCGTGACCCGGAAGGTAGCAGCCGGCAAAAACGGGTGACGCCGGATTGGACATGTCGATGAGATGCGGGCCGGGGCCGCAGACCGCCCCCGCCGGCACACTCTGGGCACCCGAAATGCCCACGGCAATCGCGTGGCCCGATGCCTCGTTCACGGCCACATTGTGGGCCGAACCGAACGCCGTATAGACGGTGGTCGGCTGGAAGTTGACCGGGGCGCCGGTGGCATTCCGCAGGTTGGCCAGATCAAACACCTGCATGCCGTGACTGCCCGCATTGTCTGCCACGATGACGGCATGATCGTTGATCACTTTGATGTCGCGCCAGGTGGATGCGTTCGTGCGCGTCTGCAGCGTGCCTACATAGCGGGGCTCACGTGGATCGGCCAGATCGACGAACGCCGTTCCGTCGGTACGACCAACGAGCGCATAGTCCGTACCGGTGGCCGGATCCGTCCATCCCCAGATGTCATTCAGGCGGGTCCCTGCCGCTCCACCGATTTGTTCGATGGGCAGGAAGGACAACAGATCCACCCCTTCGCAAGGAAATCCTGCAGCCGTACCGTCCTGGCACGCAGCGCCTCCCGTAATGGCCGATGGCAGGTCCGACTCAATGCCCCAGCTGCCCGAAAACGCGAGTCCGGACTGCGGCGTACTCCGGTCATAGAAATACACGGTTTCCGCATTGCCACCACTGACCAGCGCCGCGTCCGCGGACAGGGCCGTGACGTAACCGAACTGGACGTTGGACGTCTGGACCGGCACGGCCATGTCCTGCTCCAGACTCCAGACCTCGGCGTCCACGCGGTATACCTGGGTCCGTCCATTCGAGAAACTTCCGGCCATCAAGCGATCTCCGTGCAGGGCGACGTGCCACCCGAAGTAGCCTGTGGACGATCCGCCGGACATGGAAAGTCCCTGGGATTCAACCCACCGCGAGATGCTCGGTTTGTAGGAGTACGTGAAGATGCGCCCGCGTCCGCCCTCGAATGCCGGAGCACCGACGGCGAGCGCCGTCGGACCGCCCGATACGGATCGGCCGAACCGACCGCCGCTCACGACGCCGGATCCCGTGAATTCCTGCTCGAGCGTCCAGGAGCCGGTGGATGCATCCCGCTTGAAGTAGTAGGCCACACCCGCGCGCCCCGCGCTGTACTGGGCACCGACCACGGCCCCTTCCCCGGCCAAGGTGACCGAAAATCCGAAGAGGGCCTCACCGGACAGCGTGCCTTCCAACCGGGCCTGTTGCTCCCAGGTCGATCCGGATCCACTGCCGGCCTGGCGCGAAAAGGTGTAGATGGCACCGTTGTTGCCGTTCTCGTAGGGGGCGCCGGCGAGCAGCAGGTCTCCGTCCACATCCAGGGCCGTGCCGAAGCCGGCTCCCGGGACCGACGGGTCAGGACGCACCACCGAAGACCACGTCCAGGTGTCCCCTTCCAACGTGTAGACATGGACGCCGCCCGTTCCGTCGTCGTCGGGCGCACCGACGTACAGCGACCCGCCGGACAACGCCAATGCGGCACCGAAGCGCGCGCCTCGGTTCGGACCGGTGAGCGTATCGACCGGCGCCCACGCGCTGCCGTCGTGACGGAACACCATGACCGCGTTCGACTGAAAGAATCGCGACTGGGGTTCACCGACGAACGCCCATTCACCGTCCACCGCCAGGGCCCACCCGAATTGATTGGCCTCCTGTGTTGCCATCTGCTTCCCGTCCGCGACCCCCTCGGCCGCGCCCGACTTGGCGACCTGTTGCTGGGCATGTGCAGGATTCACGACAGACATACACATGGCCAGAGACAGAACCAATACCACGGCAAGAACGCCTGCCTGACGGGTACCTTCAGCCTGAGTAAAGGCCAATCGAGACAAACGGACAAGGGTCCGGGGCAGCGTCAGCGGCGAATAGGAGATGGTGTGCATGCGAGTCTTGGGGCCGAAAAATGGACGGAGTACAGAACATGAAAGATACGCTGGAGCATCCGTACATTCTTTCCATGAATGATCGACTGCTGCGACACGCCTTCGCCCTGTTCCTGGTCGCCCTCGTCGGGGGACTGTTCGTTCCTGCCATGCCCATTCCGCGACTCGGGCTGTCGGCGCATACCATCGGCATCCTGAGTGCCGCATTGCTGTTGGGGGTGGGAATCATATGGCCCCGCTTCCGCCTTTCCGCGCGCAACCGGTCTGTTCTGGAATGGTCCTGGATCGGTTCCAGCTGGGCCAACTGGGCCGGATGCATGGCCGGGGCACTGCTGGGTGCCGGCAATATGACCCCGGTTGCGTCGGCCGGCGCCTCGGCATCCCCGGCGGCAGAGGCACTCGTTGCCACCCTGCTCGGGATTACCGCTGTCCTCTCGTTCGCTGCCGCGGGGCTGTCCCTGTGGGGCCTGCGGGCACAATCAACGTCCCAACCCTCAGAACCTTATGACTCGGGTCACGCCGACTGATCCCGCTCCGCGAGTTCGCCCCATCGCTCCACATCCTTCTCCAGGCGGGTCGTAATCGCGCCCAATTCCTCCGTCAAGGCCGCTACCCGCTCGAAATCCGACGCATTCTCCGCAATTTCTGCGTCGATTACGGCCATACGGGCCTCCGCGGCGGCAATCCGCTCCTCCAGCTCGCCCATTTCCTTGCGCTCCTTAAAGGAGAGCTTCGTCATCGGCTGGGTTGGCTTCGGTGGGGTCGCCTTCGCGTCTGAACCAGCCTTTTTCGACTGTGGCGTGGGCTGGGCGGCCGACTTCGGCGCCGCAGGGGCGGCAGACGCAGACGCAGCGGCAGACGCGGCCTCTGCCTCCTCTTCGCCCACCCGCTCCAACCACGCCGAATAGTTGCCGGGGTATTCCTTGATATGCCCGTCTCCCTCGAAGTGCAGGATGGTGTCGACCGTGCGGTCCAGGAACCAGCGGTCATGCGATACCGCGAGTACCACACCCGCAAAGGAATCCAGATACTCTTCCAGTGCGGCCAGTGTCGGAATGTCCAGGTCGTTGGTCGGTTCGTCGAGGAGGAGCACGTTCGGGGCCGCCATGAGCACCAGCAGCAGGTGCAATCGGCGCCGCTCCCCACCCGACAACTTCGCCACCGGCGTGTACTGCACGGCCGGTGCAAACAGGAACCGCTCGAGCATCTGGCTGGCGGAAATCACCTGGCCATCGGCCGTCTTGACGTGGTCCGCCACCTCGGTCACCGTCTCTATGACGCGCAGCGCCGGGTTCAACGTGCGGACTTCCTGATCGAAGTACCCGACCACGACGGTGGATCCGACCTCCACCGTTCCGGAGTCAGGCTCCAGGCGACCGGCAATCATTTCCAGCAGCGTCGTCTTGCCCGCACCGTTCGGTCCGATGATGCCAATCCGGTCATCCTTCGTGAACAGGCGCGAATAGCCGTCCACAACCACCTGCCCGTCCCACGCCTTCCGGACGTCGTGCAGCTCAATGACCTTCTTGCCCAGACGTGACACAGCGGCCGATAATTCCAAAGAGGCATCGGGGCCCGTCTTGCCGTCTTCCTGCAACGCCTGGGCCCGCTCCACGCGGTACTTGGCCTTCGACGTCCGGGCCTTCGGGCCCCGCCGGAGCCACTCCAGTTCCCGTCGCGCCAGGTTGCGCCGCGTCTGCTCGGTGGCCGACTCCAGCCGTTCCTGCTCCTCCTTCAGTTCCAGATACCGGGAGTAATTGCCAACGTACTTCGATACCCCACCCGGATGCACTTCCAGCATCCGGTTCGTGACCCGGTCCAGGAAGTACCGGTCATGCGTCACGAGCAGCAGCGCCCCCGGGAATCGTGCCAGATACGCTTCCAGCCACGCAATGGTCTCCGTGTCCAGGTGGTTCGTGGGCTCGTCAAGCAGCAACAGCTCGGGTTGGATGAGCAGCGCCCGCGCCAGTGCCACCCGCTTCCGCTGCCCGCCGGACAGGGTCCCGACCTTGGCGTCGGTATCCTCAATACCCAGCCGGTCCAGAATGGCATGCGCCTCGGCCTCCCGATCCCACGCGCCCGTCACGTCCAACCGGTGGCTCAGCTCGCTCATCCGCGCCAGGATCTTCCCGTCCGGATCCTCACCGGCCGAGAGCTTCCGGGATACTTCTTCATAATCGTGCAGCAACCGGAGCGTCGGGTCGCCCTGGTCGAACACCGCATCGAGGACCGACATGGTGGGATCGAACTCGGGATCCTGGGGCAAATAGGCCACACGGGCGGTTTTCGGGATGATTATGCGTCCCGCATCGGCCGGTTCAAGACCGCCAATAATGCGCATGAGCGTGGTCTTGCCGGAGCCGTTGGCGCCGATGAGGCCCATTTTCTCATCGTCCGCCAGGCCAAAAGTGACCCCTTCCAGGAGCGGCTTCACGCCGAAGCTCTTGCGGAGTTCGTCTACAGTGAGGATGTTCATGCCACAGGTTAGCACGCCCGCGACTGGAACACACCCGCCGCGCAGCGTTCGCATACAAAATTCAGCCGCCCCTGCACGCCGCACGCCAAACACCGGTCCAAAATGAGCCTTGATCCTGCGAACTGGGACGATTTCCGCCGTCTTGCCCACCGGATGGTGGACCAAACGCTCGACCATCTGCAGGGGCTGTCCGACACGCCCGCGTGGCAGGCCATGCCGGACGAGGTGGCCGCCTCGTTCCAGGCGCCCCTTCCGCGCACCGGCGAAGGCGAGGAGGCCGCGTACAGTGCGTTCCTGGAGCGGGTCCGTCCCTATCCGAGCGGGAATCTGCACCCCCGGTTCTTCGGCTGGGTGCAGGGCAACGGGACGGCCTTCGCCGCCCTCTGCGACATGCTGGCGTCGGCCCTCAATGCCCATCTGGCGGGCTTCAACCACGCCCCCAAGCTGGTGGAAATGGAAGTCATCCGGTGGCTCGCCGAGGCCATGGGTTTTCCGGACGATGCGAGCGGCCTGCTGGTCACGGGCGGATCCATGGCCAACACGCTCGCGCTGGCCACGGCCCTTCGCACAAAGGCGCCTTTCGATGCGCGCGCGGACGGCCTTCGCGCCGGACCGGAATTGATGGTCTACGGCAGCGATGAGACGCACGGCTGGGCACGCAAGGCCATGGAGTTGCTCGGGCTCGGCGATCGGGCGTTCCGCCGGATTCCGTCCGACGCGGAATTCCGCGTGGACGTGGCCGCCATGCGCACCGCCATCCAGGAGGACCGCGCCGCCGGACGGGTGCCGTTCTGCATCATGGGAACGGCCGGGACCGTGAATACCGGGGCATCGGACGATCTGGTGGCGCTTGCCGACCTGGCGGCCGAGGAGGACCTGTGGTTCCACGTGGACGGGGCGTTCGGCGCCTGGGCCTGGACGTCCGAGGCCCTGCGACCCCAGGTTGCCGGAATGGAGCGGGCCGATTCCCTGGCCTTCGATGTCCACAAATGGGGCTCCATGCCGTTTGATTGCGCGTGCGTACTGGTGCGGGATGCCGCGGCGCATCGACAGGCGTTTGCGGCGCCTGCAGCGTATCTCACCCCGTACGAGCGCGGCGTCATGGCTGGCGGACTGCCCTTTGCCGACCGGGGCGTGGATTTGACCCGCGGGTTCAAGGCGCTCAAGGTGTGGATGTCGCTGAAGGCCTACGGAATGGACCGGTTCGTGGAGGCCGTGGAGCGCAACGTTGAACAAGCACAGCATGTGGCGGGCCGGGTGGACGCACATGCCGATCTGGAACGCCTCGCCCCGGCCCCCCTCAACATCGTATGCTTCCGCTACCGGCCTTCGGACCGAGCACTTTCTGACAACGCTCTGGACGAACTCAACCGGGAAATCCTTCTTCAATTGCAGGAAAAGGGCATTGCCGTCCCGTCCAGCACCCGGATTGGCGGTCGGAACGCCATCCGTGCAGCGTTCGTTGGCCACCGGACCACGCTCGCCGATGCCGATGCACTGATGGACGGCGTGCTTCGTCTGGGCGCCGCGATTGTGGAAGAGGCTGCCTGATGCGTCCCGCCACGCACGCCGATCTCGCCACCGTTGCCGGCTGGATTGGATCCGAAGACGATTGCCGACGCTGGGCGGGCCCGCGTATTTCCTGGCCCTTCACCCTGGCGGAGTTGTCCGAAGAAATCGGTTTTGACCGGTACACATCCTTGGCATTTTGCGCAAGGCGTGAAAACAACACGACCGGCCACCGTGACACGGACGGAGGTGATCTCGTTGCATTCGGACAATTGGTCCGCAAGGAGAGGCATCGCTTCCACCTCGGCCGGCTCATTGTAGCGCCCGACCTGCGCGGACAGGGATTCGGGAGACGGCTGGTGATGGCGCTCATGGATCATGCCGTGGAGCAGGGCGCGTCCGGCATAAGCCTGAATGTGGATCCGGCCAACGAAGCCGCAATCCGGCTGTATTCCGCCCTTGGCTTTGTGGAGCAATCCCGGCCGCACGACGAGCCCGTGTTTCCCGATCTGACCTACATGGAGCGCCCGGCGTTCAATACCTTCGTGGAGACCTCCCGGCTTCTATTATGTCCGTGGGACACGCATCATGCCGAAGGGCTCGCCCGTGTCCTGGCCGTGAACCAGGAGCATCTGACAGGATGGATCCCGGCACGGGTCTCCAGGCCGGGCACGATCCCCGAACTGGAAGCCCGGATTGCGGACTGGCGTGCGGATTTCGCCGCCGGGCAGGCATTCCGATGGGCGATATTCGAGGCAGAGGGCCCACTATTGCCGCTCGGCGAAATCAGCCTGTTCCCCCGGACTCGGGACCACCGAACCCGGATTTCTGAAGCGGACCGATTGGAAATCGGCTACTGGCTGCGGAACGATGCCACGGGCAAGGGATATGCTACAGAGGCCATCCGCGCCATTCCGGGTGTGGCGACACCCTGGCCCGGCCTCACGACCCTTGAAATCCGATGCGATCCGGCCAACGCCCCGAGCGTGGCCGTGGCGCGGCGGCTCGGATTCCATCTCGCGCACGAATCCCCCACCGACATGATCTGGCAGTCATGACCTGTTCCGTTTACATCGCCACCAGCCTGGACGGCTACATCGCCCGTTCCGACGGTGACATTTCCTGGTTGCACCGCCCCGAATATTCTGCGTCGCCCATGAAAGGCGTGCAGTACACTGATTTCATCCGAACCATCGACACGATCGTCATGGGCCGCAACACCTTCGAAAAGGTCCTCACGTTCGAACCCTGGCCGTACGCCGGTACCCCTCTGGTTGTCCTTTCGGACAGCGCCGTGTCCATCCCCCGGCACTTGACGGACCACGTTCGCGTCATGGCCGGCGAACCGACCACGGTCGTGAATGCCCTGGCGGCCGAAGGAAAGCAGCACCTGTACATTGACGGCGGTGTGACCATCCAGCGGTTCTTCTCTGCCGGACTGATTGACGACATCACCATCACCGTCATTCCGGTGGTACTGGGGGACGGTATTCCGCTGTTTGCTTCGGGAATTCCAGAAGCGCAACTCACCTTGACGGGCTGCGACGCATCCGATAACGGCTTTGTGCAGGTCCGGTACACGCTCTGACGCGTATCTTCGGCGAAAACCCATCCGGAGTGCATCATGTCTGAACCCGTGCTGGCGAAAGCCACGTTCGACACCAAACTCAAGCTGTATCTGTTCCTGAGCAGCCTGGGTATCCTGTTCATCAGCGTAATCGGCATTGCCATCCTGCCCATATGGCTGTTCGCCGGGTGGTGGTGGGCCGGGCGCTATTTCGACTCCATCCGGTGCGAACTGACCGAGCGGCGGCTGCGCATTTCCCGTGGCGTGGTGTTCCGGAAGGACAAGACCATCATGCTGGACAAGATCCAGGACATGAGCCTGCACCACGGTCCGTTCCAGCGCTGGCTGGGCATTACAAGCCTGCAGATCGAGACGGCGGGCAGCAGTGGCCCACAGGGACAGGCCGATGCCAAGTTGGTCGGCATCCGGGATGTGCATGCCTTCCAGGAAGCCGTGATCGCGCAGCGGGACAAGCTGGCGGGAGATGTACCCTCCTCGCACGCACGATCGTTGGCGTCGGCCGGTGAAACGCTTGTGTCGTCCGATCCGTCCGTGATCGCCCTTCTGTCGGATATCCGGGATGCGCTCCAACGCGTGGAACAGCATGTGAAACGATAAGTCGGGTCCAGACACCAAGAGGAAAAGCAGGAAAAAGTGACCATGGCCGATTATTCCAACCTCACTGCCGTATTCATCAACACCACGCTCAAGCGCTCCCCCGAACCGTCGCATACCGATCTGCTGATTGACGTTTCGGCGGGCATCATGGAGAAACAAGGGGTGAATGTGCGGCGGATCCGGGCCGTGGACCACGTTCTTGCACCGGGCGTCCAACCGGACATGCGCGAGCACGGGGCCGACCAAGACGACTGGCCTTCCCTCTTCGACATTGTCCGCGAATCCGATATTCTGGTTCTCGGCACGCCGATCTGGCTCGGGGAACGGTCTTCAGTGTGCTCCCGGGTCATTGAGCGGCTGTATGCCCAGTCCGCCCAGACGAACGACAAGGGTCAGTACATCTACTACGGCAAGGTCGGGGGCTGTCTGGTGACTGGAAACGAAGACGGCATCAAGCATGTGTCCATGGGCGTACTCTATGCGCTGCAACATCTTGGATACACCATCCCGCCGCAGGCCGATGCCGGCTGGATTGGCGAGGCCGGTCCGGGCCCGAGCTATGGCGATACGCTCGACGACGGTACGCGCGCCGGATTCGGCAACGCGTTCACGCAGCGCAATACCACGTTCATGACGTGGAATCTGATGCACATGGCGCGGATGCTGAAGGATGCGGGCGGCGTGCCGGCCCATGGAAACCAGCGCACGGCCTGGGATGCCGGGCAGCGATTCGACCACCCGAACCCGGAGTACCGATAGGACCGGTACGCGTGCAACCTTCGTGGTGATGCGTCGTTGTATTGCGGACTTTTTACTCCACAATACTTGGGATCCCGATGAGCACTTTTCCTTCCATCATCCAGGGCGGCATGGGTGTGGGCATTTCCAACTGGCAATTGGCGGCGGCCGTTTCCGGCCGCGGACAGCTCGGGGTGGTTTCCGGAACCGGCATCAGCCACTTGCTGACGGCGCGCCTCCAGGACGGCGATCCCTTGGAACGCATGCGCCAGGCCCTCGCCGCGTTTCCATTCGCCGAGCCGGTCAGGGGCGTCCTCGACCGGTATTTCGTGCCGGGAGGACGTCAGGAAGGAACGCCCTACGTGGCGCATCCCATGTATACCATCAAGCCGGCCCGTTTCCTGGACCGGCTGACTGCGTTGGGCAACTTTGTGGAAATCCACCTGGCCAAACGGGGTCATGGGAATCCAGTGGGGCTCAACCTGCTTGAAAAAATCCAGATGCCGACCGCGGCGTCGCTCTACGGGGCCATGCTGGCCGGGGTCGACTACGTCCTGATGGGTGCCGGCATACCGACCCAGATCGCCGGGCTGCTGGACCGCCTGGCCAGACACGAGCCCGTCGAGTACCGGCTGGATGTCGCGGGCGGCAATGCCACCATCGCATTCGACCCAGAGCGTGTATTTCCGGGCGCACGGGAACGGTTGGGGCCGCTGAAACGCCCGAAGTTCATCCCCATCGTGTCATCCGTTGTTCTGGCGCAGGCGCTCCTGAAACGCAGCGAGGGTGAAATCCACGGGTTCATCGTGGAGCGTCCGACGGCTGGCGGACACAATGCACCTCCCCGCGGGAAACTGACCCTCTCCGAAGCCGGAGAACCCATCTATGGTCCCAAGGATGACGTGGACCTTGCCGGCATGCGCGCCCTCGGAAAACCGTTCTGGCTGGCCGGGGGATTCGGCCGCCCGGGTGGTCTGGCCGAAGCGATGGCGGAAGGGGCCGCAGGCATTCAGGTCGGAACGGCCTTCGCCCTGTGTGAGGAGTCCGGCATGGAGCCGACGCTGAAGGCGGCGACCCTGGAATGGATTTCCAACCAACCGACAGGGGTCGTGCACACGAGTCCAGTCACGTCCCCCACCGGGTTTCCGTTCAAGGTGGTTGATTTGCCCGCCACCATGTCCCGTCCGGACGTTTACGCCGAACGGCCCCGGCTCTGCGATGTCGGCCTGCTCCGGACCCTGTCCGTGACGGAGGATGGTCGCATGGAATACCGATGCCCGGCCGAGCCCGTGGACGACTATGCCCGGAAAGGCGGCGTTACGGACGACACCGCCGGTCGGACGTGCCTGTGCAACAACCTGTTGGCGACGGGCGGAATGGCCAAGCCCCGGAAGGACGGCTATGTGGAGGCCCCCATCGTCACGCTGGGTGACGAAACCCGGTTCATCGGGGACTTCCAGAAGCCGGGATCCCTCTCGTATTCGGCGTTGGACGTCTTGGATGTCCTCAGTGCTAATGCTGACTGCGCACCCGCGTCACATCCATCGGTGTGATTTCCGGGCCATCGTTGCCCCAGGAGTTCAGCACGTAGGTCATGACGGCCGCCACTTCGGAATCGCTCAGGCGGACACCGGGCATGACGCCGTTGTACGTCTCCCCATTGACGACGATCTCGCCTGACAGTCCGTGTACCACGGCATTGATGGCCCGCGTCGGATCCTGCAGCAGGTAGTCCGATCCGGCAAGCGGTGGAAAGACTCCGGCCAGACCCTGGCCTTCGGGCTGATGGCAGGCCGCACAATTGGATGCGAAGAGCCGGGCCCCGGCGACCATCGGATCCTCGTCCAGGGCTACCCCGCCGGTTGTATCGGCGCTTGGCATCTCCTGGATGGCGCCGCCCTCCGGCAGATACACGGTCTCTTCCTGCAGACCTGAATACACGTCAGGATTTTCATTGCCGTGCACGGTCATCATGGCCAAGGCGCCCTTGTTGAACGCGCGGAAGATGGCGTGGTCAACCAGGATCAGGTTGCCGGGCACATCCACCGTGAACTCGACCATGGCCGCCCCGCCGGCCGGCACCAGGGTGGTCTGTACGTTGTGCTGGTTGATCTCCGTCCCCCCCTCCGTATAGACGTTATCGAAAATTTCCCCGATCACATGGAACGATGAAATCAGATTCGGACCGCCGTTGCCGACGTACAATCGGATCCGTTCTCCGACATTCGCCGTCAGGGCATTGTCCCCCGACAGTGCACCGACCGATCCGTTGAAGACCACATAGTCGGCATCTTCTTCAATGGCCTTTTCCATGTCGAACGGCTGCAGGCCCGGTGCGCCATAGTCGCCCCTGGTATAGAATTCACTCTGCACCACATAGTACTCCCGGTCAACAGGCGGCAATCCTTCCTTCGGTTCGACCAGGATAAGTCCGTACATGCCATTGGCGATATGCATGCCCACCGGGGCCGTGGCGCAATGATAGATGTACAGTCCCGGATTGAGGGCGGTGAACGAGAACGTCGTTCCCGTGCCCGGTGCCGTGAACGATGCCGCTGCACCACCGCCGGGTCCCGTGACGGCATGAAGGTCGATATTGTGGGGCATTTTGCTGGACGGATGATTGTTCAGGTGGAACTCCACCAGGTCTCCCTCCCGGACCCGGATGAACTTGCCCGGGACCTCCCCCCCGAAGGTCCAGAAGGTGTACTCGACGCCGTCGGAAAGACGGCCCACTTCCTCGGTGGTCTCCAATTCCACGATGACTTTCGTGGGATGCGATCGCGTGATGGGCGGAGGCACCGCCGGGGCGGATGTCAGTAGGGCGATTTCCTCGCCCTGCAGGGTTTCCGGGCCGCAATGGACCGACGTAAGGGCGAACAACAGGACGATGGGAATGATGCCGGAACGGGGCATGATTGGACCGGGATTGGAGGTGTCTGGGTTCGACGAGGATACACAAATCCAATCAATGAACGAATTTACCCAAAATCAAACGCAGAGCATTTTGCTTACATGGATTGCGATTCCGGGTACGTATATGCGATACTTCGATTTACCAGAACCCGAATTCCGTCTCCTTTTTCCCGATTGCCGATCCCATGCCTGTTCTCATACCCGTGCCGACTCCCATGACCTCGCTCGTCCCCATTTATATGCCCCTCCTGCGAACAATCGCTGTCCTACTGATGGTCCTTTTCATCGGTGCATGCGCTGAGCCGACTCCGGACACCCCGATTGAACCGGCCGTGGACCTGCCACCGGCCATCATCGGTGAAGGAGGTGCCCTGACGGGTCAGGACTTCCATTACGTGGATGGAGACAGTGCTACGACCGGCTATTTGGCCGTGCCCGAAGGCGATGGTCCTTTCCCGTCGCTGGTCCTGGTCCACGAATGGAACGGTCTGACGGACCGGGTGCGGCAAATGGCCGATGATTTCGCCGCCGAGGGCTACGTCACCCTGGCTGCCGACCTGTACGGGGGAAGCACGGGATCGAACCGGGAAGAAAACGTGGCCCTCATGACCGAAGCGACGGGCAACATGCCCGCCGTAGTCGCCAATCTGAACGCCGCCGTGGCCAGCCTCAAGTCGCGTGGCGACGTTACCGGCAAGGTCGGCACCGTGGGTTGGTGCTTCGGCGGCGGCATTGTGTTGTCCTACGGACTGGACGGAGACGATCATGACGCCACCGCCATTTTCTACGGACGCCTGGTTGAAGATCCGGCTGTGCTCGCCACCATGGACCACGAAGTCTATGGCACATTTGCCGCCTTGGATAATGGACCCGCTCCCGAAAGCGTTGCCCGCTTCGAAGCCGCGCTCGACTCGGTTGGCGTGGAGCACGACCTGCACATCTACGATGCCGTCAACCACGGTTTCTGGCTGCGGGTCGACGAAGATCCGGACGTCCGGACCGCCCCCGCCGCAGACGCCTGGAGCCGCCTCAAGGCCTACCTGAACCGGACGATCGGTTGAGATTGGCTGAGGCGGCTCCGGCCGTCGAACCGTCTACTTCAACAGCATCATGGTTTTGACGTACTGCCCGGCAGGCGTTGCAAGCCGGTAGATGTACGCGCCGCTCGGCAGGTTCGACGCATCGAACCGCACCTCGTGGACACCCGCCGGCAGCGTGCCGGCAACGAGCATGGCCACCTGGCGACCCATTAAATCGTAGACCACCACGCTGACATCGCCCGATGCGGGTAATCCAAAACGAATGGTCGTCACTGGATTGAATGGATTCGGGTAGTTGCCATCAAGGAAGTATTCCGTCGGCAACTCCCCGATCTCTCCGTTGGCCGTTATGAATCCGCGGATGAACGTGATTTCCTGGGCTTCCGTGCGTGCGGAAAGTCCTCCGGTATCCGTCACCACCATGCGCTGGGCGATCGTGATCTCGGCTCCGGGCACCATATTGGCTGCGGCGAGCGCATCCAGGATGTCCGTCCAGGGAATGGACGCTCCCTCGGCCGATGCGGGTGCCGTCAGGAGCACTTCCGTGAAGTCTGTCCGCGAGGCCAACTGGTAGCTGTACGTCAGCTCCGCGTCGTCCACGTCGCTGGCAGTTCCAGAGAACGTCACCTGATATTGGGCTTCAGATGCTTCTGGATGCACCGCGCCGCCAATCACGACCCCACCTTCCGTACCGGATATGGCAGCGCCGGTCTCAAAGACCGGTGCATCGTTCACCGCCGTAACGGAAATGGTAACCGTGACCGCGCCGCTCGTGACTCCGCCATCCGTGACCGTGTAGGTAAACGTGTCCGTGCCGTTGAAGTCAGCCGCCGGCGTGTAGACGAGCGTTCCGCCCTCTCCTGCCGTGACCGTACCGTTGGCGCCCTGCGTGAACGACGCGACTGCCAGGGCATTTCCCTGCGGATTGATGTCGTTCGCCAATACATCCACATTGACCGCCGTTTCCTCGGCGGTCGTGGATACATCAGCAGACGCCACGGGGCCTGCCGCGGTACCGGTTACCGTGATCGACACTGTAGCCTGCGCAAAGATGCCCGATACGCCGTCCGTGATGGAATACGTTATCGTGTCCTGGCCCACAAAGCCGGTGTTCGGCGTGTAGGTCACCGTTCCATCCGACATGAAAGCCGCCACACCGTTCGCTGGATTGCTGATGGCCGACAGGTAGAACGGCTCGTCTCCGTCCGGGTCGTAGTCGTTGGCGAAGACATTCACCGACACCTTGACGCCCGAAGCGGTCGTTGCGGCATCATCAATGGCAATCGGAAGGTCCGGCGTGCCGGTCACCTCGATAGTCACTGTACCAACTTCAGCGTTGGCGTAGCCATCGTCAATCGTGTACGTGAATGAGTCCGTGCCGAAGAAGTCGGCGTTCGGTGTGTAGGTACCCGTGCCGTCACCGTTATCGGACCATGTACCATTGGCAGGATCGGTTGTAATGGCATAGACCAACGCATCGCCATCAGCGTCTGAATCATTGGTCAGGAAGTCGATATCGACCGCGTTGTCTTCCACAACGACTGCGCTGTCCAATACGACGACGGGAGCGACATTGGTCGTGAATACCGGCACACCCGGGTCAACGATGACGCCGTTGACTTCCATGTCGAAGTCGCCGAGCTGGCCATCCTTGAAGTACAAGGCGAGTACTTTGCCGCCTGGGATTGACTCCTGCCTTGCGCCGTAACCCTTGGCCTCGTCGTAGTCCCATTTATACCAGTTGGCTTCCTTCCCCTTCTCACAGGCGCTATTGGCGGCAGATGCGGCGGCGGCAGGACATTCAACATTGGCTCCCACGCGAGGACCGTATTTCCAATACTCCGACACCGTAGCGCCGGGTGGAAGTGTCACTGCGACCCGCGCGGCACCGTTCTGAACGTTGGTGATATTGAATCGCAGGAATCCGACGGGCGACTCCACGCCCGCAGGAAGCGGCTTGGGAGACGGATTGGTCGTGCTCTGCACGGCTTCAAGCGTTGTGTTTAGCGGCGACTCAAGCTGAATCGGCTGGTTCTGGTAGGCTCCGGTCTGGGTGACACTAACCGTCGCGCGATTCGACCTTACGCCTTCTTCGATTACCACGTGGCCCGTTGCCCACAATTCAGCATTCGCCGTATACCACGCTGATTTATCAGCCTCTGTGCCATTGAACGGGAACGTAGCTGCACCTTCCGTGCCAATCACCCGGTAGTCAAGCACAGGCGTACCAAACTCGCCACCAGGGCCCCTTTCCACGCGAACCCGATACGTGCTCCCTTCCTTGCCAATCACGATGTCCACATCCACACTTGATGATCGATCCGTGCCTCTGGTCAACGAGGTCACCTGCAGCATGTTGACACTTCGACCGGCCTGCGAGTCGTTGGCCAGCAGGTCAGCGGGGTCAATCACCACCTCGCCAATGTCCGGGGTCGGGAATGGACAGTCGGGGCACTGGAGTTCCATCTGTACAGACACGTAGTCATCGAAGGTCTCGATCGAAGCCACGTCATTATCCACAATCTTGATGGCGAGTGAAGTGAAGGACATGGCGGGCTGCGCGCCCACGGCCGAAACGATCGTAATCATCAGCGTCTCGTCGCCTTCGTACATCTCATCGTCCAGTGCACGGATTTCCAACCACGCATCCTTCAGGCCTTTCCCGATTTCGAACATGGAACCATTCGAAAGGACTCCGACTGAACCTTCGACCCTGTTCTTGTGGTAACGGACTTCAAAGTCCACACCTTGCGTCGCTCCGGAAAATGAAACGGTAACCGGGATGTCCGCCGCAGCGGTGGCACCATCGGCCAAACGCAGTCCAACCCATTTCAATGACGTTCCGGCACCGCCGTCGGTCAGCGGACCGCCCTCGTGAATGCTGGTGGACGAGGAATTCGATTCGGCGATCTCAACCGTCGGAGCCTTCCCGGCAACAAGCGGAATAGTCAGCGTTTTGGCCGTCGTCGAGGCCGAGCCCGGTGTGACGGACTTGATGGACAGTCCAATGACACGGGACTCAGTCCCCGGCAGTGCCAGAATCTTGAACGATGCACTTTTCGAGCCCGCGGCAATCTTGAACGTCGTCGTTTCGGCGCCATTCATGTCCGTGATCCTGAAGTCGGTGCCGAGTACCGCCGAACCGGTGGATTCGAGGACAACCGTGGTTTCAAGGCCCACGGCCGAGCCGGCATCCAGCGCGTATGTCCGCGTATTCGGAGATCCGGTTCCACCGTCCGTCCGGTAGATCGGATACTGGGCCGGGTCTCCGTCAGGGGCCGTCAGTGCGACAACCGTCGACGGCGAGACGACCTTGAAAGTCAGCGTGACGAAGTCCGCACCGAACGACTTCAACGGATTGTTGATATCATTCAGTACAAACGGACCCGGGAGGGTGTTGACGACAATAGCCGTGACCTCCTCAGATCCCTCAAAGTCCGATGAGGCGGTATAGGTCAGTGTCTTCTGATCCTTGTCCATCACAAGACCATTTCCATTCGTGGTCTTCATTGTGACATCGATTCCAGCCACCCACGGCTTCGGCCCGGGATCAGGGCTCGTGATCGCGTAAATCCGGTACACCGTGGACGGACCATCCACCCCATTCAGGATGTCATTGATATTCAATGCACGACTCTTGCCCAGCTCAACATCGAAGGTCGAGCCATTCGCAAACGTCGGGGTGTCATACACCGCAGCAAGCGTCCATGACACGGTTTTCGTCTCCGATGCAAGTCCCGTCTGATCCTTTGCCGAGAACGTGAATTGATCGGCACCGTTCGCGTTTGCCGTCGGAACCACCTTGATCACATTTCCATCAACGGTCACCGTGGCGTTCGCCGGTTGGCTTTCGAAGGTGAACGTGAGCACATCGCCGACGTCGGGATCGGTCGCCATTTCTGTAAGGGCCACCTGGAACGGGGTGTCTTCCTTGTAGTCCGAGCCGGTCAGGGCCACGTCGACAGCAACGGGATTGTCCGGAACTGCCGTAATGGTGATGTACACATCGCCGGAACGGTTCTGACCGCCACCGGATGCGGTGTAGCTGAATTTCTCCGTTCCCACGTAATTGGCCTTCGGCGTATACGTGACCTTGCCCGTCGCCACATCCAGGGTTGCCGTGCCTCCGTTGTTCGGATTCGTGACCTCAGTGACGCTCGTGGCGCCGGCAGCAATCGTCAGCAGATCAATGACGAGGGTGGCATTCTCCTGGATGACCTGCGAATAGGTGTTCGCGCTCAATGGGAACGCTTCATCCTCCTTCACGGTCACCGTAACACGGTCGTCAGGAGAGGCCTTGGCGGTTACATTGCTCAATGGCGATCCGACCACGACGTACGCATTCCGGTCGCCCGCATAGTCGGCGTTGTCAATCGCCAGAATGGTGACCGCACCAGCGGTCTGTCCGGCCGGGATGTAAATGAAGTTCTGTGAGATGCTGTAGTCGCCGGCTCCCGGTGAGCAGTTCTTTGAGGCTCCACACTCCACAACGGGTACGGCGAGTGTCAGTCCACCCTCCTGCAAGTCCGGAAAGGTCAATGGAATCTGGATATTGAATCCACTGGGCGCGTCGAGCGTGGCTATGACCTTCACCTTTCCTGTGGTCTCGCCACCATTTTCATCGATCGTGAATATGCGGAGTCCCTCGTCCTTTCCAGGCGGGTCCAGCGTCAGTGTAGCGACCGGCGCATCATCATCGTCCGTGATGGTGATGGTCTGCGTATTCAAACTGGCGTCCGGCGAAATCGTGCCGCCTCTGGGTGAGGCCAACGCCACGACGATCGTCTCATCCGGCTCATCGAGCAGATCACCCACAATCTGCAAGGTCGTCACGGCCGACAGCGCTCCGGCCCCAATCTTGATGACACCTGCGCCGGTGAAGTCAGATTTGGTTGCCGTTCCTCCGTAATTGAGCTCCACCCCCGTTACCGACGCGCTTTTGCCGGACAGGGATACCGTCAACTCCACAGTGCCCCCCTTTTTATTCCCTTCGATCACGGTCAATGGCGTTGCGGCCAACGAGATGACCGGGGAAGTTTCATCGTCCACGATGGTGATGGTCTGCGGCGTGTCATCGTCTACGTCATAGCCGCTACCCGATCCCATCTGAACCGTAAAGGTCTCGTCCCCTTCATACACATCATCGTCGAAGAGCGACACGACCAGTTCTGCGTAGTACTCACCGGCCGGAATCGTGACACTCATAGGCGCGGAGTAGTCGTACACTTCGCCGCGGGTCGCCGTCACGTCGGCAAACGTGAAGTCGACGGTGACGTCGGAAACCACCGGCTCGTTGTCCAGAACCGTGGCACTGAGCGTCATCGTGCCTTCTTCTTCACCGAATGAACCTTCTGGCATGCCATCCAGGGACGATGACGATGTGGTAAACCAGATGGTGGGCGAAGCAGCTGCCGGTGGCGGACAGGATGTGCCCTGAACAGACACCGCATCAATGAGATTGCCTCCCGTTCCACTATAGTTGACAGACGCGACGGCACCCTGGATTTCAAATCGGGTAAGCGTCTGGCCGCTCGGCACCGTGTAGGTCCCCGTGAATTCCGTCCACGCCGACGTCGTGCTGCCCTCTGTGGTGCCTACAACAGTTGTGGCACCCGGTGCACCAAATGCAACATTGGCCAATTCCTGGGCGGAGTCCCGTTGGCGATGGTAGAACGAATACGACAGCACCTCACCCGGCGTGGTCTGGAAATCTTGATAGATGGTCTCCTGGCCGCCGGAATACAGTTCAATGACTTGGACACCATCAGGTACGGACGGTGCCAATGGCACTTGCCAATACTCAAAATAGTCGAAATTGACCGTCATCCACCCGGGAACGGTATCTTCGGACGGTGACCCGATGTAGTCGTTTTCGGCTGGCAGTTCAAAACTCCCGTTGATCAAGCACTCGACCAGGACGGGTGCCGGTGGCGGCGTCGCGCCGATCGACATGGTTGGTCCGGGCGCCCCGGGAGACACGTCTCCGGGTACCCAATTGTCGGGTGCAGGATCGTCCTCCAGGTAGGGGCGCCGGAAATTGTCATCGGTCGAGTACAGGGATCTACCCGCATCGTAATCGCCGTCCTCAGTGTTGAAGTACCAAAATTCATCCGCATCCATGAAAAGGTAGATACCGGGATCGGGACGGTAGTATTCCGGAACACCATTGCGGGTCCCAACCTGCGTGTACGTTCCGTTCACCGTCACTCCCGTGCCGCCGACAGCAGCACCAGACGCAATCAATACCGTGGGAAACGGGGCGTCATCATCGTATATGGTCAGTGTCTGTGTGTTCGGCGCCTGGAACGTCCCATTTGTGACGGAGCCGATACTGACGTCGATGGTTTCATCCGTGTCTTCGATAGCATCGTCCACCGCCGTGATCGTGACGGTCGCCGTCTTTTGGCCGGCCGGAATGATGACCGATGCCGGAGCGGTATAATCGACGCCGCCGCCGGTCGCGGTGCCTGCATAGCTGAGGTTCACCGTCACATCGTTGCTTGACGGAGACGGCATCAATACGGTTAGGTTGCGACTGCCTTCGTCGTCCTCGTTAACGTAGGATGAAACTTCATCGTTCACCAATATGACGTCCTGCCCAAAGCCGTCCAACCACCGTTCGGGAGCCGGGTTAGCTCCATTGGCCCAACCCACCCAATCCAAGAATACACGTCCGTCTGTGACGAAATCCACTGTGCTGGCCGGACGGCTGTAGTAATAGACATCGCTTTCGACCTCACTGCCGTCCACCATCGATATGTACCAGCGCCCATTGGCCACCTTGTACACGAAAATTGAGTTGTCCTTCTGGTATTTAGGGTACCCATTCGCTGTCCCATTCGGGAGATAGACGCCGTTGACAATAGACGTCCCCGCGTCGCCAAGGTGAAGCGATTCTCCATCACGATTGGTCACCTCGAGGGAGCCGGGGTCGCCAGGACCGGCCCATGCGATCAGCAAAGTGGCAGAAAACAGCAGGGCGATGAGGAGGGGAAAGCGTTTCATCGAGGGGATCGATTGGTTGGAGGCAATTCTTCGGATCCAGCTTCGTCGCTGGACGATGTCTTGCGATTCTCCCTCTCGTTCTGCTCCGCCAGGTCGGCGGCCAATGCTTCCAGTTCCAATCGAACGGCTTCCGATACCGGAGCAGATTCGTTCTTTCGGGGTTCGTTTTCGTCGGAAGCCAACAGAATTTCCAGAGGGGGTGAACCGCAAATGCGGGTGCCGGGAAACGGCATGCATAGTCTACTCCCCCAGGTCTCCTCTCCGCCGGCTGAAGGCCTCTGCTATCCGGACAAATGCCTATGGTATCCGGACAGATTGGCTCCAAATGCGCGTTTCAACGCCGGGACCAGTTGCCTGGCGTCACACCGTACGCTTCTTTGAACTGCTTCGAGAAATGCGTCTCGCTCCGGAATCCGACACGGAACGATACCTCCTTTACAGATGAATTCGGGTCCGACAACAACTGCTGAGCCTCGCGCATTCGTTGCGTCCGGATGTAGGAACCAGGCGACGTATCCAACACGACCGCCATTTTCCTGGAGAGCTGTCGCGAACTCATCCCGCAATACTCGGCCAGTTCATCCACGCTGAAATCGGGGTCGGACAACCGCGACGCCACGAAAGACGAAATCTGCTCCACCAATGCCGTATCCAGGGCGGAAACGACGGGGTCGTCAGGTTCGTGCAGCGTTCCTTGCCTGTACGCATTCCAGAGCAGGTTTCGACGCTCCAGCAAGGAAGCGATCTGCGCTTTCAGGACGCGCGCGTTGAACGGTTTTGGCAGAAACGAATCGGCTCCGGTTTCCACACCCTCAATGTGACTCTCCACATCGGCGCGCGCGGTGAGCAGGATGACCGGAATGTGGCTGGTTCGTGTATCGCTCCGGAGCTCGCGAACCAGGGTCAGTCCGTCTTTGCGCGGCATCATGATGTCCGAAATGATCAAATCAGGCACCAGTTCAATGGCCAAGGCAAGTCCATCCTCACCGTCCGCAGCCTCAGCGACGGCATATGCAGTATCCAGATGCTCACGGATGTAGGCCCGCAAGTCGCCGTGATCCTCCACGACCAGGACCGTCGGACGATCGCCTTCATGAGCTACATCCCGAGCGTCACTGGCAGCGCCGAAAACATCGTAATACCCCTCGTACTCGGGACGCGCGGAAGGTCTCGGACCGTGCTCCCAAGGCAGGGACGGAAGGGTAATCGTGAACGTCGTCCCACTCCCCTCACCCACGCGACTGACAACGGAAATGCTGCCCTGGTGCAATTCAACCAACTCATGCACCAACGCCAAGCCGACGCCCGACCCGGGCAGCAGGTCTCCCATGGGCGCTCGTACCCGGTAGTACCGATCAAACAGATACGGCAAATGCTCTTCGGGTATGCCGATCCCTGAATCCGTGACTGAGATCGACACGCCGTCCTCATGGACCGCACGCACGTCCACCCATACCGTTCCACCCGGTTCGGTATACTTGAAGGCATTTGAAAGCAGATTCAGGAGAATAACCTCCACCTGTGCCGGGTCTACGCCGACCACCAAGGGCTCGTCACCTCCTGACAGCCCGGTCTGGATGCGGCGCAGCGCACCAATACTCTCAAACGCCCCCAGCGTCTTGCGCGCCAGGTCACGCACGTCCGTCGGCACGACCTCAAGTGTGAATGCTCCGGCCTCCAGTCTGGCGAGGTCCATGACCTGATTGATGAGTCGCAACAGGCGCTGACCGTTCCGCAACGCGCGTTCGATGGACTGCTTTTCTTCCCCTTCGGATGCGTCGATCAAATCCTGAAGGGGTCCGAGGATCAACGTAAGAGGTGTCCTGAAGTCATGGCTGATATTGATGAAAAACCGGGACTTCATTTCGTCCAATGCGGCCAACTGGTCGTTCCGCTCTGCCAGCTGCAGGCGCTTGTCCTCCAGTTCCGCCGTCCGATCTATTACGACCTGCTCCAGGCGGATATTGTCACGTTTGATGCTTCGTACACGGTACGCCACTGCGCCGGATCCGGCCAGGGCCACGCCGAAGAACGACAGTGTGGTGAACCACCAACTCCGGTACCACACCGGAAGGACCGTAAGTGCGATGGTGGCCGGGACCCCGACCCGGCCGTCAACGGATTGAAATGCCGCTTCATAGACCAATTCTCCTGTGGGCAACGAATTGAATGTCAGATCTCCGACTGGACCCTCCAGACGAATCCAGGGCTCCGAAGCATCGGCACGACGGTAGACGAGCGCAAAGGGCTTGTTGCCTGGATAGATGTCGGGAGCATACTGGAAAACAACGGGCATGTCTCCGCTGGCAACCGGAGCGACCAACTGACCATTTTCCGTACGCACATGCGCACCCCGTACGGTTACACCGGCCAGGCTGGCTCGCGGAACGTCATTGTTGCCGGCCAATTGTTCAGGGTCGAGGACAAAAAATCCGTTCTGTGTTCCAAAAAGCAGATCGCCACCCGTCGTGGCGGTATACGCACCCAATGCAAAATCAAAGGGCATGACACCCACGTCTGACGCGATCCGGATGGTTTCTCCGGATGACCGGTCCAGACGCGTGAATCCGGAAGGGCTCTGGAGCCAAATGTACCCGTTCCGGTCTTCGATCACCGCGGAGAGCTCGGCATCGACGTCCCACTGTCGCCCCGTCCAATCGGATGGGTTCAATTCGATCAGTCCCGCGCCTCCCGTCGCCAGGAAGATGCCCTCTGGCGTCGCCCACAACCCGCTGACAATACCTGCATTCCGAAGCGTCACGCCCTCACCGTATCCAATGTGACGAAACGTACCCGATGTCCGGCCACGAATGCTCAATCCAAGATTTGTGCCTATCAACAGATTGCCGTTTGCGTCCAAGTCCAACTGGGACACCCAGTTGGCGGCCAGACCGGATCCGTCATCATGGCGATACGCATCCAATCGTTCCCCGTGTGACGCGGCGGAAATCAAGCCGCCGAACGTGCCGGCCCAGATAATGCCGTCCGGATCTTCCTGGATATCATAGACGAAGGCTTCGTCCCGACGGGTAGAGGGAATCGAGTTGAAGGTCAGGGAAACCATGTCCAACTGTCCGAACCCCGCGCCCTCCGTGCCCATCCATACGTGCCCGTCGCGCGTGACGTGCAGCACGTTGATGGATGATCCCCCGGTCAATGTTACTACGTCTGCCAGCATTTCGACCGACCCGTCGGCCGGGCGGTATTTGAACAATCCTTCGCTTCCGCCGACCAGCACATTGCCATCCGGAAGTTCAGAGAATGCGCCCACCAAGCCGAGGAATTCCCACCTTGCGTCACTCGTCTTCGACACCCGGGTCAAGGCAGCTGCATTCAGTGACGACAGACTCAACCCCGATCTATCGGAGCCGACCGCCAGCCCTCCGCCCGAAAGGGTCTGGATGGCCGTAATCCGACCGGCCACCATACGTTCAGGGTCACCCGGGGCATGTTCAAACACATGATAGTCACCCGAGTCCGCGTCCAGCGAAACCAATGCGTCATCGTAGCCAATCCAGAGCGTGCCGGAGACGTCCCACGTCAGATCGGCGATCATCTTGTCCGACCGGGTTCCAACATCCACAGGTGAAAACACCCCGCTCCGTGGATCAAGTACGTCCAGACCTGACTCCGTTCCAACCCATATCCGGCCATCGTCCGACACCGTTATTCGGCGGACCCGGTCCGACCGGATGGAATGCGGCCTTTCTGAATCGTACCGCATGAACGTGAATTCATCGGCATCCGGCATGAGCCTGGCCAGGCCGGTCGCCGTCGCAATCCACATGGAGTCATCCTGTCCACGTACCACGTCCAGGGCCTGCAGCGAGTCGGACATTTTGCGCGTGAACACCCCCGAATCCGGATCCAGGATCTGCAATCCGTCCGTCCACGCGGCAACCCAGATTCCCCCGTTGGCGTCTTCTGCAAGCGCCACGGGCGCGCCGCCGCTGGGAAACGAATACGGAAATCTGGTTGACGTGAACGTTGAAGGGTCGATCATCATGATCCCCCATTCCGTCCCTGCGAACATCATCCCTTCGCGGCCAAGCAGAAGCGGCCCGACCGACGAGGAATACCCACCAGGCGGCTTTCCCGTTGCAAGATGGCGAACACGGATTCCGTCGTACAGATCAAGTCCGCCCCCGGTGGCTATCCAAAGGAACCCCTGTTCATCCAACGCAAGGCCGTTGATTTTGGGATGCGACAACCCATCTGTCACGGACAACCGCTCGAACACAGGAACCTGGCGCGCCGATGCCGTTCCCGCCGCGAAGGCGGCAACGAACACCATGCACAGCAGCGCGGCGTGTGTTCTCACAATGGAGATTGGTTAGGGGGTTACGCCCATCGGGACGTCGAAAAGCTCTGCCGTGCCTATTTCAGCAATTGCAAGGTTCGAGTCAGGACTGAAGCGCCAGCACTGAGCCTGTAAATATAGACCCCACTGGCCAGACCTGACAGGTCCACCTGTACGCGGTTACACGATCTCCTTACAACTGCACCACGTATGTCAGCTTGGCGACGCCGACCCGGTTGTTGAGCGTGGCGGCGCGCACGTCGAATTGGTCTTCGGCGTTCAGCATGTTGTAGTTGGTGTTGAAAACGAGGAACAGGTCCGCGCCAGGCGAATGGATCCAGTCAATCCGGATGTTGGCCTGCACGTTGCCGGAGAAGTTGTCGTACTGGATGAGTGCCTTGGCGAACAGCTTCCGGCTCCAGGCCGCGTTGATGTTCATGCCGAATGAGGTCGCCGTGAACTCGCCGTTCGGGATGGGCAGATCGAACCGGTTGTGCGTCATGATGGCGTCGAAGTTCAAGTACTTTCCCGTCCGAACACCAAACCCGAACTGATACGCCATCCGGTCGCCCCCGAAGAACTCGGCCGTCCGGACAATGGCCCGACCGGACAGGAATCGGCTGTTGTCGGATTGGATCCCGGCTGCCACGGTACGTGCCGTGTAATCTCCCGCCAGGATTTCGGCATCGGGACGTACGAAAAACGAGTGTTCGAGCCGTTCGAAGTTCTGCCCGGCGTTGAACAGCAGCATGTCGTTGGACTGCAGGTGGACCTGGCCGTTCAACTGCACGTCCGATGATTGCAGCTCGTTGTCCTGGCCATTCACAAGCGCACCGACACCCGAAACCGACCAGGCCCGCACCCATTTCCCGTTTACCTGCGGGTTGTATCCAGCGTTGACCTGGTACCGCTTCATGTCCCGACGGCTGACAAAGCCCAGCGCCGGATTGAACCGTTTGCCGACCTGCGTATGATTCACCCCGATCTGGTAGTCTGCGCGGCGCCACGACAGGGCAATCGCACCTGCGGCATCGGATGCCAGCGGATTGGAGTCTTCCACCCGCGTATACCAGGCGGATGCCTCACTGTTGCCCATGAAACGACTGCGCGCATCGACCCCGAACGCCCGATTGAACCGGTCGCCCTGCTCAAGGTTGGTCAGGATGCCACCGACGGTGGTACGCCCGAACACATCGGCGCGCAGGCGCAGGACGGTATTGTTCGTCGCATCCAGGATATCATTGGCTTCCGTCTGGATGTTCATGACGCCCACGGACAACCGGTCGAACTGGCCCACGACCCGGGCCCCGGCCAGGATATCATTCGAAATGCCTATCCGACGGGAGAAGAAGGTTTCGGTCTCCCCGGTATTGCCGAGCGTGAACAGGGCCTGACGCTCCAGGAAGAATTCCCGTTTCTCGGGAAAGAAAAGGTTGAACCGGGTCAGGTCCAGCTGCACGTTGTCGGACTCGACCTGGGCAAAATCCGTATTCAGGGTAACGTCGACCGTCACGTTCGGATTGACGGCCCACTTCACGTCCAATCCAACGTCCTGCTGCGTGTCCGTCACCGACGTGCCCGACGTGCGCACATCCTGCGCTCCCGTGATGATGAAGGGTTTGATGAGCACGTTCCGGCCACGCTCGACATTGCGGACCCCTCTCAGATCCGCATATTGGGACACCTGGAAAATTCCGGCGGAGTACGAGCGGGGAATATGCGGCCACATGGATCGTTCACCGGTGCGGTTCAGGAACCGCATGAGCGCCACGCCCATGGTCAACTCCTCCTTGTTGTCGAACCGGATGGTCTTGAACGGGATGGCCAGCTCGACATGCCAGCCGTCCTCTGCTATCCGCCCCTCGCTGTGATAAATGCCGTCCCACTGCCAGTCGCTGTGCTGCATACTCTCGTCCGAAATGATGGCATCGTCCTGCGTCCCCAGAACGTTCGTTTCGAACAGGTAGGCGTTGCGATCATCGTTGTACGTATCGATGAGCAACCAGAACATGTCATCGTTTCCGTTGGGACCGCCCCGCTCCAGGTTGCGCGCCCGGATGAGCTCCGGTTCCGAATCGTAGAAGCTGAGCCCGAAATAGAGGTTCTCTTCATCGAAGGCAATCCGCATGGCCGACGGATGCGTCGGCTCCGCTCCGTCATTCGGCTCGCGTTGCACGAAGCGGTCGGCAACGGGGGCCAGATCCCAGATGGGGTCGTCCAGCACACCGTCAATGCGGGGAGGCGTCTCGGCATAGACGGCCGTGATGGACTCCTGCGCCGTGGCGGATGATGCAAGGAACAGCAGGAATGCAAAGGATGCGATGCGTGTGCGCATGTCGGAACTCGTGTGATTGTCTGGTCCCGCGCCCTACGGAGGCGCCGCGAGCGGGATGTCGGTTCGGGATGAGTGCCACCTGTGTGTTGCGGATGGCATGACGGGCAGCCCCGACGTATATTTGGACCCGGTCTAAATAAGCCCCGAAAACGCTCGTGCGTCTCCCTTCCTGTTGTTTGCTCCTGCTCGTGCTGGCCGCTTCTGCGGGGCGTCCCGACCACGCCGCAGCACAGTCCCCGGAGTCCGTTACCCGTTCGCTGGTGCATGTCCTGGATTACATGGCTGCCGATTACGCCGTGGCGGTTCAGGATGGCGACATCGTCAACGAGGCCGAGTTCGCAGAAATGGTCAGTTTCGCGGCAACGGCGCGGGCACTTCTCGACGATCTGGTGGAAGCGGACGCGCTCGACGAGGCCCATGCACTGCAGACCCGGCTCGATCGATTGGCCGGTCAGGTAGACGCGAAGGCGCATCCGGACTCGGTAGCGAGCCTGGCGCGCTCCATACGGAACGAAATCCTCAGACGAACGGATGTCCTTCGGGCGCCTGCCGCATGGCCTGACCTGGCATCCGGGGAACGTATCTACCAGCAGTATTGCGCGGCGTGCCACGGCGCCGGGGGTGCCGCAGACGGGGTCCAGGCAGCCGGATTGGACCCGGCACCCACGGTGTTCAACAGCGGCGAGCGCATCGCATCCATATCTCCTTTCCAGGCCTACAATACCATCCGTCTCGGCGTTGACGGCACCTCCATGGTTGCGTACTCCATGCTTTCCGATCAGGAGGTCTGGGACGTGGCGTTCTTCGTCAAATCCCTGGCGCACAGCGGGACTGCAGGATCGGGTGATGATGGGAATAACGATCCGCTCGGGGATGTGTCCGAAATCCCGGCGACGCTCGAACAGGTAGCCATGCTGGATGACGTGGCGCTGGCGGCGCATCTGGCGACCGCGGACCGTCCAACGGCCATTCCTGCAGAAGCGGCGGTGTCCGCGCTCCGGACCCATACGCCCACGCTCGAATCCGGCACCGGATTGGACCTGGCCGCCCAGCAATTGGACCAGGCGCTGGCCGCCTACCGGTCCGGAAATCCGGGTGCGGCGCGCCAGCATGCACTGGCGGCGTACCTGGAAGGCATTGAACCCGTCGAGCCGGCCATCGGAGCCCGGGACAGGACGCTGCTCATCGAGCTGGAGAGTCGGATGATGGACGTCCGGTCGGGAATCGAACAGCTCGCGGACGCGGGTGATGTCGCGGCTGCCGTGGCCCGGGCCCATGCGACCATTGAAGCGACACGGGACGTCCTGGATTCGGGGCCGCGGTCGTATTGGTTCTCGTTCCTGGTGGCGGCCTCCATCCTGCTGCGCGAGGGACTTGAGGCGTTCCTGATCATCCTGGCCATTCTGAGTGTGCTTCAGGCGGCGAATCAGGCCCGCGCGGCCCGGTGGGTGCATGCCGGGTGGATGGCCGCCGTCGGCGTCGGTGTCGCCGGGTGGGTCCTTTCGGACTGGCTGCTCCAGATCGGTGCGGCGCAGCGTGAAATCATGGAAGGAGTGATTGCGCTACTGGCGGTCGGGGTGCTCATGTATGTCGGCCTGTGGCTGCACAGCATGACCGAATCGAAGAAATGGCGGGCCTTCATTGAAGAGCGCATCCTCCACAAACTGGGGACAGGAAGCCTGGTCGGATTGGCCTCCATTGCCTTCTTCGCCGTATTCCGGGAGGCGTTCGAATCGGTCCTGTTCCTGTCGGCCCTGACACTGGAGCAGGGAGACGGGCACAAACTGGCGGTCGTGGGTGGCGCCGTGTCGGCCATTGCGCTCATCCTTGCGCTGGCTCCCCTGGCCCTCCGGCATTCCATGCGCTTGCCGGTCCGCCAGGTCTTCCGGTACTCGTCGCTCGTGATGGCGGTCCTGTGTGTGATGCTCGCCGGCAAGGGCATCCACGCCCTGCAGGAGGCAGGTATGGTGTCGGTCACGGTCCTCGATGCGCCGCTCCGGTTTTCCCTTCTGGGTGTCTATCCGAGCATGGAGACCGTCGCGGCGCAACTCGTTGTGGTCACCATTTTGCTGGCCACGGTCCTGGCGCGTCGTATTTCACGGGGAAGTTCCGTTTAGGGAGTTGGATTGGTCCATCAAACAGGGACGTTTCCGGGTGTGAAGTCGGGCTGTACACCTGGTTGCATAGGTTGATGGATCGGCCATCATCCCTCAACCCTCCCCTCATGCCCCGAAATACTCTGACGCATCCACAAGCATGGCGTCAACTGCAATTGCGTGAATGGCTGGTGGCTGGCCGCCGGTTCAATGCCAACGATGCCGCCGAGGAGTTCCAGGTCAGCCGTCGTACGGTCATGCAGGACCTGGAACAGATGCGCGCGCTCGGACACGCCATCGAATACAATTACCAGACGCGGAGCTTCGAACTCACCGAAGCAACCGGGGAACTCCCCGTACCCCGGATCCGCAAATCCGAACTGGCCGCCATACGTGTAGCGAAGGAAGTGCTGACCACCTTCGGTGCCGCCCCCTTCGCCGAGGCCGTGGACCGGGTTCTCCAGCGGGTCCGTGAGCTCATGCCCGACCTGGCCGACCCGGATCTCGGAACGTTTGCGCCCAGCCTGTCCATCCTGCGGGGCCCCGCGCCCGAAACGCCCCTCCCATGGCTGGAAGATTTCAGCGCGTGCATAGAACAAACGCAGACGGTGCGGATCCGCTATTTCACCATGTACCGGGATGCCGAGTCGGAGCGGGATGTGGACCCGTACCGACTGGTTTCCCGCGATGGACGAGGCTACCTGATTGCCTTTTGCCATACGCGACAAGATGTCCTCATCTTCCGCATGGACCGGATCCGCTCCATCGAACCCCTGGATGTGTATTTCGACGTCCAGGAGGGATTCGACCTGGAGGCCTTCCTCGGGTCCATGTTCGGCATGTTCAAGGACAAGGAGTCCTACCCGGTCAAGGTCCGCTTCAGTCCGTGGGTGGCCCGGTGGATAAAAGAGGACCGCTGGCACGACTCACAGGTCATGACGGACCTTCCGGACGGCTCGTTGCAGGTCGATCTGACCGTCACCGGCATTGTGGACGTGCGTCGCTGGATCCTGTCCTTCGGGAGCGATGCGGAAGTCCTGGAACCGGACTTCCTGCGGCGAACCGTATCGTACGAAGTGGAAAAGATGCAGGCTCTTTACACGACTCGCACCTGGTCAAGGGACGAGAACGGGGACGGGGCAAGTCAGCGGATGCGCTCCACCACCTTGGACGACCACGAGCAGTAGCGCCCAACCACGTTGATCCATTGATCCAGATCCTCTTCGACCATATGGGGGCAGCCGTCGCAGACTTCTATGGTCATGTCCACGAATTCAATGGACGTCGGGTCCATGTGCCAACTCCAGGGTTCGTTGAACCCTCCATCGCCGGCCACGAGGGCACCATTCACGATCTTCGGGTTTTCGGCGCCGATCTGGGCCTCGGCCTGGGCGATCAGATCCGGATCCCTCAGTAAAATGCGGAACGATTCGTCGCCGCAGGCCTCCACCCGGAAAACGGCCTCATCGGGATTGTCGGCTCCGGAATCGGAGGAGCAGGACACCATGAACAGGGATGCGGCGAACAAAAGGGTTGACCCCATGAATCGGGTCCAGGACATCGGCATATCGGGTATTGAACGATTTTGGTCGGGTGTTTCCGACCCGGCCCTACCCGTGCCCCTGCGCTCGGATCCCGCCAGATCGCGATGCAACGACCAAAAATCGGGGTAAAAAATCATCCCTTGGGTATCGCGTCCGCCAAACGACGATCCAAGGTCCAGAGCTGCCCGTTTTGCAAAAGCAGCACAGAGGCCATCAAGTGCATGTCAACCCAACCCAGACCGATACCGTAAAACGAACGTTGTTCTATCATCTGTCGCACTTCCTGGTCCGATGCCACCGGCGCCGTTGGAAGGCTATCCAGCAAGCGCAACGTTTCAACCCGATCCGGCAAATTGCCACACGCCAATTCGCCGACGACAAAAGGATGAATGGCTACCTGATTCAGTTGAAGCAGATGGACAAGGCGGGCGTTGAGCTTCCGGAAGTGGTCAGTCCACACGCTGGTGTCGACCAGAATCATGACTCGCGGGACCTGCGACGCGGAATGTCTTCCAGTTCGGGCGCCGAGCCCCCCAGGGCCGCCAGCCGACGGGCACTCTCGCGCTCAATCAGCGCCCTCAGTCCTTCCCGGACCAAGGACGTGCGCTCTGTTTCTCCCGTCAGTCGCTGTGCTTCTGCAAGCAGGGCGTCGTCAAGATTTATGGTGGTTCGCATAGGGTTATGCATCATTATTGTCACCACTTGATGTCGGCAATGAATTCTTTGTTCCACCGTAGATACAAACAGCGTGGCCGCATACCCTCTCACGACATGTACGATTTCGGGTTCAACCCGTACGTCTCCTCGAACACTTTGGAGAAGTGCGATACATTCGCAAACCCCGTACGATGCGCCGCTTCCGACACCGAGGACAGATGCCCCTCCTCCAGCAGCTCTCGGGCATGCTCCAGACGAACGGACCGGATGTGGGATGCCGCCGATTCCCCCGTGATCTCCTTGACGTGACGCTGGAACGTACGCGGACTCATGAACACGGCATCGGCCACGTCCTGTACGGATACATCGGTGTCTGCCATATGCTCAAGCACGTACGCGTGGATTTGAATCAACAGGGGGTGCTGGGCAGCGGCGGCCGCGGCCGCAGCTGGCGCAATGGCCCGGCCGCGCTGCGCCAGATTCAGCAAACGGGCCTTCAGGACGCGTGAGCTGTACGGCTTGGCTACAAAGTCATCGGCGAGTGCGGTCAATCCTTCCACCTGCGCATCCTCGCCCGATCGGGCCGTGAGCAGGACGAAGGGCAGGTGGGCATGCGCTTCTGACGCCCGGACTTCCCTGAGCAAGTCCAACCCACTCATGCCCGGCATCATGACGTCGCTAAGGACCAGGTCCACCTCGTTGGAACGAATGAACGACCATCCCTCCCTACCATCCGCAGCCGTACTGACGTCGAAGTCCACCGACAACTGCCGGGCAAGCACGCCCCGCAGTTCAGCATTGTCTTCGACCACAAGCAATTTCTTTTTCGGACCGGACAGGCCCGGTTCATACTCGGACAGATCGTGGTACAGGGCGTGCGATGCGGCCAGCCCCTCGTGCAGCAGCATTTGGGGGAACTCGGCGGTGAAGACCGAACCCGAGCCGACTTCGGACTGAACGGATATGCGACCACCGTGAAGCTCCACAAAATCGCGGGTCAGCGCCAGTCCGATCCCCAGTCCCTCGTGCGTGCGCGTCAGCTCGTCATCCACCTGGAAGAACCGCTCAAAGACCCGGTCTACCAGGGTCGGCGGTATGCCTTCACCACTGTCGGCGACCGTCAAACGCACTGTACGTTCCTCCACCGCGTTCAGAATGACCCAGATGGATCCACCACTCGACGTGAATTTCAGTGCGTTCCCGATGAGATTGGACAGGATCTGGTCCATTTTGATGGCATCGAACCGGGACCACAGCGCCGCCTGATCGTGCTCGAAGGTCAAGTCGATGCCCTTCTTTCGCGCGGCATGCGAAAAATGCGATACAATGCGATGCGTGAACGCCACCAGGTCCGCATCGGCCGCTTCCAGCTTCTGGCGTTTGCCATCGGAGCGGGCCAGGTCCAGCAGTTGCGATACGAGCGCATCGAGCCGCTCCGACAGCCCGATGGCGCGCTGCAGCCGGGGATCGGGTGCCGTGGATTCCGCATCCTCCAGGTACCCTTTGATGAGGGTAAGCGGCGTCCTCAACTCGTGACTGACGTTCGAGAAAAACCGGGACTTCAATTCGTTGGCCCGCTGCAACTCGTCGGCCTTTTCGGCCAGTTCAGCGGTTCGCTGCACAACAAGTGCATTCAACATGTCGCCCCGCTGGACCAGGTCCCGCTCGCGCCATTTGACAACGCCAACCAAAAGCGCAATTCCGGACACCGCGACCAGCAAGATGAACCATGGACGACTCCACCATGGAGGCGCGACTTGTATTGTGACCGTAGTTCCCGCCACATCGGATCCCGGGATCAGGCCCATCCGCCGGACATGAAGCGTGAAGAGGCCCGGCGGGAGGTTGGTATAGGTGACGTCGGACGACCGGACTGCCCGCCACTCCGACTCGAATCCGTCCAGGCGTATTTCAAATGCGCGCTCTGAGGGCGGCAGGTAACCCGTGGTGGCAAACGTGAAGGAAATGACCCGCGTCCCGTGGTCCACGTGGACAGTTTCTCCTCCCAGCAGCCGGTGCTCCTGTCCATTCGCCGTGTAAGACACGATCGATACCCGGCTGTCCCGCTTCGGCGTGTAGTCCGACTCGGGGTCGAAGATGTGGAAACCACCTTGGTATCCGAACAGGACGCGACCATCGGGCGCACGAATGGCAGCGCTTGTCGTGAAGTCCACATTCCGGCGGACCGTCGCCAGCGGAATGCGACCGGTCTCACGGACACCATCCGCCTCGAGAGCCAATAAATAGCTGCCCATGTCCACCCAGAGCGTCCCATGGAGGTCGGTAACCGCGGCCGTCAGTTGTCCGGTTGACAATTCTCCCGGGCGGAGCGACCGGGGTGTCAGCGTGCGGGTTGCCGGATCGTACAGGAAAATATCGTTCCCCGAGAGCCAAAGCCTTCCGTCCCCGGCCTCATGGATACCCGACACCACGAGCCGGTCCTGCTGCGTGGCTTCGGGCACGAATGTGTCGCTTGCAGCGTCATACTTCGCCAGACCGTATTCCATACCCACCCACAGGACGCCGTTCTTGTCCACATGCAGGGCCATCACCAAGGGCACGGCCGAGCCCAATCCGCCCAGCGCGCCAATGTAGTCGCGGCGCAGGCCGGTCTCTGGCGTGTAGCGGTACAAATGGCCGAACAGGGCAAACCACAGATCGCCATCCGGCGTCCGTGCAATGGCGTAGATCGTCCCTGCTGTTTTGAAAAGGGATCCGCACGCACGCGTGGCGGGGTTGAACCGGCATACGCCGTGGCGTCGTGTAGCCAGGATGTACGTCCCGTCACCCTGCGTATGAATGGCCGAGACGCCCGATGCGCCGAGCCCGCCAAACCGGGTTTCCTGGAACGTATTCGTTTGTGCGTCCCAGAATCCAAACGCCTCGGGCATACCCAGCCAGAAACCGTTTTCGGTTGGAGACCCCGCTGCGGCCGCCCAGACATGACCGTCCGGCAACGAACGGTCTTCCGTATTCCCCGTCTCGACCCGTGGAACGGGGTAGGATGTCCGGTCCATTTGCAGCAGTCCGGCGCGCGACGTGCCGACCCAGACATCTCCGATGTCATCCAATTCCAAAGCGAACGTCCTCCCGGTGTCCAGCAGCGCACCCGTCTGGGAGCTTGGGACAAGTCGATCGATTCGGGATTCATTCAGGACCCAGCGGGCCACACCGCCGCCCGTCGCCAACCAGATGCTGCCGTCCGATGCCTGCTTCATGTCCCCGACGTAGTTCCAGTCATTCCGGGGATCCGGGTGAATGAGGTAATCGACGGCCCGCCCGGTTTCCTTGTCGACCGCTACCACGCCATTCAATGACGCGAAAAGCACGACCTGCTCCAGGTCCAGAACAGACAAGGATTGAATACGCGCAAGCCGATCCAGCGTGGCGGTTGGCCATGCAGGGTGGCCGAGGGTGCCCGAGTCCGCATGGAACGTATAGACCCCGGTGTAGCTGCTTACCCAGGCCGTCCCTTGATCCGTGAAGGTAATTTCCCGGATGGTCAGTCCGTCCTGGGTGGGACCGTCCAGCTGCGCGTGCGGCACCTTGAAGACCCGTTCGGACGCGCCGGTTGCGGGGTCGAACTTTATGAGTCCGTCGGTCCACGTGGCCAGGTACAGGATGCCGTCCGGACCCTCCTCGATATCGTGGACGATGGGCGGAAACGGAGTATCGAGCTCGAACCGATCAAAATCATTTGTCTGTGCACTGTATTTGGCAAAGCCGCCAGACAGGCCTACCCACAGATCGCCCGCTGACGTTTCCTTGATGGCATCGACCCGGAATGCGGGAAGGCTCCTGGAGTCGTTCGATACCGAGAAGTAGGAAACGACCCTCGTGCCCTCGTACCGGTTCAACCCGCGAAGCGTCCCGACCCAGACCTCGCCCCGTGCGGTGATTTCCAGGGAGACTGCCGTATTGTGGGACAAGCCCTCGTCCGTTCCAATCGTGTGGAAGGCCGTGGTATCCTGTGCGCCAGCCTGGCGCCCGATGGGCGCCAGGCTGGCCAGGATCCACAATAAGCACGTCGAAAGCAGATGCTGTGCGGGAATACGCATGGTGGAATGTAGCGTGTGCCCGCGAACCGGTGCCCCTCAGGGCCTCGATTATTTCAGCAGCATCATGGTTTTGGTGATGCTTCCGGCAGGCGTCGTGAGCTGATACAGATACGCCCCGCTCGGCAGAGACCCGGCATCGAAGCTCGCCTGGTGCATACCGGCCGACATCGTGCCGTCAATCAAGACCCGCACCCGACGACCCATGAGGTCATAGACCGCGAGCGTGACGTGGGCCGCTTCCGGCAGACCGAATTGGATGCTGGTCTGCGGATTGAACGGGTTCGGGTAGTTGCCGGTCAGCACGAATTCCGTCGGAAGCGCACCGTTGGCAGGCTCCTGGTTCGCATCCAGACGCTGGCTCAGCGGTGCGGACGGCGTACCGCCTTTGCCCAAGGTGCTGGCCACGTGCGCGGCCCAGTCCGCCATGACACTGTTCGAGCAACCCTTCTTGAGGTGTCCCTGGCCAAGACCAGCAGCCTCCACGATGTCCGAGCAGGAACAGCCTCCTGTCTCAGTAATGGAGTAGGAGCCACCCGACGACTTGCCCTTCCGGTTCACTCCCTGAATGAAGTTGGTCGACCCTTCTCGAAGCGCCCACTGGTTGGGGTTGAGCTCCATCGTGTCGTATACGGTGACCGCACAAAGGTCTCCATTGTCACCGACCGAGTCGCCATCCGTGTCCGCCGATTCCGTCGGATCGTTCGGGAAAGCGTCACCGTTGTCGCCAACGCCGTCACCATCCGTGTCCGCCGATTCCGTCGGATCGTTCGGGAATGCGTCACCGTTGTCGCCAACGCCGTCGCCGTCTGTGTCAACCGATTCCGTCGGGTCGTTCGGGAATGCGTCACCGTTGTCGCCAACGCCGTCACCATCCGTGTCCGCCGATTCCGTCGGATCGTTCGGGAAAGCGTCTTCGTCGTCCGGAACGCCGTCACCGTCGGTATCGACCGGGCCACCACCGCCGCCGCCGCTCGGGACTGAGCCAAGGGCAACGAACACAGGTGCCGCGTCAAGCCCTCCTGTATTGTACTGGAGCTCGAACTGGCTGCCGTCCAGCTTGCCCCGACTCATGTATGCGCCAAATCCTTCACGACCGACTCCCATGTACAGCCTGTCGTCCTCGAAATCGATGGCCAAACTCACCGCATTCAGGTACTGATTGCTTCCCGAAGGACCGAAGAGTTGGACGTTATCCGTGCCGTCATAATTCTGGACGTAGACGTAGCCCAGTGGGTCAGCACCTTGTCCGCGGCGGGAGTAATAGATCTTCTCGGAACGGGCATCGACCGTAAAACCCTGATAGCAGGTATGTGGAGGGCAAACAGCTCCCAGCGGGGTCGGGTTGGATCCGTCAAAATCGATGGCTACGAACGGCCAGTTCCCGGGGGCAGCCGTATTCATCACGACCAGCGTACCGTTGACAAGGTCAATATCTCCTCGCGTGACTGAATAACCAGCTGGAAAAGGGATTTGCTCGACGTTCACGCCTCCGCCAGCCGCAATGGCGGCAGAAGTGGCATTCATCCTCGCGAAGCTGGCACCGTTGAAAATGTACAACTTGCCGTCAGCCGGATTGAACTCCATTTGGCCGTATGCCCCACCCGGGAAGGTGTGAAGCGTCTCCAGGCCAGAGCCGTCGAGGTTCATTTTCCGGATGGTGATAATTCCGGTAAAGAGGCTGCGGTGATTGGTATAGACCTTGCCTTCGCCAGCATCAACAGCGAGCCCCATCGGAACGTTGTAGTTCGGAAGGCTCAAGAAAACCGAATTCGAGAAGACGTCACTGGCCGAATAATGACCGTGGCGCAGCGTCTGGTCATTGTAGGGACCACGCTCTGGCCCGGAATCCAGCCAATAGACACCGGTAGTCGATTGAGCATGAACAGTCGCTGGGGCCACGCCGACCGCTACCAGGAATACGGCGACCATGATGGAGGGGAAGAAACGCATTGTAGTGCTTGCTGCTGAATGAGGGGAGAGTTCAGTGGCCCACCATTCCGGCGGGACGAGCACTAGATACCCCGATAAAATGCGCATTTGCAGCCCCAGTGCGCGCATTGGCAGGTGTCGTCAGGGATTTGTCACGTCCGTGAAGTCAGCGCCCTATCCGGGAAGCGAGATCAGGGTGATACCTGGATTGGCGGCATTCCAATGCGGTGTCTGGCGGAGCCCGGGGTAGCGTTTGATCAATTCCGTGGCCCAGCTTGACGATGCACCGAAGTCTTCTCCGCGCATCCATCCGGCGATAGATCCATCGCTCTGCAGTGTGCGGCACAACTTCCGAACGTGTTGCCGGATGCTTCCCCCTTGGCCACTGGATCCATATCCGTGTATAACGAGCAGAATCGGGATCGCCGCCGAGCGCGCATCAACCAATAAAACGTGCAACGTCTCGGATGCCTCTTTCCACGTCATATTGGCATGCCCGATATCCAACTCCACGAAGTCGACCCGCGCCAATTCAGCGCGGCCCACGGCTCCACAGTATGGGCACAGGGCCGCGGACACCGGCACCGGATTGCCACAATCCGTGCAGATGTCGTCGTTTCGGGATGATGGAGATTGGGGCATGAATCAGGAACCCTCCCCTCGCAGCACCTCGATGGACTGAATCCGCGGCCAGAGGCTGTGGACCATGAGGGCTATGCCGGCGGCGTGCAAAAGGAGCCCGGGTGTCGGCCCGATGGGCATGAGCGGGCCAGCCACCAACACCAGCACCCCTGCATTCAACAGCACGAGGGCCGTCCACAACCGAGCTGCGCCGGGGGGCGATACGTGGCGGGTCCGAGGCAGAATCCAGTGGGCGACGCCGAGCGCCAGCTGCACCATGAACCCGGCGAGCATGATCCAGCCGTGGTCAGGGCGCAGGAGCCACACGCCGGACCAGCCCAAGTCCGCCCGGGACAAGAGCATGGCCACGCCCAGGCCAACCCCCACCAGGAACCAGAGGAGCGCGCATCGCACGAGAAGAACGCTGTGCTTCGGCATGGTTATTTGGTCCTCACACGGCTCCAGAAGTAGACCACAAACAGCAAGGACGCAGCGGCCTGAAGCGCCGCTGACGCAACCAGAACACCGCCCCAGTATGCTTCATTGGCGCGGGGCTCGGCGGTGACTCTCAGGAGGAGGCCGACATTCAGCAGTCCCCAGGCCGCTCCCACCAGGCGGAACCGGCCGAATGGCGCCTCCTTGGAGTGCCGGGGAAACAGCCAGTAGGCCACGCCAAAAATGAGCTGTGTGAGCCATCCCACCGTGAGCAGGTGGAATACGGAAGGATGTGACCAAACCACGCCCAACAGCAGTCCGGCAAACAGATTAACGAAGGCGGTCTTTATGAGGAGGCGGCTGAGCAGCGGCATGGCGTGCGTGGAATGATGCCCTCATCATACACGTCGGCGCGCACCTGCGCCACTATGCGTAAGCCCTATGAAGTCATTCGCCTCAACACGCAAATACGCAGGCACCTTCACGCATCCTTGAAAATCCGCCGAAACCCGCCGATACCGATTCCATGGAATCACCTGAAGACCGGCTGACATGACCCAATTCAAGATGCTTGCCCTGCTGTCCACGCTCCTGGTCGTCCTCGGGTACGGGGCGTCGTCCCCGGACCGCGCGACGGAAGTGGCGCTCGAAGCGCCCTCTCACGTATTGGAGTACGGCCACTGGGTCGTCAAGCGCGCAGAAACCGTGTGGATCATGCGCCGGGCAGCACAGGGCGATGCCTGCGCGCAGGAAACGGCCGCATACCTGCACACCCGCTACGCTCGGACGGAGGCCCTCAGCCGATATGGCCGCGGGCGTCCGGGATCCTGGTATACCGGAATAACACCCGACCACGAAGTCGCGCGGCGCTTCATGGAGCGCTCCATCCGGAACGGAGGCTGTGAGGCCGGAATCTACACGGCATGGCTGACGGACGTGCTCATGAGACCATCATTTACGGCATACCGGGACGCTGACGGCGGACTTGACTGGTCGGCCATCTCAGCCGCGACGGACGCAGATGCACGGTACCTGCGGGCCGTCGCCGAGCGCACCCAATCCATTTGGACCGAGGAAAGCGGACTTGAGGTGAACGAAGCCGCTGCGCTGGAAACACTGGAAGAACTGGCTGACGCCGGACATTATCACGCCAACGTCGAGCTGCTTTACACTGAACTCGCATCGGCCGACCGGGCGTACAACGCCATGAACCAATTCAACCCGGAACGCCACCCGGTTTTCATGGGCCGTTCTTCGGCCATGGCGCTGTTCCGTCAGGCCACGTCCATGGCCCGGCGAACCGGAGATGACGCATTGAGCGCCCGGTCTGTGGCGTTCCTGAACGCCGTTCCGGGACTCTCCCCCGAACAACGTGCCGCTGCGTACAACGGGACCTACTGATCGAAGAGCAATTCCGCGACGCCTTCCTCGATTTCAGAGGCCACCCATTTGACGAATGCCGGGTGTGGGGCGAAGCCTTCGCCGAGCCGGTAGTCCAGGCCCTCCAGCCAGCGGTCCTCCGGACCCTGCCCGATGGTCCGGACCGGAATGACCAGGGCCGTTCCGCCATCCTGTGTGGCGTCCTCGACCAGACGCCGGATGCGCACCACACTGGAGTCCCGCTTCTCTGGCCAGTCCTCACGCCATGTGCCCATCCGGATGTCACGGAAGGGCAAACCGGTGTCTTCCCGGATGATGCGCGCCAGGGTCGCCAGATTGTCCATCCAATGCGCGTCGTCAGCATCCGTCGCCGCCCCGTGACCCGTCAGGATGACGGTTTCCTGCTCCGGATGCGTGCTGAGCGCCCGGACGCGATCCGCCATGGCCTGTCCAAGCAATGGATGCGCCTCCATTCCCCCCGTCGTGACGACCGCAAGCGGCGTGTCGATGCGTCGATGCGGGGACATATGATGCCCGCCGCGACCGCCTGACCGCGTGTGAGTGGTGTGGTTGGCGTGGTCCCGGTCCGGCCCCAACCCGATCATATACTCCGTTGCGGCCCGAAAACTGCTTTCCAGCGAGAAAATCCGCACGATCACAGCGGCACGCATCCCCTTGGCCTCAAGCTCGCGGAGGGCGGCCTCCACCTTGTCGGTGTCCGCCATGCTGTAGGCATCGGCCGTTGTGTAGTGCTCGGAGAGCGGCGCCAGCGCGCTTTGCATGGCCGCGTTCCAGCTGGAATCAGCGCCGTGCGGCATGAACACCACGCCGATTTCGTCCCGGGTCAGCCCTTCAGGAACGGCTTGTGCATGGGACGGCCGGGATGCAGCAAATACAAGAATCAGCACCACCACAAGCCGCAACAACAGCCACATAAGCAGAGGCTGAATGGAGGTCATCGGGTGGACAGGCCGGCGGCAACATAGCGACATGGGACCGGTCGGACAGGCTTGTTTAGACTCAGTCTAATTTAGACCTGGTCCAAACAAGAACCAAACGGGCGTCAACCAAAGCCTGTGTGAAACGTTCGCTTGAGCAGGTCGGCGGCGAGTCGCCTGATCTCCTACTCCACCCGCTCCCCGCGCATGATGAGTTCGTCCGTCTGGTCCCGGAACTCGAAGGATGCGGCGCGACCGTCGTCGCCCATCAGGAACTCGAAGAAAATGGGAGCCGACGCCAACAGGCGTCCGTTCTCGAAGAACACCGGGTGGAAGATCTGAGGCACACGGGGCAACAATTGCCAATCCTGGCCTCCGTCGGGATTTTCGGGATCGGCGGGCTTCTGCCAGTGCATGTTCGCGAAGAACCCGCCGTCCGTGTAGTGGAACCGGAGGCGGTACGTGAATGCCTCGGCGTTCCATTCCCCTTCCATCATCTCGGTCTCATATACCCCTGCGTAAGGGGCCACCTCCTCGGCGCTCACCTCCAGGTCCAGGCTCGGCTCCACGGCGATGGGCAATCGCACCTCCCGCGTGTCCCATCGGAATCGGAGCACTGTGGAAAACGCCTCATTCTCCGGGAAGTCGAACGTCAGGACTTCCGTCTTCGGTGCGGTAGTGTCCGGCGTCACGTGGATGGATATCCAATCGTCGGCACGCTCCGGCTCCGGAACATGATACAGGTCCCATTCCGGGTTCAGGACGAGCTCCCAGTCTCCGGGCGCCACCACGAACCATACCGAGTATTTACCAGCCGGAACGGCCACGCTGTCCACAACAATATCCTTGTTGATGGTCAACGTCGTGGCTTCGTCCGCGCCCGGCGTCCAGATGTGACCCCAGAAAACCTGTCCGCCGAACAGGCCTTCCCGTCCACGCAAGGCTGGACGGCCGTACGCAAGGTCAATGGTCGTACCGTCAATGGTCTGCGAGACACTTCCCCTGGGACTCATGAGGACCTGCGCGCTCGCATCGGTGGGCGCAGAGCCGAGAAGCAGAAAAACCCCAAGTACACCCCACCACGACCCAGAGCTATCGGTCCGGTGACGGAAGGCCGCAGCGCGCATCATCCGAAACGGGCATCGATGGCCCGCCGGATCTGATCGAGGGTCTGCCCCTCGTTGTGGCGGCGATAGGCGAGCCTGGCCTCGCCCTGACAGATGGGACAGCCCCACGCGCGGCCGTCTTCGTGGAAGCACGTCAGCAGGGAGTAGTACCCCTCCCGCGTCGAGCATCCGCAATGGCATCCTATGCCGTCCACGACGTGCGGGATTTCGCGTACCATCCGGAAGACCTCCACGACCTTCTCACCCATGTGGGCGATTTCCTCGTCGGGCCGGACGAGCTCGGCGGTGATGCCTTCCCGGGGTTCGGGGTGGATGGATCGGGCGAATGCCCCCTTCTTGACGGCAGAAACCGCCGATGCGCCCAGGAAGAGGCCCAGGAAGGTTCGCCGTGAATGCATGTCGGCCATGTCGTAGAATGGTTGGATGGATGAAAGTACAGAAAAGCGGGTGCGTGTGTTGCACCCCGGGGCGATTCCGCTCCTTGCCGTCTGGATGATCAGTGTTCTGTTCCAGGGAGGATGCGCTCCGGAGCCAGAACAGGATCGGGTGCCCGAATCCGTAACCTTCGGCCGACAGACGTGGATGGCCACCAATCTGGCCGATACGCTCTACCGGAACGGCGACCCGATTCCGCATGCCGCGACCGCCGACGAACTTTGGTCAGCCGGTGAGGCCGGCGAGGGCGCATTCATGCGCCAGGCAGACGGAACGGTTCTCTACAACTGGCATGCGTTCATGGACCCGCGTGGCCTCGGACCACCCGGATGGCGGGCCCCCTCGAACGAGGACTGGAGTGCACTGGCTGAAACCCTGGGCGCGGACAGTGCCGGCTGGCGACTGCAACACAACGACTTCCGCGCGACACTGGACGGGTTCCGGCACTATACCGGGGAGTATGACGGACAAGGCACCTATGGCAGCTGGTGGACCACGACGGTCCGTTCGGATGACGATTGGTACGTGTACTTCCGGGGCGTGGGTACGGATTACACAGAACTATACCAGGGAGAAAGCAGCACCTACTACGGCATGTCGGTGCGGCTCATCCGGGATCGGTGAACAGAATTCACGGATCGGGGTATGGATGCACCATCATGGATACCGACCTTCTTCTCCTTCTGGTCTACGTCTCGGCAGCACTGGGCTTTTCCTTCATGTGCTCCATTGCCGAGGCCGTATTGCTCAGCATAACACCGTCCTATATCGAGGCGCAGAAATCCGCCCGCCCGGGCTTCGCCGAGTTGCTCCGCAAGCTGAAGCAGGACAACATCGACCAGTCGCTTGCGGCCATCCTGACGCTGAACACCATTGCCCACACCGTCGGCGCCATCGGGGCCGGCGCACAGGCGAACGTCGTCTTCGGAAGCGCATGGTTCGGCGTGTTTTCGGCCGTGATGACACTGCTCATCCTTTTCCTGTCGGAGATCGTTCCCAAGACCATCGGTGCGGTCTACTGGACGACCCTTGCGCGGCCAACGGCGGTGTTTGTCCGCATCCTGATCCTGACCATGTACCCGCTGGTCTGGGTGTCGGAACGACTCACCAAACTGATTGCGGGCGGCAAATCCACCCATATCTTCAGTCGGGAGGAGTTCATTGCCATGTCCCGGGTGGGCGAACAGGCGGGGCTCATCAACATGAACGAGTTCCGGGTCATCCGGAACCTGTTCCGGCTGGACGGGCTGCAGGCACGGGACGTCATGACCCCCCGTCCGGTCATGTCGGCATTGGCCGTCGATCAGTCCCTCCGGGAAGCGTTCGATGACGTGACCCAGTTGCCCTTCTCCCGCTACCCGCTGTACGGCGAGGACAGCGACGACATCCTGGGGTTCGTGCTGAAGGACGACATCCTGCTTCGCATGGCACGGGGCGAAACCTTGCCCTCCCTGCATCCGCTCCGGCGCGACGTGCTGGTGGTGCCCGAGATGGTCTCCCTTTCCCAACTCCTTGAACAACTGCTCAAGGACCGGCGGCACCTGGCCCTCGTGGTGGACGAATACGGAGGAACGCGGGGACTGGTCACGCTCGAGGACGTGCTCGAGACGCTCATCGGCGCCGAAATCATGGACGAAAGTGACAAAGTGGATGACATGCGCGCCTGGGCCCGGAAACTGTGGACGGACCGGGCAGAAGCCCTTGGCATCACACCGGCAGAAGAACGCGACTGACCCCGGTCGTCTGTAGTGTGAATTCGTTCCACGCCATGGAATGCGCCCGTTGACCTGATCGTCAAATGAGATATCCATGCCTGATCGCGCCCACCACCATGCGACCTCTTCTTCCTGCTCTCATCCTGCTGATCCTGACGGTCGCCCCGGCGCCGACCGTCTCGATCGCCATGGCCCAGGATCCGGTGGATGCACAACTCGCGCGCGTGACGTCCCTGTTCACCGCTGAGCCCGCGAGCGTACTGCCCGGAGGATACGCCGAGCTGTTCGCCCCGACCTTCCGGAACGCCGTTCCCGACGCCCAGTTGACCGCCATTTTCCGACAGTACTGGTCGCAGGGTGGTGCCGTCGTTTCCACCGAAACGACCTCGAAGCGGGGACCGCTGGAAGGCGTTTTCATGCTCGTATTCGAGAAGGGCATCCAGGTGCCCGTGAAAGGCATTGCCGTAGCCGCCGAGCCTCCCCATTTGATTACCGGCCTGTTGTTGGGCCTGCCCGAGCCCGTGGAACAAGCCGTGGACCTTGCAGCCGTCGCGGAGTCGTTCGCAGCGCTTCCGGGGTCGGTTTCCTTCATGGCCGGTCGCGTGGCTGCGGAAGGGAGCACAGAGATGTTCGGTAGCTATGAGGCAGAACAGGCTCTGGGACTCGGCTCGGCGTTCAAGTTGTTCGTACTGGGTCGACTGGCCGCCGATATCGAGGCGGGAGACCGGTCCTGGAGCGATGTGGTCGAGCTCGACCCTCGTGCGAAGTCCCTCCCCTCGGGCATTTCACAGGCCTGGCCGGACCGGTCTCCCGTGACGCTCCACACCCTGGCCACCCTCATGATCTCCATGAGTGACAATACGGCCACCGATGTGCTGGTCCATGTCATGGGGCGGGACCGCGTTGCCGCCTTCCAGACCGACATGGGCCATGAGCATGCCAGCCTCAACGACCCGTTCCTGACCACACGGGAATTGTTCGTCATCAAGAGCGACGCATCGATGGCCGCGGCCTTCGCCGCCGCCGGTCCGGCTGCGCGTCGCGACATGCTCCATTCCATTGCCGACGCGCAGCCGGACGGCGCATCCTTCCCCACGTCGCCGACACATATCGACACCATTGAATGGTTTGCCAGTGCCGCCGACATGGGCCGCGTACTGGCGTGGTTCACGAAAGAGACTCCAGCCAGGGCCGTGGCCCGGAGCATCATGGCCGTGAACCCCGGACTGGATTTCGATGTGTCGGCGTGGCCGTACATTGGGTACAAAGGCGGTTCGGAACCCGGCGTCCTGAACATGTCCTTTTTGCTGCAATCGTCTTCCGGCGACTGGTACGTGCTCACGGCCAGCCAGTCCGATCCCGACGCCAATGTCGACCAACTCGCCTTTTCCAGTCTCATGAAACAAGCCGCCCGGTTGCTCCAGGCGAAATGAACCACCTGAACGGATCATGAAGCACCCCATTTTTCGCGATCAACCCGCCGTGTACACGTCTCTTCAATCGTTCCTGCCTGTATTCCTGGTCCTGGTTTTGACGGGATGCGCCGGCTCAAGCCCACGGGGTACGGGAACGGCTACACCCGAAACAGAAATGCAGGACAGCTCCAACACGGCCCGCCTGGAGCAGCTGTACTGGGCACGCATTGAAGCCGACCGGAGCAAGTTCACGCAGGCGGACGTGGATTTCATGACCGGGATGATCGGCCACCACGCACAGGCGCTCATCATGTCGGACTATGCCGAACCGAACGGGGCCAGCCCGGAATTGCAGATCCTCGCGGCCCGGATCATCAACGCACAAAAGGATGAAATCGCGACCATGGAACGCTGGTTGCGTCTGCGCGGGCAGGACGTCCCGGACGCCATGGCCGCGGCCACGGATCACGCCCACCACATGCACATGCCCGGCATGCTGAGCGCGGAACAGCTCACCGAACTGGCGGCGGCACGAGGTGCCGAGTTCGATCGACTGTACCTGACGTATATGATCCAGCACCACCGGGGTGCGGTCACGATGGTCGAAAAACTGTTCAGCACGGACGGTGCCGGGCAGGACGAAGATGCATTCCGGCTTGCAACCGACATCAACGTTGACCAAATTACCGAGATTGCCCGAATGGAGCGCATGCTCGAATCGCTCTCGCCCCCGAATTGACCGTCTTCAATTGTATGACTCTTCCTCCAACAGACTCCCCACGGAACCAATCCACCATGAATAAACTGTTTTCCCTTTTTGCGGCCGTCGTCCTTGTGGCTGCCACTGGATGCTCGCCCGAACAGATGTCCGCCCCGACCGGGTCGACAAGCATGTCGTCCGGCATGTCCACCACACCTCCATCACCGGATCCACGCATCGGCCTCGGAGCGGGCCTTTTCGATGCAGAGGAGGCCTTCTGGAACCTGAACATGGTCTCCACGACCCCTCCCGCAGAGGCGTTCCTGGGTGTGACGAGTTCCGATCTCGCCTTCCAGGGCAACTACGTGTTCCAGGGCAACTACAACGGCGTCATGGTGTGGGACATCACGAACCCGGCGCGCCCGCAGTTGGTGGCCGAATATGTGTGCCCCGCTTCGCAGAGCGACGTGAGTGTGTACGGCAATCTGCTGTTCATTTCGGGTGAAGGCCTGAGTGGTCGCCTGGACTGTGGCGATGAAGGCATTGAAGAAGCGGTCAGCCACGATCGCCTGCGCGGCATCCGCATTTTTGACATCTCGGATGTCAAGAACCCGGCCTACGTCTCCAATGTCCAGACCTGCCGTGGATCGCACACGCATTCGGTCCTGAAGGACCCGAATGACGATGAGAACATCTATATCTACATTTCCGGCTCGGCTTCCGTACGCCCCGAAGAAGAGCTGCCCGGTTGTGTAGCCGCCGCTCCCTGGGAGGACCCGAATTCGGCCCTCTTCCGGATTGAGGTCATCAAGGTGCCGTTGGCGCATCCCGAGCAGGCCGCCATCGTGTCGTCCCCCCGGATTTTCGAGGACCTGACAGCTCCTCCGCAGCATGGCATGTCCCCGGCCGATATCCGGGAAATCCAGGAGGCCAAGGCCCGCGGTGAGTTTGTGGCTGAACTGTTCGGCCAGGAGCGGGTCATTCCCGCCCGCATGGTCCGCCCCATGCTCGAATCCTTTGTGAAAGAGCAGGGCCGCGATGAGGTCACGGCCGCGGACAGCGCAGCATTCCGCGAAGCCCTTCCCGGCATCCTGGCAGCACGCTTCGGTGCACGCAACCAGGACGAGGATTCCGATCGCCCCCGCCCGGGACCGACGCAGTGCCATGACATCACGCTATATCCGGAAATCGGCATGGCTGGTGGCGCCTGCGAAGGGTACGGACTGCTCCTGGACATCAAGGACCCGACCAACCCGTACCGCATGGACGCCGTGGCCGATTCCAATTTCTCGTACTGGCACTCGGCAACGTTCAACAACGATGGCACCAAGGTGCTCTTCACGGACGAGTGGGGTGGCGGTGGCCAGCCCAAGTGCCGTGAGGACGATCCGAAAGAGTGGGGCGCCAATGCCATTTTCACGCTCGAAAACGGCAAGATGAAGTTCCAGACCTATTACAAGCTGCCCGCACCGCAGACGTCGGTGGAGAACTGTGTTGCCCACAACGGCTCCATGATTCCGATTCCGGGCCGGGATATCATGGTCCAGGCCTGGTACCAGGGCGGCATCTCCGTCTTCGACTGGACGGACCCCATGAATCCCTACGAAATCGCCTTCCACGACCGGGGCCCGGTCGATGCGAACGCAATGGGCAACGGCGGTTCATGGTCGGTCTACTGGTACAATGGCCTCATTGTGAGTTCGGAGATTGCCCGTGGATTGGACATCTTTGAACTGACGCCGAGCGGCTTCCTCTCGGAAAACGAAATAGCCGCAGCCAAGACGGTGGTGTTTGACTATCTGAACCCACAAGGACAGCCGCAGATGACGTGGCCCAACACGTTCCACCTGGCCCGCGCCTACGTGGACCAGATGGAGCGTTCCGGCGAACTGTCCCGCGCCGAGGTGGCATCCACGCGTGAGGCCCTGAACCGTGCAGAGCAGTCTTCGGGCAATGCGCGCCGGACAGCGCTGAGCTCACTGGCCGCTGATTTTGCCGGTGGCAGCGCGAAAGCCCAGGCATTGGCCGGCGTGCTGCGCGCGCTGTAATCAGTTGAGAACGATCCGACGGACGGCCGCTCCTGACGGCGTGGTCACTCGGACCAGATAGACGCCCGCGGGCAGCCCTCCGGGCTCCCAGTGGAATGTGTGGGGGCCGGGCTCAAGGAGCCCGGCCCCCATTTCATTCTGGGTGCGGCCAAGCACGTCGTGGATGGAAATTCTGGCAGGGCCGGCGGACTCCATCCGGAATTGGATACGGACCGGACCGACAGCACCGGCAGGGACGGGGTTCGGCCACACGGACATCCCGGGCATGCTCCACGTCGCGCGACCATCGACGCCGGTGGACAAGGCCTCCAGATCCATCCCGTAATGGACGCGGAAGAACGCCACGAGCGCATCCGCGGCAGCCAATCCGAAGGCCCGGCGTTCCGCCTCCGTGGATCGCACGCCGTTCCGGTTGGCTTCGATCTGCACCGCATCGACCACACCACCATTCCGGGACCCATACTGCTGCGTGATATACCCGCCGGAGAAATACGCCTCGCCAGCCAATGGCGTCAATGTGGAGGGGCTGGGTACGGCCGGATAGCCCCCCGCCTCGAACAGGGCACCCAGCGACTGCGGACCCCGGATGATTTCGGCGAAGGACATCCCCGCGGGATGCGTGGCTACCAGGTGATTCATGGAATTCCGCGTTCCGCGCAGGGCATTCAGATCCGTGTTGGTCGCGCGCAGATCCCCGGCGCTGGCCAGATAACCCAACTCGAGGCGCGGAATGGCATGGCCATGCCCATGGATGTCCAGCACCAGTCCGGTACCGAAATGAACAGCAATGGAATCCCGCCACGCCGCCATGGTGCCGTGATAGACGTGCCAGACGGCCTCGGCATGTGGATCGCCGTCTGCGGCTTCCCCGATTTCCCGGTTCGGATCGAGTTTGGTGCGTCGAAGCAGGCTGGCCACCACCCATGGGCGTCGACCGGTACGCTCTTCCAGGGCCCTGGCAATTTCATCCGTCAACTCCGTCGTGAACGCATCGGTGACCGTCACGCAATTGGCGCAGGTCCGGTCGGCCATCCAGGCAGGCTCCTCCCCTCCGCCATGAGGGGCACTCAACAGGATGGGCAGGCCTCCGACCTCCAACCGGACAAAGGTGGTCGGATCGGCCACCTGGCGGGCCAGGAGACTGACCGGGTGCAGTCCGGACAGCAGCAACATGCAGCCGACAATGCGACCGCGCGACAACCATCCCGAAAAAGGCCACGCTGCACGACCTGATCTGTATGCTCCGGATGCCGTTCTTTCGTTTCTTGCCATGGAATCATCCAAGCCGGTACGCCCGGTATGCGGTTATGTCCGAGAATGAAAATACGTTCACGAAGGAGGAAGTCGCGGCCCTGCTGGAGCGTACCGCCGAACTTCAATTGCAGCAAAGCCGACAACACGACGGACGACCAGGACTCACCCTGAGCGAGTTGGAGCAGATTGCAGAGGAGGCCGGACTCGATCCGCAGTTGCTCCGGACGGCTGCCCGGGAAATGGCGACTATCGGCTCCGCGACCGGTGTGCGGGGACTGGCCTCTGTCAAGGTAGGCGAATCCACGAATTCAACGCACAATTATATCGACCGGGTGGTCCCGGGTGCATGCACCGACGACGCGCTCGAAAACATGGTGGCCCATCTCAGGCATCGCTTCGATACGGACCTGGGGTCCGCGATGGGAAGCACCTATGGCGCCAGTTCCGTCGATCGCATTGGCCGGAACATCGAGTGGAAACACACCAGCCTGTCGGGTATCGAAACCCGCGTACTCGTCCGGGTGCGTGAGGAGGCCATGCATGTCCGATTCAGCCAGCGGGTGGGCCTGGCAAGTCCCATTGTGGAGTCCATGCTCTATGGAGGCATCCTCTCGTTCTTTGCCGCCCTCGTCAGCGCCGCGGCGCTGGATTCGGGCGGACTGGGCGTGCTTTCCTTCTTGGCGGCGCTGGCCTTGTTTGCTCCGCTGGTCTTCTTGCTGGACACCCGCTGGCGCGCCTCCAAGCACCGACAGCTGGCTGAACTGGCCGATGAGGTTTCGGTGTTGTTGAGCGATAGCGCTCCACTCGTTCAGCTGCCGTCCGCCCAAGCGGAACGCATGGCCCACCCAGCACACGAAGGCGGGCCAGCCGTTCGATTGGACCCGCTCATCGATGATCAGACCGATGGCTCCGGATCTACCGTTTCCCGTTCCCGAACCCACTGAGCCTTGCCCCACCATGCCTGGACGCCCCTACATCCTGAAAGAAGCCGTGTTGCCGCAAGCCGGGGCCCATTCCTGGCAGGTGGCGGTCCTGCCCTGGGGAGCCACCGAGGCCCATAATCTCCATTTGCCGTACGGAACCGACACGTTCCAGGCCGAACATGTGGCGGCGGAGTCCGCACGGAAAGCCTGGGAGGCCGGAACCCACGTCACCGTACTGCCTGCCGTGCCCTTTGGCGTGAATGCGCAACAGATGGCTTTCCCGCTCACGGTGAACATGAATCCGTCCACCCAGGCGCTGGTCCTGGAGGACATCGTGGAAAGCCTTGCCGCGCACGGAGTCCCCAACCTGGTCATCCTCAACGGTCATGGCGGGAATGACTTCCGCCAGATGGTCCGTGAGTTGCAGGCCCGCACGGAGGTGTTCCTGACCGTCGTGAACTGGTGGACGGTGGGCGACGCAAACTCGACGTTCGACGAGCCGGGGGATCATGCCGGTGAACTGGAAACGAGCGTCATGCAGCACATCCATCCGGATCTGGTCCGCCCATTGAGCGAAGCCGGCCCGGGCAACGGACGTTCCTTCCGGGTCCGGGCCCTGAGGGAAGGATGGGCATGGGCACCACGGGACTGGGGACAGGTCACCGACGACTCGGGCGTCGGAAATCCCGCCCGTGCCACCGCCGACAGGGGCGCGGCTTACCTGGCGCAGGTCTCGGACCGCCTTTCGGGATTCTTCGAAGAACTTGCGGCCCTCGACCCCGACGATTTGTACACTTCGGATTGAACGTGCTCTCCCAGTCCCTGCCCTTACAGACCCTGCTCCCTGACACGGATTCCCCATGCTGTACATGATCGCCCTTTTGGCCACCTTGGCAAGCGGTGTGGGGCCCTCCACAGGCCCCTGTCCCGGCCCCGACCCGGACTACAAAGCCCTGTACGAGAGCGGCACCCCGGTCGAGATCTTCATGGGGCAGGCCAAGGCACGGCGCGCCCTGTGGGAACGCAACCAGAACTACGGTGAAATCCCCGATGCCCTGCTTGAAAGCGCCCGTGCCCATGTCCGGACCGTTCAGGGACCCACGTATCTGCTGGCCGTGGCCGTGGATGCCTGCAGCGACTCGGTCAACACCATTCCCTACCTGGCCCGTCTCGCGGCGGCCGTGGATGGACTGGAGCTCCGGATCATCCCGCCCGACGCCGGACGGGAAATCATGGAAGCCCATCGCACACCGGACGGCCGTGCAGCCACCCCTACCGTGGTGGTCCTGGACGCCGACTTCAACGAGATCGGGGTGTTCATTGAACGCCCGGCGCCGCTGCAGGAATGGGCCCTGACTGCCGGGGCCGATCTGGACTCGGGCACCTTCGTGAAAGAAAAGGGCGCATGGTACGACGAGGATGCCGGACGAACGACCATCGAGGAAGTCCTGGCCATCATGGAACGCAAAGGCGCGACGCAGAAATAGCGCCGCGCCGTTCCCCGGGTTCAGGTCGTGTCGACGTGCCCAAGCCCGAGATGGGCCATGGCTTCCGGTGGGCAGCCGTCCCAGGAGGCCTGCGGACGATTGCCGGTGTATCCCAGATCCTCCACGCCCATGCGGCTGGACCAGAAGCCCGACGCTGTCAGATCGCGAAGCATCGTAAAGAACCGCACCCCGGGCTCCATCCCCGGCTCCACATTTTCCGGCCAGGCAATGGCGTTCAGCATGTCCACTTGATCATCCGGTGACGCATCCACAAAAACGCCCCCGTAGCGACGGGTGCACTGGTAATCCAACCAGGACAGACCTCCCCGGAAAGGCGTTTCCACGTCGTCCGTATCCTCCAGAATGAAGTCGATGAAGGCCGGAACGCCCGCATCGGTCGCACTGCCGGAGCGATCATCCGCCGGAATGATGTAGTCCACCAACACTTCAACTGTACGGTATTCGTGGGCCGTCAACACGGTGGGCACCCGGTCGGCCAGGGGCAGTTGCCGGGAAGCCTCCGCCACGCGCTCCGCCGCGCGGTCCACATCGGACGGCATGCACCCCGGAATGGTGGTGGCGAGGCCCGCCAGGGCCATCAGTTTCATGGATTCCCGCCGGGTCAGCGTCATGACAGGTTCCCCCGTTTCATTTCGTCAATCAGGTACTCGCTCGTCCGCATGGACAGGGCCAGGATGCTCCAGGTCGGATTCTTGTGGGCCTGCGATACGAACGGACCCGCATCGGCCACGAACAGGTTCTTGACGTCATGCGCCTGGCAGTTCGCATTCAGCACGGACGTGCGCGCATCGTTCCCCATCCTCGTTGTCCCGACTTCATGGATGATCTGGCCCGGCCGTGTGATGCCCCAGTTGTCTTCGGCCGTCGGCATGTCCCACACGGGCTCGCCTCCGGACGCGTGGATGATTTCGTGGGCCGTTTCATGGAAATGCTTCATCTGCAGCAATTCCTCGTCGCTCCACGACACATCGAATTTCAGGACAGGAATCCCGTATTGGTCGACCACGTCCGGGTCAATGCTGCACCGGTTCTCATACCGGGCAATCATTTCGCCCCGACCGGACATACCGATGAACGATCCCCAGGTGCGGCGATAATCGTCCTTCAGCTGGGCACCGAATCCGCCACCTCCGCGTGACCGGTCGCCCCCCTGCAATTTCCCGTTTATCCGGTGAATGCCCCCGCCGAATCCATACCCCGGCATGCCGCGTCCGCCCCAGACCTCAATGTGGTAACCCCGGGAAAACGGCAGGCTGCGGTCCTTTTCACGCCACCAGGGAATGTAGATGTGCATGCCACCCACCCCGTCCTCGTTGTGCGCCTGCTGATCCACCCGTTGCGGAAAGAATCCCATGGCGTCGCCGCCGGTGGAATCGGTCAGATACCGGCCCACGACGTCGCTGGAATTCGCAAGACCATTCGGAAAGCGATGCGACACGGAGTTCAGCAGCAGGCGGGCCGACTCGCACGCACTGGCCGCCAGGACGACGACCTTCGCCCGCACCTGGTATTCCTTGCGGGTTACCGTGTCGACGTACGATACGCCGCTCGCCAGGCCCTTGTCGTTTGTCAGCACCTCTCGCGCCATGGCGTTGGTAACGAGCGTCAGATTGCCGGTTTCGAGGGCCGGCGGCAACAGGACGGACTGTGACGAGAAATTCGACCGGGTGGAACAGCCCCGGTTGCACTGTCCGCAATAGTGGCAGGCAGGACGACCGCCGAGCGGCTGCGTCAAAATGGACAGCCGGGACGCAATGACCGGTACCCCGGCCCGCTCGGCCCCCTGTTTGATGAGCTGTTCGTAGCAGCGGGGCTTGGGGGGCGGAAGGAATATCCCGTCCGGCTCGTTGTAGACACCATCGGCATTCCCGAATATTCCGATCATCCGATCCACGCGATCGTAGTACGGTTTCAGGTCGTCATAGGTAATGGGCCAATCATCCCCCTTGCCATCAATCGACTTGCGCCGGAAATCATCAGGGCCGAACCGGAGCGAAATCCGGCCCCAGTGGTGCGTCCGACCGCCAAGCATCCGGGCCCGCCACCAGTCCCAGGTCGTTCCTTCGGTGGTGGTATAGGGCTCGCCGGGAATCTGCCACCCGCCAATGCACGCATCGAATTCCCCGAACGGCCGGTCTTTGGTGGATTTGCCACGACGGGGCGATTCGTAGTTCCACGTCAGCATGGCGCCGTCGCGCACCGCATCCCAGTCCTGACCGGCCTCCAGCAGAACCACTTTCGCACCGGCCTCCGTGAGGGTTTTGGCCGCCATTCCGCCGCCGGCACCGGAGCCGACTATACAGACATCGAATTCTTCCATGTTCACCCGACTGTTTCACGTTCGGTTCATGACGCCCAATGTAGCACGCGACACCCATGCATGCCGGACCGCTATATTCAGGGCATGAACGAGATCATCCATCGACGCGTCAGCTTCACACTCCAGGGCATCCTTCTGGCCGGGATGGGCCTGGCCTTGTGGCAGGGGGAATGGCTCATGGCATTCACGACCTTCGGGATCGTGCTGCTGACCCTCCTCCCCATCGTGGTGGAACGACACTTCAACGTGTACATTCCCGCCGAAATCGAGCTCCTGGCGCTGGTCTTCGTATTTGCGACGCTCTTCCTCGGGGAGGTCCGGGACTATTACTACCGGTTCTGGTGGTGGGACACCGTGCTGCACGCCGGTTCCGGCGTACTGCTGGGAATCGTGGGATTCCTGCTGGTCTATATCCTGAATGAGACAGAACGGGTCAATGTGACCCTCAAGCCGGGATTCGTCGCGTTCTTTGCCTTCCTGTTTGCGGTCGGCATGGGTACGATGTGGGAGATCTTCGAATTTGCCATGGATCAGCTGTTCGGAATGAGCATGCAGAAGCAGATGCTGAGCGACCCGTCCGGACTGAGCGATACCATGTGGGACTTGATCGTCGATGCGCTGGGTGGGTTGGCCATAGCCGTATTCGGATATTATTACATCCGCAACGACCGGCGGGAGTCCTTCCTGGAGCGCTGGATTCACGACTTCATTACGCGTAACCCACGGTTTTTCAAGCGTTGAGCACGTACATTGCGTGGTCCCACACGCATTGAAATCCATGTCCAACCGACGCGTCAAATTCAACAACAAGCAGGTTGCCGACTTCGTCCCTGAAGTACGTGCCCGTGTGAATGCCTGGTTCGACGAAACCGGGAAAAGCAAGCACGCCGATTGGCGGATGGTCCTGAAGACGATCATCATCCTCGGGGGGTCCGTCCTGACCTACGCGCTCCTGCTTTCCGGATGGTTCACCCCCTTGCAGATGCTTTTCCTTTGCATCCTCCTGGGTATCGGAATTGCCGGGATCGGATTTTCCGTCGCCCACGATGCGTTGCACGGGGCCTACTCGTCCAACGATACCGTGAACCGTCTTCTGGGGTATACTTTCGACTTGCTGGGTGCCAATGGATACATGTGGAAGATCACCCACAACGTCATCCACCATACGTATACGAACATCCAGGGCATTGACGAGGACCTGACGGTTTCTCCCATCCTGCGTCTGTCCCCGGAAGCCCCGCTGAAGTGGTATCATCGGTTCCAGACCTGGTATTGTTTTCCCGCCTACAGCATGGCGACGCTCAACTGGCTCTTTGTCAAGGATTTCCAGCAGTTCACCAAGAAGAACATCGGACCGTATACCGACAAGAAGCATCCGGCCAAGGAATGGGCCACCCTTCTCATTGGCAAGGTTGTGGCCATCACCATCGTAGTTGCGCCCCTCTTTGTCCTGGACATCACGTGGTGGCAGTACCTCATCGGACTCCTGGCCACCCACTTGACGGCCGGGGTCATCCTGGGAGTCATTTTCCAGTTGGCCCACGTCGTCGAAGGTCCTGAATTCCCGGAGCCGGACGAACATGGCAACATGGAATACAACTGGCTCATCCACGAAATGCACACCACGGCCAATTTCGCGGCCGACAACCGGTTGTTGTCCTGGTACATCGGGGGGTTGAATTACCAGATCGAGCATCATCTTTTCCCCCAGATCTGTTCCATCCACTATCCGGTCATCGGCCGGATCGTGCGGGAGACGGCCCATGAATATGGCGTACCGTACCACTACAATCCGACCTTGACGGCGGCCATCCGCTCCCATCAGCGCATGCTCCGCAAGTTCGGTCGGGAAACCCATCCTGACCAGACCGAAGCCTGGGCCTGATAAGGGCCTGTCAACGCTACGCCAGAAACCGCTGTCATATCGCATTTGTTGGGCGGAGTCGGGCTATTCCTGATCGGAATGAAGCTCCTGTCCGACGGCCTCAAGGCGGCGGCAGGCAGCGCCTTGCATACAGTCCTGGAGCGATGGACCACATCGCGTATTTCAGCCTTCTTCTCGGGCCTCGGCATTACGGCACTCATCCAGTCTTCGAGCGCTACCACGGTCGCTACCATCGGATTCGTGAGTGCGGGGCTCCTGACGCTGAACGGCTCTCTCGGGGTCATCGTGGGCGCAAACGTCGGCACGACGAGCACCGGATGGTTGGTCTCCCTCCTCGGGTTCAAGGTCAGTGTGGGTGCCCTGGCGCTCCCGCTGATCGGCATGGGAGCGCTGGGTAATTTCCTCCTTCACGGTCGACGCGCCCATTTGGGGATGGCGTTGGCCGGTTTCGGCATCATATTCATCGGTATTGACGTCCTCCAGACCGCCATGTCCGGTGTTGCCACGCGTGTGGATCTTTCTGATTTCGGCGCCGGCACCGTCGGAGAACAGTTGGTCCTGGTTCTGGTCGGCATGGGCCTGACGGCCATCGTCCAGTCCTCCTCCGTGGCCATCGCCCTCACATTGACGGCGCTGGCAAGCGGAGCGATCGGGCTTCATCATGCCGTATTCCTGGTCATCGGGCAGAATCTGGGTACGACCATCACCGCCGCGCTTGCGGCCGTCGGCGCATCGGTTCCGGCACGACGTGCCGCAACAGGGCATATCATATTCAATTTGGTCACGGGCACGCTCGCTTTCGTGCTGGCCGCCCCCCTCGTTGATTTCACCGGATGGCTGACGGGCGGGACACAGGACATGGCCATCCGGATTGCCGCATTCCACACCACGTTCAATGTGTTGGGTGCGATCGTGGCGCTTCCCCTGTTGTCCGCGCTGGTCTGGCTGGTGGTCCACCTCGTACCGGACCGGACGCCATCCATCGCCCGGAATCTGGACAAATCCCTGCTGCTCACACCGGCGGTTGCCATTGAAGCGGCCCACCGTGCCCTTCACAACGGCCTCCGGCAGGCGCTTCACGAACCCGACCGGGACGCCCTGTTCGCGCTTCGGGCCGATGTCCGGACCGTTCTTGAATTCATTGCGTCGCTGGGCCACAACGTGGACGACCCCGAATTGACCAAGCATAGACTGGACCTGGTACATGCAGGGGACCACTTGCAGCGACTCACCCGGGCTCGACTGGACGTGCCGTTTCCGGACGCTGACATCCCCCCGTTCATACGGGAGTTCCAGTCGGCCCATGCGCTCCTGGACACGGATGGAACGGTTTCACCGGCCGCTCTTGACGAATTGCGCATCCGCTCCCAAGGGCAAGCCGAACAGCGCCGGACGAGTCGGGAGAAAACCCTGGAGCAGACTGCCTTGGGTGAAGTGTCACCGGACGCCGCGCAGGACAGACTGCTCATGGAAGCCTGGCGCGATCGGGTGGCCTACCATGCCTGGCGATGCGCGCATCATCTATCCCGGCCCGACACACGTTGAAGGGACACGACAAGCGTCGAGTAGCCCGTGATTTCAAAGTGTTCAATGCGGATTTCGTGCGTTCCCCCCAGATCCAGTCCGATCTGTTCGAGCCGGGGTGCATGATACGTCCAGTCGTCGTGCACGAGTTGCCCGTCGACCCACACCCGGACGCCGTCGTCACTCGTCAAATCCATGACGTAGTGTCCGTCCGGCACGGACAACCGGCCCGTTGCCACTGTGGCAAAGTGGTCCTGCCCTATACCCTCCGCAGGAGCGCGGTACCACTGGTATCCCAGGTCCTGGACCGTGGCCGTTACGGATGGCGAACCGGCTATCAACTCCCGGAAAGCGTCGGGCTGCTCACGTGGATCCGTGGATTCGTCATAATTGAACCAGGCCACATCCCATGTGATGGGTACAAAAAAGTAGCGGTAGCCGAACCGGTATGGCGCGCCGGCGGGTGTCACGTTTCCGAATCTGTCTACCACCTCAGCACCGCGGAACGCCAGTTGGATATCCAGATCCACGACGTCACGGTCCGCCAGCCATACCGTGGCGCGTCCGGGGACGCTCCCTCCATGGAACGCAATGGAATCCACGCCCGAGGCCGACACCAGGCTCACCCGACCGGGAGGCCCGACGAGCTCGAATTCCTGGACCCGATCTTTCCGGGGTGAACGGGGCCACAGAACAGGGGACCGGAAATCAACGGGTCCCCATTCATCCACCAGGATGTATTCCCGCGTCCACGGATGTGCCTCAGGCCAGGAAACGTCCATGGCTCCCGGAATCGTGGCCGGAGGAGCCACACGGGGCGGGCCACCTGCCTCCCTTTCCACCTCCCCACCGGCGTCCTGGTCCACATCCCAGTTCCCGCTTGCACCCGTCATCTCCAGTTCCGCGAATTCCCTCAGGTGATTGTCTGCCAGGCGGACCCCGGTCGTTTGCCGCACCTGGAAAGGTTTGGTGACGCCGTCGAAGGTGTTCTCCACCACGGTATAATCGCGACTCCGGACGTCGCGGTGTTCCGCATACCCCCAGTCGGCCGGTTGCGTCGGGCGTTCCCAGGCGTACAAACCCAGTTCGCCCCCTGCGAAGGTATTGCCCTCAATGTGGATATCCTGGCCGTGTTCGATGGCGATGTGCTCATCGTTGTCCACGAAAATATTGTCGATGATGGCCGTATCGTAGGAGTAGCCACCCCAGATGCCGTGCCAGCACCCCTCCATCCGGTTCCGCTCGATGTGATTCCTGCTGAAGGTCACCTCGATGCCATTCGTGGGGGCGAAGGAGAAATCATTCCCGTAAATGATGTTGTCGTTGCACCCGCCCTGGCCCGTATCCATGGTGGTCTGTCCGGCCCACAGGAACAGTCCATCTCCGGAGTGGGTGGCTGAATTGTAAGCGAAGATATTCTCATTGGACTGCTCGTACAGAAGGATGGCGGCCGAATCCTGCCCGCGGTTGTAGACGCCGTGGCTGTATCCCCGCACACTCCAGTCGAATTGGTTGTGCTGTACACGATTGCGACTGCTCCGGTACATCCCGATTCCGAGCGACGAGTTGAACGTGAACGTATTGTTGTAGAACAACCCGTCATTGACCTCTGTGAGCATCAGCGCATTCTGCCCGCCGGTCACGGTCACATGATCCACCTGTGCACCGTCCGCGCGCCGCAGATAAAGGGCGGCTCCATACCGCATCCACTCATCGTTCTCGTTGTTGTGGTAGCTCATCCAATCATCCAGATGCTCCCGTTCGATGGTGCTTTTCAGACGCTGCCGCCAGTTGTAGCTGAAGTCACTCTCCGTAATCCGGATACCGGGGGTGTCCATGGCCCAGAGGCCGACCTTGTAGCCCCTTACCACCGCATTCCGGATGATGATGTCCGCCCCCCCCTCCACGCGGATTCCCGTGCCGAAGAAGGCATCCGGAAGCGTTCCTTGCGGGGCGCCGTCCAGGACGGCGCCCCCGAAATCCACCTCGATTCCGTCTCCGCGGATGATGATGGCACCGGTACTGTCCGCGGGGATGACATAGTGGCCTGGCGTGATCGTGACCGAGCGTTCAATGATCATTCCCGGGGTCAGCGGCACCGTATCGATCGACTGGGCGTGTGCCAGCAGGGCGGGCGCCATGACGAAGAAAAGGCAGGACAGGACCAGGCGTATCATGATTCCGGGGGACGGGGCCAGCAGGACGGACCCCGCCGGCAGGATGGAATGAATGGATCCGATAATGTATCATGGATTTGCCCAAACCGCAGAATTTCTTCCCATGTCCCTGGAATTGACCGACGAGGCCCGCGAAGAGGCCAATGCGTCCCTCCGGCAGTACTTGCTGGACGAGTTCGACATTGAAGCCGGATCATTGGCAGCCGACAATCTGCTGGACCATATCGTCACGGACATTGGTCCCAGCATCTACAATGCCGGTGTGCGCGCCGTTCAGGAGCACCTGCATGCACGGATTGCCGAAGTGGACCTTGAACTCAATGAAAGCGAATTCCCGCTTTCAAGACGCCACAGGACGCCATGAGCCCACTGCCATTCACGTTGCCGGATATCGACATGGGCTTCACCGAAGTGAAAGGCGTGGCCTATCTGGATGATGAATTCCTGACCCTGGAGGTCGAGGCGGCCCTGTTCGGTGAGATATCCAAGGAGGACCGCATCGTCAAGATCGAGCCGACGGCGCTCCGAAGCATCCACTTTGAAACCGGGCTGCTCAAGGACAAAATCCATATCATCCCGAAAACCCGGGAATTGCTGGACACCGTGCCCGGGAAGCACCTCGGCGAGTTGTGCCTCAAGGTCTGGCGCAAACACCGGATGACCTCACGGGAATTCGTTTTCGAGGTCAACCATCGCATTACGGTAGGAAAGAGTGCCAGACATGAGTGAACGACGCGACATTGCCCTGGAATTGCTGCAAGGCGTACACACGACGCTGCTGTACAAGGACAAGCAGCAATTGGCCGCCGGGGATCTGCACGGTTTTGCCCACAGCATGCAGCGTCGGGCCCGCATCCAGGTCTGGCTTGGCATTGGACTGGCCATCACGTTTTCTTTCAATGGCATCCTGAACTTGATTGATTACGGTGCTGGCGGCAGGACTTCCGACCTGGTCATGGGGATCATTGCCATCGGTGCAGCTCTCCTGTTCCTGGCGGTGTGGAATCGCGAGGGGGAACGAGTGCGCGTCCTGACGACCCAGGCGTTGGCTTTGCTCGACGCGGAGCCCGCATCCGACACAGATACCGATCCACGGAACCCTTCCCCCTACATGCCATGAACAGCACCACCCGAGTCCTTTCAACGATTTTCACGGTTGCCCTGCTCACAGCGTGCGGATCGGGCACGGATACCCCTGCCATGGAGGAAACCCCGGCCGAAGCCACGTCCCTGACCATCCAGGAATGGCCGGTCGAATGGCAGGACTCCCGCCCCCGGGATCCCTACGTGGCGCCAGACGGCCGCGTGTGGTTCTGTGGCCAACGCAGTGGATACCTCGCGGTATTCGACCCGGCGACCGGCGAAATGACCAAATACGACCTGGGCGAAGGGGCCGGACCGCACAATCTGATTGTGGATGATGCAGGCATGGTCTGGTACGCCGGAAACCGGCGCGCCCACATTGGCATGCTGAACCCGGAAACCGGCGAAATCACACAGTACGCCATGCCCCGTGAGGATGCCCGCGACCCCCACACGCTCATCTGGGCGCCCGACGGAAACATCTGGTTCACGCTCCAAGGATCGAACATGGTCGGTCATCTGGATCGCACAACGGGTGAGGTGCAGCTCCTGGATGTGCCCACCGAAGGTGCCCGCCCCTATGGTATCTGGCTGGATTCCAACCATGAGCCCTGGGTTGCCCTGTTCGGGACCAACAAACTGGCGCATGTGGAGCCGGCAACATTGACACTGACGGAAATCGAACTGCCGCACGAAGATACCCGCCCTCGGCGCCTGGTCGTCACGTCGGACGACCGTGTCTGGGTAGGCGACTATACGCGCGGTTACTTGGGCGCGTACAATCCGGCAGACGGATCGTACGCCGAGTGGGCCTTGCCGAGCGGTGCGTCGTCGCGGCCGTACGCCATGCAGGTGGACGAGGAGGATCGCGTATGGGTAGTGGAAACCGGTGTGGACCCGAATCTTTTCGTGGCCTTCGACACCGCCACGGAGACCTTTCTGAGCCCTGGACCCGTCCCCAGCGGTGGCGGCACCGTGCGCCACATGTACTATGACGCAGCAGAAGGGGCCATCTGGTTCGGCACGGACACCAATTACCTGGGCAAGGCGACGTTACCATAGCCGGTAATCCCCGACATCGTGGTGCGACGGTCGTTTCGTATGTTGCCCTGGTAACCACAGACCGCAGTTCATGTGATTCCTGCCGCCACTCCATCCCTGCTCGCTTCAGTGTTCACGCCTCACTTTGCCGTAACCCTTCCGTTCCTGAATGAGTTGGTGGCCCTGTTCGTGGTGGCCGTCCTCATTGCGTACGTTTCGTACCGGTTCAGGCTGGTCCCCATCGTGGGCTTCCTGATTGCCGGAGTGATCATTGGACCAAGCGCGCTCGGGCTCGTGCAGAACCAGGAACTGGTGGATATCCTGGCCGAGATCGGAGTCATCCTGCTGCTGTTTACCATCGGCATGGAATTCAGCCTGGCCAAGTTGTCGAAAATCAGTCGTTCGATATTCCTGGGCGGCGGGATGCAGGTCGGTGCCACCATTGTGTTGGTCGTCGGGGTCATGCTGGCCTTCGGACTGGACATCAAGGCAGGCATCTATACCGGATGCCTGGTTGCGCTGAGTTCCACGGCCATTGTACTCGGATTGCTGTCCGAACGGGGGGAAACCGACTCCCCCACGGGCCGACTGTCCCTGGCCATCCTGATTTTCCAGGATCTGGCCATCATCTTGATGGTGCTCATCATCCCGATCCTGGCCGGCGAAGGGAGCTCGGCTGTCGAAATCGGACTCATCCTGGGCAAGGCCGTCCTGCTCATCGTGGGCATCCTCGTCCTGGCCCGCAAGGTGGTCCCATGGCTGCTCGGCATTGTAGCCCGCACGGGGCGACAGGAGCTGTTCCTGCTGACCGTGGTCGCCATCTGTTTCGGTACGGCCGCAGCGTCGAGCATGGCCGGTGTCAGCCTGGCACTCGGCGCCTTCCTGGCCGGTCTGGTCGTCAGTGAGAGCGAGTACAGCGACCACGCCATCAGCGAGATCCTGCCACTCCGGACCATATTCAACGCCGTCTTCTTCGTGTCGGTGGGCATGCTGTTGGATGTCTCCTTCCTCGCTGAACACGCCCTTCTGGTCCTGGCGGCCGCAGCCGCCGTCATCGTGGTCAAGATCCTGCTTACGATGGGAAGTGTGGTCATCCTGGGGTATCCGCTCAGGATTGCCGCAGCCACCGGACTGGCCCTCGCCCAGATCGGCGAGTTTTCGTTCGTTCTGGAACGGGCGGGTCGCCTGGAGGGACTTTCCCCGGCGGGAATGGGCGAGCCGGGGGCCCAGACCTTCATTGCCGCCACAGTCCTGCTCATGCTGCTCACCCCTTTCCAGATGCAGTTTTCGCATCGGTTCGGCGCCTTCGTGGCACGACTCCCCATTCCCGGCCGACGGGACGACAACGACTCCTTGCCGGACGCGTCCGCGCAGGTCGACCACCTCGAGGATCATGTGGTGGTCGTCGGTTACGGAGCGGCAGGACGCCGTCTGGTCCAGGTCCTGCAGGACCGGCAAATCCCGTTCGTGGTCGTTGAGATGAATCCGGAGTCGGTCTCGGAACTCCGCAAGCAGGGCATCCGCGTGGTCTTCGGCGACGCATCGCGAAGCCACATCCTGGAAGCAGCCCACATTTCTGAAGCGAAGCTGTGCGTACTCATCATCAACGATGCCACGATCACGCCCATGATCATCCGGGTGGCACGCTACATGAATCCGACCCTCCAGATCATTGCCCGAACACGGTACCTGGAAACCATGGATGGCCTCCAGAAGGCGGGTGCGGATATCGTGGTGCCCGAGGAGATGGAAACCACGGTGCGGATTTTCTCCCACGTGCTCGGCGCCTACATGATTCCGCGGGAAGAAGTGGAACGTCAAATCGGCATCATCCGGTCCCAGGATTACGGCATCATGCGGGGCAGTATCCAGGAAGCCCATCTCATGGTGCTGCAGGGCCTGGACGAGGACGGCATGCATACCCGCGCCGTCGCGGTCCGGGAGGGCACACCGGCAGATGGAAGGACACTGGAAGAACTGGCATTGCGTCGCGAGCACGCCCTGACCGTACTCGCCGTCCGGCGCGACGGTCATACCATTTCAAGCCCGGCCGGTGATTTCCGTGTCCGGGCCGGGGACCGGTTGGTGATGGTCGGAACCGCCGACCGCTTCGCCCATTGCGCCGGGCTTTTCCGGAAAGAAACCCCACCAGAAGTATGATAAAAGCCCGGGAAGCACTCCAACTCCTGCGGGAAGGCAACGAGCGGTTCGTCAACGACCAATTGTCCCGCTGCATCCTGACCGACGACACCAAACGCATTGAACTCGTGGCCGGACAGGAACCGTTCGCCATCATCCTGGGGTGTTCCGATTCCCGCGTTCCGGCTGAAATCGTGTTCGACCAGTGTTTGGGAGATCTGTTCGTCATCCGTGTGGCCGGCAACATCGTGGGCCCCTCGGTGACGGGAAGTGTCGAGTTCGCCGCAGAAGCCCTGGGAACGCGCCTGGTCGTGGTCCTTGGCCACTCGAAATGCGGCCTCGTATCGGCCTCCCTGGACGACATGCAGCATCCGGGCGTCGTACGCTCCCCGAGCGTGCGCTCCATCGAGGAACGGGTCTGGCCGACCATCCGGACCCTCAAGGATGCCAACCCGGACCTGGACCGCGATCATCTGCTGGAGATGGCGGTCCGGGCCAATGTGCATGCATCGGTCCGCCAGTTGCGACAGGATTCTCCCATCCTGGACGGTCTGATTGCGAATGACGGATTGGTGATCGTGGGGGCTGAATACGCGTTGGACACAGGCGTGGTGACCTTCTTCCATGAATGACCGCCTGGACTCCCTCGATGCGCTCCGGGGATTGACCATCGCCTCCATGCTTCTGGTCAACAATCCCGGGTCATGGAGCCACATCTACGGGCCCCTTGCGCACGCGGCGTGGAATGGCTGGACCTTCACCGACCTTGTCTTCCCGTTCTTTCTGTTCATGGTGGGCATCGCCATGATGTATTCCTTCCCGAAGCGGATGGCCCAGGGGCAATCGAGGCGGTCACTGTTCGGGCACGTCCTGCGCCGCGCGCTGGCGCTCATGATCCTGGGCTGGTGGGGGGCATCGTGGTCCCCGGTGGTGTTCAGTGACAGCTCGGCGGTGGGCGGGGTACTTCGCGTCGGATATGTCGTGGCCGTTCTCAGTGCCGTCGTTCTGCTGGCAGGCACGTCCCATATGCGCCGTTGGGGGGTGATGCTGGGCGTGGGTATCCTCCTGTTCGCCGTGGCCGCCTCCCTGCTTCCGCCCACCGATGCGCTGCTGGCACGGCTGTCCGGACTGCGTATTCCCGGTGTCCTGGTTCGTATTGGCTGGTGTTATGCCCTGGCGAGCGCCATCTGGTTCCTGACACCAACCCCGCGGGCCATTGCCTGGTGGATTGCCGGACTCCTGGGCGCTTATGCCGTCTGGATGATGCTCATTCCGGTCCCCGGGTACGGCATGCCCGATCTTTCCCGGGGATTTCCGACCGCGTCGACCCCACCGGGCGAACTGTTCTCCAATTGGGCCTTCTACATCGACTACCACGTGTTCGGCGAACATACCTGGAGTTATCGTCAATTGTATGATGATGCAGGTCGACTGGTGTGGTCGTTCGACCCCGAGGGACTCATAAGCACCGTGCCGGCCACGTGCAGTGTGCTGTTCGGGGTGCTCACCGGCTGGTGGATGCGCCGCGACGACATGACGTCTGCCGAGCGCCTGAATGGGCTGTTCGTGGCGGGCTGCCTGCTGCTGTTGGCGGGCCTGGTGTTCAGCATCTGGATGCCCATCAACAAGCGGTTGTGGACCAGTTCGTATACCGTTTTCACTGCCGGAATGGCGCTCTTGTCGCTGGGTATGTTGTACTGGGCCATCGATATGCGCGGCTGGCGACGGTGGGCGTATCCGTGGGTCGCCTACGGGCGGAATGCGATTTTCGCATTCGTGGCATCGGGCATGATGGCCGTCACCCTGGGCCAACTCAGGACCCCTGACGGCACATGGTTCACGACCGCGGCCTGGCACGCCCTTCCTGGCTCGCCGACGTTCGCTTCCATGCTGTTCGGCCTGCTGTTCGTAGCCTTCTGGGCCGTTGTGGCCTGGCAACTTGACCGGGTCAGGATTTATCTCAAGATTTGATGCGACTGCGTTCCATCTGTCCGTCGTTCTTCACCTTCCTTCACGACCATGAAACGATTTGCCCTGCTTGCCACGTGCCTCCTGCTTGTCGTCCAGACGGGCTGTCAACCGGCCGATCAGGAGACGCCCCGATCCGTAACCGGCTTCGTCGAAACGGGGAAGGGACGCATCTTTTATGAGATGTACCACCCCGCGGCTCCAGGTGTACCGTTGCTGCTCATCCATGGCGGGCCGGGCTCGACGAGCTGCTATTTCGGTCTGATCGATGAAGAAATCACCGATCGGCCCATCATCCGTTACGACCAGCTGGGGACCGGGCGTTCGGACCGGCCGGCGGGACGGGATTGGTGGAACCTGCCGTGGTTCGTTTCGGAAGTCGATATGCTGCGGGACGCCCTCGCCCTGGATACGTTGCACATCCTGGGCTCCTCCTGGGGCGGCACGGTGGCCGCGGAGTACGCCCTCACCGCCGAGCCCACGGGGGTGGAATCCCTCATCCTTGCCGGTCCGCTGCTGAGTACCCCCCGTTGGCTGGAGGATGCGAACTACCTCGTCGGTCTGTTGCCGGAAAATCTCCAGACGGTCATCCGGACGCATGAGGCGGCCGGGACGTTCGACGATCCAGCCTACGTGGCCGCCACCGATTCGTTCTACGCCCGCTTCCTGTACCATCAGCAGCCCCGGCGGGAGGTCCCGGAGTGCAACGGTGTGGACGGAAATTCCGATATGTACCAGGCCATGTGGGGCCCGAGTGAGTTCACGGCCACCGGCACACTCCTGGAGTACGACCGGACCGATCGACTGCACGAAATAGACCTTCCGGTCCTGTTGCTGGCGGGCGAATGGGACGAGGCACGCCCCGAAACCATGCATGAATTCGCGGCGCTCATTCCGGACGCCACGGTTGAAATCCTGCCTGATGCCGGGCACGTCTCGATGGTGGACCAACCGGAAGCCTTCGCCGCGGCCATCCAGGCCTACATGCGGAGGGTTGAAGGGCAGCCAACCATGAGTGCGTCTCTCGCCGATCCGGCACTCGTGGAACCGGACAATATGGCCACGCCAACGTCCGGGTATTCCCCCTACCGCCCTGTCGCCACGTACTCCATCGTAGCCCGCGACCCGGAGACCGGCCAGATGGGCGTGGCGGTCCAATCACATTGGTTCTCTGTCGGTCCCATTGTTCCCTTCGCCGAAGCCGGAGTAGGCGCCGTGGCCACCCAGTCGTTCGTGGACCCCCGGTACGGGCCGCTCGGGCTGGAACTCATGCGTACCGGACGCTCTGCTCCGGAAGCCCTCGCGGCCCTGGTCTCGACCGATACCGGCGAGGCGGTCCGTCAGGTCGGCATGGTCGACGCGCTGGGCCGGTCAGCAGCCCATACCGGCCGGCTGGCCATCCGCGCGGCAGGTCACCACGTGGGTGATCAGTACACGGTCCAGGCCAACATGATGGAAAATGACACGGTCTGGCCCGCCATGGCCCACGCATACGAAGCAACCGAGGGTGACCTGGCCGAACGATTGCTGGCGGCCCTGGAGGCTGCCGAGGCCGAGGGCGGTGACATCCGCGGAAAGCAATCCGCGGCCATGGTCATCGTTTCTGCCGAAAACACGGGTCGCCCGTGGGTAGACCGGGTGTTCGATCTGCGGGTCGAGGATCACCCGGAGCCGGTCGCAGAACTCCGGCGGCTCGTCACCCTGCAACGCGCCTACAATGCCATGCGGGCCGGGGATGATTTCCTGACCGTGGGCGAGATGGAAGCAGCGCTGGAACAGTACAACCTGGCCATGTCGTATCTGCCGGACGCAGCCACGAACGGCGAGGCCCCCTTCTGGGTCGGCGCAACTCTCGCCAGCGTGGACCGACTGGACGAGGCCATTCCGTATCTGCGACGGGCGTATCTCCAGGATGAACGCTGGGCGGAACTCATACGCCGTTTGCCGGAGGCGGAGCTGCTGCCCGACGATGAACAACTGGTACAAACCCTGATTGATGGCATGATGGGCCGATTCTGACCGTGTCCTCACTCACGCCGAAATTCTTTACGGTCCTCCATGAAGGGTACACCCGGGACATGTTTTCCCGGGACCTCGTGGCAGGAATCGTGGTGGGCGTCGTGGCCCTTCCCCTCGCCATCGCCTTCGGAATTGCCTCGGGTGTGAAGCCCGAACAGGGACTCTACACGGCCATCATTGCCGGTTTCCTGATTTCCTTGTTCAGCGGAAGCCGGTTCCAGATCGGTGGCCCGACCGGGGCCTTCATTGTCCTCGTCTACGCCGTCGTGCAGGAATTCGGGTACGACGGGTTGGCGGTCGCCACCATCATGGCAGGGATCCTGCTCGTTGCCCTGGGGCTGTCCCGCATGGGGACGCTCATCCGATACGTGCCCTATCCGGTCACGGTGGGCTTCACGTCAGGCATTGCGGTCGTCATTGCATCCAGTCAGATCAAGGATGCATTCGGTCTGCCCATGGGTGATATCCCGGCCGCTTTCATCGCAAAGTTCGTTGCTTACGCCGAGGTTGCCACGGCATTCAACCCCTGGAGTGTAGTATTGACTGCGGTGACCGTCCTCACGCTGCTGATGTGGCCGAAGATCGTGCGCCGGATTCCGGCGTCGCTGATAGCCCTGGTAGGGGCCACGGCTGCAACGCATCTTTTCCATTTGCCCGTGGCGACCATCGGCTCCCAACTCGGCGGTGTGCCCTCCGCGCTCCCATCACTGCATCTTCCGCAAGTGGACTGGGCCGTCATGCCTGGGCTGGTCTCGGCCAGTGTATCCATCGCATTGTTGGCCGGGATTGAGAGCCTGTTGTCGGCCGTCGTTGCCGACGGAATGACCGGACGCCGGCATCGATCGAACGCCGAGTTGGTCGGCCAGGGCATTGCCAACATCGTGACGCCCTTTTTTGGAGGCCTTCCGGCAACCGGTGCCATCGCGCGGACGGCGACCAACGTGAAGAGCGGAGCCGCCAGTCCGGTCGCGGGCCTCGTGCATGCGCTCGTGCTGCTCGTCTTCCTGGTGGCAGCGGGCGATCTGGCCAGCCTCATACCCATGCCCGTCCTCGCAGGTATCCTGCTCGTTGTGGCATGGAATATGGCGGAAACCCACCTCTTCAAGCGGATCCTGGGCAGCACACGCGGGGACGCGCTCGTCCTTCTGGTGACGTTCGGGCTGACCGTTTTCGTCGACCTTACCGTCGCCATCCAGGTGGGCGTGGTGCTGGCGGCCTTCCTCTTCATGAAACGCATGTCGGAAGTCGCCCAGATCCGTTCCCTGGGGGATGATGAGACAGACCTGCCCCCGGCCGAGGCCGAATTGCTCCGGTCCCTGCCTTCCGGCGTCGAGGTGTATGAGGTCAACGGCCCGTTCTTCTTCGGTGCGGCGCACAAGTTTGCCACGGCCCTGTCCGCCATACAGCGTCGACCCGCCGTACTCATCATCCGGATGCGCCACGTATTGGCGCTCGACGCAACGGGCCTTCGCGTACTGGAAGAGTTCCTGTCCGATTCCGCAAAGCATGGAACGTCGGTGGTCCTGTCGGGCATCCATGCCCAACCGCTCGTCCTGCTGGAACGCTCCGGATTCATGGACCGGATTGGACCGGAAAACGTACACAGTGCGTTCGAACAGGCCGTCGACCGCGCGAAATCCCTGCTGCCTGAATTTACTGCCCCATGAAAAACCGGCCCATCCATCCTGACACCCGGATTGGTCATGTGCACCTGAAGGTTGCCGATCTTGACCGCGCCCTGGCGTTCTACGTCGGTGTGCTTGGCTTCGAGGTTTCCCAGCGGATGGGCAACCAGGCTGCCTTCCTGGGCGCTGGCGGGTATCACCACCACATCGGACTCAATACCTGGGAAAGCCTCGGGGGGCATCCTCCTCCGCGTGGATCGACCGGACTCTTCCATACCGCCATCCTGTACCCGGACCGGGCCGCCCTGGCCGCCGCCGTGCACCGTGTCCTCGAGGCCGGGATCATCATTGATGGCGCCGCGGATCACGGAGTCAGCGAGGCCATCTACCTGCGCGATCCGGACGAGAACGGGGTGGAACTGTACCGCGATCGACCGGAATCCGAATGGCCCCGGGAGGCTGACGGCACGCTGCGCATGTACACCCGCCCGCTCGACCTGGATGCGCTCCTGAAAGAGGCAACTTCGTGAAATCCCTGAACAGAAGTGACCCGAACGCAACCGTCCCCTACACACCCATCGATTGTGGTTTCCATGATCGGTTGGAGGACTATGCCGTCCGACGGGTTCCTGTGGACGTAGTTCTTGAAAAGGTCGCCGTCAGCGGGCTGATCACAGACGTGTTTGCCCGCGACGGGGCCGATTGGATGGTCCTTCAGACCGCAACCGGGACTGAAACCATCCGTCTGGACCGGATCCGGTCCGTGAACGGTATCCCCCTCCCTCCGGACCCGACATGTCGAATCCGGTAAACAATCTTCCAGGCAGGACAAGGGGCTACTCGACGTAGGCCGACGCCGCTCCGTGATCATAGACGAGTTCGCCACCCGAGCCGCCGACCCGGACGGCCAGGACGAGGGCGACGAGACATACGGCCAGGGCGGTCCATCGAAACATGGATCCCCATTTCCCCTTCAGCAGTCCGCCGAGTGCGACCACGGCCAGGACGACCGCAGACCACAGGAAGAGTTCGGCGCGCTCCTCATGTTCGTGGATGGCGTCCCGGGAGACCACCTGCTCGACACGGTCTTCCTCGTCTTCGCCGGTTTCAAGAGCCATATACGCCGAGCCACCCATCATGAGGGCGACGACCACCACGGGCAGCCATGGGGCCACGATGGATCCGGTTTTCCGGATCAGGACCAACGCCACAAGGACCAACACGGGAGCCAGGACAGCCATCGCGATCGGCATGTGGACCACTGCGGGGTGAAGCGGGTCGGGCAGCATGTGTTTTTCCGTTTGGTTTACCGAACGGAAGCATACACATGCTGCCCGACCCGCAACAGGGGGGGAATTGGCCCATGCCATGCGGGGAGATCGCCTACGGGCCGTGCCGGGCCAGAGCGTCAGGTTGCCGGGTTCAATCAGGGCGTGTTCACACTACGCCCTGGCTCCTACAGATCCTGCTCCTGTTTGCGCAGCAGGAACAGGCCCTCGCCGCGGCTCGTGACGGGCAACACGCCACTCTCGAAATACGGAAACACACTCCACGCGCCGCCGAAGCCAGCCTCGTTCTCGCCGAAAGGGACGGTGTCGAAGTGTCCGACCGTAATCGGGTTCAGCGGGTCTGATATGTCCAGGATCCGCAGGCCGGCCTGGTAATTGGCCTGATACATCAGATTCCCGCGGACATACAGATTGTGATCACTCGCATTGTTGTCGGCGGTGTATTCACCCACCAGCAGCGGATCGTCCAGGTCCTGCATGTCCCAGATGAGCGTACGCGTGCCGGAAACGAGGTTGTTCAACTCGTCGAGCTCATCATTCATGTAGAAATACCGGTGGTCTTCCGTAAGCCACCCCTGGTGCGTGTAGGCCGTCAGGGGATACGTGGCCCGCGCTACGGTGACCGGATTCGCCTTGTCGGTCACGTCCGCCACGATGAACGATGATCCATTGGAGTTGAGGCAGATTTCACGGCCCTGATACTCCGCATCGGGTCCGTGATAGTTCACACACTGCGAATCGTGCGTGCCGCCCGCCTCCGGGTGTGAATAGCACCCGGCGAACACGGGGTTGGCTGGATCGCGAAGGTCCAGCATGTGCAGCTGCCCGTTACAGGTTTCACCGCCCGAACCGTTCCCGACGGCGAATCCGAAACCGGACTCCTCGTTGATCACGAAGTTGTGCGTGCTGGCCACGCCACCGTACCAGTTCGTCTGCATGAACGTAACCGGCATGTCGGCCGGATCCACATCACGGAGTTGCCGCAGGTCAAAAATCTGGACACCGTGGTGACGCGCGCCATCGGCGACCACATATGCATGGTCCCTGTACACTTTCACGTCGCGCCAGCCGCTTCCGGGAGACGTGGCTGTCTTGGGCAATTCGCCCACGTAGACCGGATTCGACGGATTGCTGATGTCGATGAAGGAAATGCCCTCCGTACGACCGGCGAGCACCCACTCCTTACCGGTCTCCTGATCGGTCCATCCCCAGATGTCGGTCATGCCGACGCCCCGGTTGGATGACACGTCCGAAATGGGCAGGAAGGCGACCAGGTCCACCCCCTCGCATCCGAAAGTACCGGCCTTGCCATCCTCACACTTCACCTCGCCTCCGGTGATCGCATCCAGATACGACACGTCGCTGGTCAGGATGCCGGCGTCCATCCAGCGCCCGGAGGCCGCGCTCCGCTCATAGGCCGAGGCCACACCGGCCTCGAAATCCGCACCCGGTGAACCTATGGCCAGCACATCGCCGTGGATGGCCAAGCCGGTACCGAAGCTCGGCGTACGGCGCTCGTCGGGTGCCGTGATCAGCGAGAACCGGGGTTCGGCCGCGAACGGAGACACCAGGACGGCACCTGTGGACGTGCTCACCGCCACATCGGTCCGCGAGACGGCAAGACCCGATCCGAATCCGAACATGCGGACGCCCTCCATGTCGGGCGCCGCGGCACGGGCCATTTCCACCCAGCCATTGTAACCGTCGAATACGACCAGGGCTCCCGTGCGGTCCAGCATGGGGGCGCCCACCACGACATGGTCCAGATGCATGCCCAGACTGCTGCCCAATCCTGCAGGACCGTCAACGCCCTCCAGCACCATGCGCGCCAGGGGCTCGGCGGCTCCCGAGGCCACGTCAATGCGGAACGCGTGCACGGCGCCTTTACGCTCGTCCTCACCGGGCGCACCGATCACGAGGTGGGCACCATGTGCGGCAATGGCAAATGCGAACCGGTCGGCCTCACCCCCGTCCACATCCAGACGGGCCGTCTCATGCCAACCATCTCCCTGGTGAACAAACACGTGGACCGCTCCGGAATTGACCGTCGCATCATAGGCCGTAACGGCAATGAACCCGTCGCCGATGGCAATATTCTGACGCCGGGCACCACCACGGGCGTAGGCACCACCGAATTCCGCATCGCCTTCCAGGATCGAGGGCGTCAAGCGTCCCTCCACGGTCCAGGAGCCGTCAGAAGCACGGGCGTAGACATACGCGGTCGCCAGACCCGGTGCACCGACCACCAGGCGATCTCCCTGGAGCGCGATGGTGCGGCCGAAATCATCGCCGATGGATGCCTCGGGGGCCGTCATGCGCGCTGCCTCGGTCCATGCGCCTTCAGAAAGCACAAACTGGTACACCTCGCCGGCGGGCTCGTCACCACGGGGCCAGCCCACGGGCGCCGAACCGGCGAAAATCTCATGCTCTCCGGCGGCCAACGCACCGCCAAAACCAAGGCCGGTCATGTACTCCGCGGACGAGCCCGGAAAGGTCTGGGCCATGGCCGTCGGGGCGGCCGGAACGGCCAGGAAAAGAAAAAGGGCGGTGAACGCCCGAAATGTGGATATCATGATCTTCGGTCAGGTTGATGGGTTGCCGGATGGAACATACTCCATTGTGAAATTCCGGTTCGCATCCATCGAACCGATTCCGTAGGTTTGGCGATCGTCACAATCCCCTGCTGCCATGTCCAACAACGCGTCCGCCAAACAGAACGGGTGGGTGAACCGAAGTCTCGGTCACATCGAAACGATCGGCAACAAGTTGCCCGATCCGGCCATGCTGTTCCTGATTTCCCTGTTCGTGGTCTGGGTCCTTTCGGCCTTGCTCGCGCCCATATCCTTCAGTGAAATCGACCCCCGTTCCGGTGAGCCTCTGAGTGTCATCAACCTGCTCACGGGTTCGGCCTTGGCTACGTTCCTGTCCCAGATGGTGACCATTTTCACCAGTTTCGCTCCACTGGGCGTCGTGCTGGTGGCCATGCTCGGCGTCGGCGTGGCAGACGAGGCCGGGTATTTCAATACCAGCATCAAGTTGATGCTTCGGGTCACCCCCGACGCCTTGCTGACTCCGGCCGTCATCCTGGTCGGACTCATCAGCCACAGCGCCATCGATGCCGGCTATGTGCTGGTCATTCCGCTTGGTGGCATCATCTTCCATGCAGCCGGTCGCCATCCGCTCGCGGGCATTGCAGCCGCCTTCGCGGGCGTATCGGGTGGATTCAGTGCCAATCCCATTCCCGGCGCACTCGATCCCCTGTTGCAGGGCTTTACCCAACCGGCAGCGCAGCTCATTGACCCCGACATGTTGGTCAATCCGCTGAACAACTACTTCTTTACGGCCATCTCCAGTATTCCCGTGGTGCTCATGGGCTGGTTCGTGACCGATCGGATCATTGAGCCGCGGCTGAACCGGAATACCCCGGTCGACACCGATGCCGAGGGCTCGGGTGACATGGACACCATTGGTCCGCGCGAGCGCAGGGCCTTCTTCGCCGGCACCGCCACGCTGCTGGCCGGCGTGGCCCTGTTGGTCCTTGTGCTCATTCCCGAGAGTTCTCCCATGCGGGATGCGACGGGCTCGCTGAATTCGTTCTCCGCGCCCATCATGCAGTCCATCGTGCCCCTCATCTTCCTGCTGTTCCTGCTTCCGGGTGTCGTTTACGGATACGTCGCCGGCGTTTTCACCAAGGCAAAGGACATGGTGGATGCCATGACCAAGGCCATGCACGGCATGTCCTACTACATTGTCATGGCCTTCTTCTGTTCATTGTTCGTGTATGCGTTCGGCGCATCGAACATCGGGGCGCTGCTCGCACTCAAGGGCGCTTCCCTGTTGCAAGCCCTCGCCCTCCCCGGATCCGTCACCATGATCGGCATCATCTTCCTGGCCGGCTTTGTAAACCTGTTCGTGGGTTCGGCATCGGCCAAGTGGGCGCTCCTCGCCCCCATTTTCGTTCCCATGCTCATGCAGGTGGGCATCTCTCCGGACCTTACGCAGGCCGCCTACCGGATTGGAGATTCGTCCACGAACATCATCACGCCGCTCTTGCCGTACTTCCCGTTGGTCGTGGTGTATTGCCAGCGGTATGTGAAACGGACGGGTATCGGCACCCTCACGTCCATGATGCTGCCCTATACCATCGTTTTCCTGGTGCTTTGGACGGCCTTCCTGCTGTTGTACTGGACACTGGGTATCCCGCTCGGGTTCGGGGCTTCCTATACCTATCCGCCGATGTAGGGCCTGTCGACACGTGAGTGTGAACCATTCCCGAATTCGCCCGAACAGGCAATCAGGGAGGATCTGTCCCTCGGATTTCCGGTAGGACCGGTGTTGTCCCATCCTACCAAAACCCACTATCATGAAATTGTTTTCTACCCCGACAACGCTCTTTTTTGCGCTGTTCCTGTCTGTCGCCCTCATCGGTTGCGGTGGCGAATCCGCCGAAACGGCTGAAGAGCAGGCTCCGGCCATGGAAGAAGCGGCGTCTGACGCCATTGTCATTGAAGCCAACGACCAGCTGCAGTTCAGTGTAACCGAGTTCACGGTTGCGGCGGGCGAAGAAGTCACGGTCACGCTGCAGAACGTCGGCTCGCTGCCGAAAGAAACGTTCGGCCATAACCTGGTATTCCTGAACGCGGGTGTCGACCTGGTCGAATACGCCACCGGTGCCATGGCCAATGCCGACAACGAGTACCTTCCAATGGACATGAGCCAGACCCTGGCACACACGGCCCTCCTGGGCCCGGGCGAGGAAGACACCATCACGTTCATGGCTCCGAGCGAGCCGGGACGTTATGAGTTCCTTTGCACGTTCCCCGGTCACTATGGCACCATGCGCGGTGTCATGATCGTCGAATAAGCCTCAACAGGCTGATGTAAAAAAGGGGGCGTCCGTGAGGACGCCCCCTTTTTTTATGCTTGACGCGTGAGCAGGCTGGTTCCGGACGAACCAGCCATGCCCGTCAGTCCTTCGCTGCCTCGAACTGCCGCGAACCTTCCGGGGCCAGTTCGAACCGGAACGACCAGTGGCGCGGGACCGGCTGCGGTCCCGCGGCCGTGAACTCCTGGCGGTAGTAGTCCGTCACACGCAGTTTGGCATAGCGACCGTTCTTCAGTTTCAGCACGAACGTCCGGTTCTCGACCGGCGTAATGATGTGTGTGGTCGGATCGTAATTGAACCACCCCTTCCCGCTGCCGCCGGGAATGGCCGTCTGTTCAGGCGTATCGGAGACGTAACCGTCAGCGGGGGCTTCGGTGACTTCAGCAAATGCCGAATCGACCATGACAACACCCCCGTTCACACGCAACTCCGTGCCTTTCATGGAGATGTCCCATCCGCCGAACTCAGCTTGAGTCGCCGAAACCGGCGTATTGGATTCCAATGAATAGAAGACCGGCGTATCGCCGGAGGCGTCGACGAACGATGCCGTCCGGACGGCGGAAGCCGGTTGGGCCTGGACCGGCACCACGAATGATACGGCCAGGAGACAAGCTGCGATGAAAGGTTTCATGATGCGCTGCATGACTGGTGGAATGTGAGTTTCGGATATGATCATCCGTTTGCAAACCGTTCAACGATCGGGATGTACCCTCTGAGGCGTCAACTTCCCCGATTCTTTACGATAAACGTCGTCATTTCGATGGAATGGACAGAACCGTCCGGGCGTCTAACACTTACAGAATCATTCAAAGTTCTGATCTGAACGTTTCTACCTGCCAAATTCGACATGTCCCCACGTTTTGTTTTTACCGCGGCCGCTGTTTTCCTGCTTTTTTCCGGCTGCGGCTCTGAAAGCCCTTCGGGGGGCGGACCCATGGGTCGGTTCGGTGCACCGACCACTCCGGCCGTGGAAGTCATCCAGGCGCGCGTAGGCTCCCTCCCGCTGGAGCAGCGCCTGTCCGGTATTGTTCGCGCGGTCAACCAGGTCATGATCTACCCCGAAATTTCGGCGCCGGTGGAACGAGTGGCCGTCCGGAACGGCGACACCGTCCAGGCCGGCGATGCGTTGGTCTACTTGCGCGACCAGCAGTTCCAGGATCAGCTTCGGCAGGCCGAAGCTCAGCTCCAGTTGAATGAAGCCGACGCCGAGCGCACACAGGCGGCCCTCAACGAGGCCGAAGCCCGGTTTGCACGCGCCGAGGAACTGTTCAAGAAAGAATTGCAGAGCCAGCAACAATTCGACGCGGCCATGACCGACGTCGCGTCGGCCCGCGCGGCGCACCTGCAAGCACTCGCCCGCATTGCACAGGCGGAATCCACGGTGCGGGAACGCCAGGAGGCACTCCGCAGAACGATCGTCCGGGCACCCTTTTCCGGCATGGTCGGTCAGCGGAATGTGGATGCCGGGCAACGCGTGGACACCAACACACCGCTCTTCATGATCGGTGATTTCGACGAAGTCCGGGTGGAGGTCTCCATTACCGACGGAATGATGTCACGCATTGAACGCGGGCAGACGGCCCTGATTTCCATTGATGGCCGCCCGGATACGCTCATCACCGCGCGCATGTCCCGGATTTCGCCGTTCCTGGAGGCGGGTAGTTTCAGCGCATCGGCTGAAATCGACGTACCGAATCCCGGACGTGTCCTGCGACCGGGCATGTTCGTTGCCGTGGACGTCCTGTATGGCGAATCGCAACAGGCGACCCTCGTCCCGGAAAGCGCCCTCTTCGAGCACCCGACGTCCGGGCTCATGGGCGTCTTTGTAGCGCCCTCCCTTGCCCAGGAAACGCCCATTGAAGAGCCGGATGAATTCGATCCGTCAAATCCACCACCCCTCACGGAGGCGACGCCGGTGCAGTTCCGGCCGGTGAATGTCATGGCGCGCGGGCGCGGCGTTGCCGGTGTCACGGGCATAGTCATGGGCGACTGGGTCGTCACGGTCGGTCAGGACATGTTGGCCAGCCGCACCGGGGATGTGTCGGCACGCGCACGGCCCGTGCCGTGGCAGCGCGTGGCCAGCCTGCAGGCACTCCAGGACCAGGACCTTCTCCTGCAGTTCATGGAAAAGCAGCAGCGATTGGCCGACAGCGTCCGATCCTCGGGATCCACGACGGATGCAGCTTCAGCACCGTCTTCCGCAGCAGCGGCCGCCACAGCAGAGTAATACCACCAGCGTAACCGGGAGCGCCCATGTCCTCATTGACCGACCTCTCTGTCCGCCGTCCGGTAGCGACGGCCATGTTCTACCTGATCATCATCACCATCGGGATGGCAGGATTCAGGTATCTGCCGGTCGACCTGTTGCCTCCCATTGAGTTGTCTCGGCTGACCATCTTCGCGAACTACCCGAATGTCGGACCCGAAGAGATCGAACAAATCGTCACGGACCCCATTGAGAACGCCGTAGCCGGCATCCCCAACGTGGAGCGGGTCACGTCCCGTTCGTCGGAAGGCAATTCGCGCGTGACCCTGGAGTTTGTCCAGGGGACCAACACCGACGAGGCGGCCAACGACGTCCGCTCTGCCCTCGACCGGATCCGGAGCGGCTTGCCCCCCGAAGTGCAGGCGCCCGGCATCTGGAAATTCGATCCCAACAACATCTCCGTGGTCACGCTGGCCGTGGAGTCCACATTCCCTCTCGACGAAGCCACCCGCAAGATTGAACGGGAGTTCGCCCAGCGATTCGAACAGATTCCGGGCGTCGGCACTATCGAACTCCGCGGTGGCATCGAACGGGAAATCCGGATTGAACTGGAGCGGGACAAGCTCCAGGCCGCCGGCCTCACCCCGCAGGATGTCCAGTCGGCCCTCTCGGCCGAAAACGTGAAGCTGCCCGGGGGCAACGTGAAGGAAGGAGTGAAAGACCTGTACGTCCGTTCTTCCGGCGAATTCGAATCGGTCGAGCAGATTGCGAATACCGTCATTCGGTACGTCGGTGACAAGCCGGTTCGGGTCCAGGATGTGGCCACTGTCGTGGACGGCTTTTCCGACATCGACCGGATGTCGGAACTGAACGGCATCCCCGTCCTGCGTCTCGATATCCAGAAGCAGAGCGGTGCCAACACGGTCGAGGTCGCGGACAACGTCATGCGGGAAGTGGAGCGCATTCACGCCGAGCAGACCGAAATGACGTTCCACGTCATCAGCGACCAGAGCACGTTCATCCGGCAGAGCATCTCGAACGTGCAGTCATCCGCGCTATGGGGCGGCCTGCTGGCCATTTTCGTGCTGTACATCTTTCTGCGGAACGGCTCCTCCACGTTCATCATTGCGCTGGCCATACCGATATCGGTGATCGCGACCTTCGGCTTGATGTTCTTCGGCGGCATGACCCTCAATCAGATGACCTTCGGTGGACTGGCGCTCGGCATTGGATTAATGGTGGACAATGCCATCGTGGTCCTGGAAAACATTGTCCGACACCGGGAAGAAAAGAAGGCCTCGCTCATGGAAGCCGCGCGTACCGGTTCCAGGGAGGTCGTGGGCGCCATCATCGCCTCCACGCTGACCACCTGTGTCATCTTCGTCCCGCTGGTGTTCATGCGCTCCACGACGGGTGACATGTTCCAGGCACTCGCCATCGTCGTGGTGTTTGCGTTGGCCGCATCGCTCCTGGTGGCCATCACGCTGGTACCGGTCCTGGCGTCCCGTTTTCTCACGGCCGGGGACGAGAAGCACCAGAAGAAATCGGCGTTCCAGCGATTCTTTACCCGGTTGGAATCCAGTTACTCGTCGTCCCTCAAGACCGCCGTCAACCGCCGTTGGATCGTCTTCGGGACCGCCGTCGTCCTGGTCGTGGGCTCCGTCCTGGCACTCCCCCTCATCCCGGTTGAACTCGCACCACCCACCGAGGCGGACGAGATCGAGATCAGCATGGACATGGCCGAGGGCACCAATATCGCGGTCGTCAAGACGTACCTGGACGAGTTGAAGACCCGCGTCCTGCCCCTGCTCCCCATGGATCAGATCGAAGATGTAGCGACGGAGGTGCGCTGGGGCAACGCTTCCATCGAAGTCAACCTGAAGCCGGCCGGCGAACGGACCATCGATCCTTCCGCACTGGCCGACCAACTCCGGGGGCAACTGGAGGGCACCCTGCCCGGCGTCTCACTTCGGGTGAATGCCCAGGGCGGACTCTGGATCTTGCGGCGTCTGTTCAGCTCAGGCGGAGGGACCGAGGCGGTGGAAGTTGAAATCCGGGGCTATGATCTCAAGGTTGCCGATGCCCTGGCTCGCGAAATCCGCGACCGGTTGGAAGCCATTCCGGGCGTGGCCGACGCTCGTCTGAGCCGCCGTGAAGGCCGTCCTGAAGAGAACCTGGTCTTCGATCGGGAGAAGATTGCCAACCTCGGCCTGACCATCCAGCAGGTCGGACGGGCCGTTCAGACCAGTCTGGGCGGCAGTCGGGCCGGACAGTTCCGGGTGGACGGCGAGGAATTTCCCATCATGGTGCGCCTGCGGCCCGAAGACCGGCTCAGCCTGCAGGACCTGGACAACATCTCGGTCCGCGCCGGCAACGGGGAGACCATTCCCGTCTCCACGCTCATCCGGAATGACCGATCCCGAGCCCCCACCACCATCCAGCGGGTATCCGGCCAGCGCGTCACCTACGTGAATGCCAACCTGGAAGACGGTGTGCCCCTGGGAGACGTCGTGGAGCTTGTCCAATCCAATCTTGCACAGATGACCTTCCCGCGCGGGTATTCCGCGTCCATCGGGGGGGAATATGAAGAACAGCAACGGGCCCAACGCGACTTCCTGCTGACCATCATACTGGCGCTCGTACTCATCTACATGGTCATGGCCGGCCAGTTCGAACGGTTCCTGGATCCGCTCATCGTGATGTTCTCCGTTCCGGTGGCCATCGTGGGCGTGGTCCCGACGCTGCTCCTGACCGGTACGAGCCTGAACATGCAGAGCATCATGGGGGTCGTCATGTTGGTCGGCATCGTGGTGAACAATGCCATTGTGCTCGTGGACTATATCAACCTGCTGCGCCGCGAGCAAGGCATGGATGTGATGGACGCCGTGGTGGAGGCTGGCCGTTTGCGGTTGCGCCCCATCCTGATGACCACGCTGACCACCATCCTGGGACTGCTTCCGCTCGCCCTGGGCTTCGGGGCTGGTGCGGAAATCCAGGCCTCGCTGGCCCGCGTTGTGATTGGCGGCTTGACGGCATCGACGCTCGTAACGCTCGTCCTTATTCCCTCGGTGTACGTCTCCACACACGGCATGCTCGACCGCGTACGTGACTGGCGGGATGCGCGTCGCGGTGCCCTCCAGGAACGTCCGGTAACGGCGACGGGTTGATGGCCGGGCTACGATACACCGTCGGCGTGTTGGCCCTGTTCCTGGCCTCCTGCACGCCGTCGTCCTCGGCCCCACCCATGCCTGAACAAGCCGCTCCGCCCGAACCCGCCCTCGTGCGCGTGCCGTACACGAGCACGGCCACCGGTGGCGATACCCGCGAATTCCTGCTGTACCTGCCATCGGGACACACGGACGGTACGCAGCAATGGCCTGTCATCCTTTTCCTCCACGGCAACGGGGAGCGGGGGAACGGTCGCGAAGACCTGGGACATGCCATTGTCCACGGACCCCTCATGGAGGCGTGGAAACGCAAGCGGGATTTGCCGTTCATCATGATCGCCCCGCAACTGCCGCAGTTCGACCAACCCGCGTACAATCCGGACAGGACGGCGCCGGACCTCTCACGCCCGGACGGACCGCCCGCACCGCGACCACCCCATGGACGACAGGCCAATCCCGAGTTCAAGGCGGCTACGCCCCTGGTCCGCGACAATGCGGCATCGTTCCCGTCCGGCTCCCATGAGCGCTATGGCGACTACCCCGAGAACGGCCTCCTGCCTCAGGGCTGGGAATTGGTGGCCGAGGATGTCATGGCCATGGTGGATTCCGTGCTGGCACGCTGGAACGGAGACCCCGACCGGGTCTACGTCACGGGCCTGAGTTACGGGGGATTCAGTGCGTTGCACTACGCGGCCCGCTTTCCCGACCGGTGGGCGGCCATCGCACCCATCGTAGGCACCGGGAATCCGGCCGATGCCCCGCGACTGGCCCAGGCCGGCACCCCCATCTGGATGTTCGGCGGGGGTGCAGACACCGCCATCAAGCCCCACTGGCTGTACACGATGGCCGCGGCGCTGGAGGACGCCGGCCATCCGGACATCCGGCTGACCATCCACGAGGACATGGGCCACGACGCATGGAAACGCGTATACGCGGGCCAGGACCTGTACGACTGGATGCTCTCCAACCGGCGCTAGTCCCGCTGACCGAAGGAAAACTCCTTTGGAGGCTCGGCGCCCATGAGGTGCTCGACGAAGTAGTCCCAACGGCGACGCATCATGTAGGGCTCGTTGCCGAATCCGTGTCGGCGGTTCGGAAACATGATGAGGTCGAAATCCTTGTTCGCATCAATCAGCGCATTCACCACCAGGAGCGTATTGTTCGGCGGCACATTGCCGTCCAGCGTGCCGTGCGCCAACAACAGCTTGCCCTTGAGCTTGTGCGCCTTCATGTGGTTGGCCTGCGAGTCGTAGTTCGTCGAGCCATCTTCGTACGTTTCGAGCAGGCCATGCCACTTTTCCCCCCAGTCGTCCTCGTACGTGGCATTGTCGTGGTTACCTGCCTGGGAGACGGCCACCTTGTAGAAATCGGGATAGTCCAGGATGGCCGCCGTCGAGGCGAATCCACCGCCGGAGTGGCCCCAGATCCCGACGCGGTCCAGATCGATGTACGGATGCGCAGCCGCCATCTGCCGGATGGCCGCGATCTGATCCGGAATACCGTTGTCGCCCATGTCGCCGTAGTAGGCCTCATGGAAGGACTGCGACCGCATGGGCGTGCCCATGGCATCGACTTCAATCACTATGAAGCCCAGTTCCGCAATGGCCTGCTTGTCGCCGCGAGCGGCCGAGAATGATCGCGAACCGACGCTGCCGCTCTGCGGCCCCGGGTAGACGTAGTTCAGAACGGGGTATTTCTTCGCGGGGTCCAGGTGCGTCGGCGTATACATGAGCCCGTAGATATCCGTTTCGCCGTCGCGGGCCTTGGCCTGGATACGGGTGGGGGGCTGCCAACCGGCCGCCAGGAGCGCCGAAATGTCGGCCGATTCCAATTCGATCACGGCCCGGCCATCCGCCGAGCGGAGGATGGACACGGGGGGCTCAACAGGCGTGGACCACGTATCCACGAAGTAGTCCCTTCCGGGAGACCATTGGATGCTGTGGTTGCCGACGGACGGGGTCAACAGGACGAGATCCCCCGTCCGCATGTCCACGCGGTACAGGTACTGGTAATACGGATCGGACCCATCGCGTCCCGCGCCCGTGAACACGATGTGGTTGTCCTCGACCGTGTCCACGGCCAGGACGTTCCAGTCCCCCTCCGTGAGCGGCTTGATGAGCGATCCGGTCTGCAGGTCGTACAGGTACAGGTGTCCCCAATCCGAACGCCGGGAATACCAGATGACCTGGTTGCGATCCGGATGCACCGACCAGTTGATGTTCCGGTAGCCTGACTCGAAGAACGTGTCGACCGTTTCATCCAGGATGTCACGCACGGCACCCGTGTGGATGTCGGCCTCACGGAGGGCTGCACGCTTGTGATCGCGCGAGCTCGATACGAAGAACAGCCGCTCGGAATCGTCGGACCACTGTATGTCGGCCCATCCGCCACCGTAGGCTACGTGGTCCGTGATCGTGGATCGGTGCGCATCCGGTGGCATATCCAATGTGACCACCTTCCGGTCCTCCACGTGCAGGACCACGCGCTCAATCATGAAAATATGGTCGTCCCCAGGGAACGGATAACGCCAGGCCTCCAGTTCCGGAGCACCCACCTGCGTATTCACCATGTACATCATGCTGACCTGGCGGCCGTCGTGCCGGAACGCGGCGATTTTCTTCGAGTCCGGAGACCATTCCAGGACCGGTCGGTCGCTCTTGGTCCAGCCCGCATTGTTGGTACCATAGCCGTAATCTTCGGCGCCGTCCGTGGTGAGCGGGAATTCCTCGCCGGACGATGTCACACGCACCCACAGATTGTTGTCCCGGATGAAGGCTTCCATGGTACCATCGGGCGACGCCACGTCCGGACTGCGGAAGAACCGGCCGCCGCCGTTGGCCCCGGATCCGTCGCCATCCTCGGAACGCGTACACGTGTAAGACGACATCGAGCAGATGACCGTCTGACGTCCCGCCTGGAACGTGGCTTGCCCGGTCGCAAAGTCAAGCGATCCGGATGGAAGGGCCTCCATCTGGCCGCCGCCCGATATTGCATTCACTGATGACACCATTCGGCGGTGGTCGAAGGCCGGGCCCCGGGACGGTGCGGATGGATCCACCACGACGAATTCGTTCCCGCCGGGGACCGAGACGCTGTACCAGAAGCGACCATCTTCCATCCATTCGGGGGAGACATCGGCCCGGTGGACCAACGGACTCATATAGCGCGAAAGGAATCCTTCGGCGCGGGCATAATCCTCGGCCGTCAGTGACTGAGCGGTGACAGGAACGGTCAACGTGAGGCCGATCAGGATCAGGATGAATGCGGGAACGTGCTTCATGGTTGGCGCGGCATGGTGAACGGGAAATGGGAAGGTACAACCAGCATGCAAATTCAGCATGGACGTGCCGTCAGGGCATAAGAAAAGGGGCGAGCCTTTCGGCCCGCCCCTTTTCCGTCAGTCGGAGTGCGACGTCAGACTACCAGCGGTTTCCACCGCCGCCACCACCACCGCCACGACGGTCGTTCTCACGACGCGGGGGACGGTCATTGGCTTCGTTGACGCGCAGTGGGCGACCATCAATCTCGTGTCCATTGAGTCCGTTGGTGGCATCGTCGGCAGCAGCGCCGTCGGCCATTTCAACGAATCCAAATCCACGGGAACGGCCCGTGTCGCGGTCCAGGATGACTTTGGCCGAGGCCACAGGTCCATAGGAAGCGAACATTTCTTCGAGCTGTTGGTCATCAACACCCCAGGGCAGGTTGCCCACAAAAAGCTTTTTCATATCGGTCATTCGAGCCTGAAAGGCTCAGTTTTATCTAACAGGGTTACCGATTCCGGATCTACACCTTACATGGACTGGATTCGGAACGTACCTGGGTCAGACAAACCAACTTCAGAGCGCAGCGAGCCGCAGAGTGCGGGGCGGAGATATGGAATCAAGAAGCAATATACGTCATCACCCCGCCCATGATGCAAGTATACCCCGAAATACCCTACTTTTCGTGCAGTCTCCTTCCCGGGGCGCTGCAATCGGACCTTCGTAATTGCGCCGTATTTGAATTGAATTTGCCACCGCACCCACGTCTTTCCATGCGACTTTTCATCGTTCTTCTGCTCGCCGTCATCGCCCTTCCCGTGGCCACGCACGCCCAGTCCACGCATGTACCGGTGGATACGGCCATCGTGTCCCAGCACCGGGCCACCATCAACGGGCAGACGTTTGCCTACACCCGTGAATTCGGGTTCCAGCCGGTGTACGGAGATGAAGGACAGCCGATCGCCGCGCTCCAGTACACGTATTACACCCGCAACGGGATCGAGGACACGGCTGTCCGCCCGTTGGTGATTTCGTTCAATGGGGGGCCGGGCTCCGCTTCGTTGTGGATGCACATCGGGTACACCGGCCCCCAACAGCTGGTCATCGATGACGAGGGCTTCCCCGTCCGTCCCTACGGCGTCCGGAACAATCCGTCCTCCATCCTTGATGCGGCGGATATCGTGTTCGTGAACCCGGTGAATACGGGGCTCAGCCGGGCGCTGCCGGGCGTGGACGACAAGCAGTTTTTCGGTGTGAACGAGGATATCGAGTACCTCGCCGAATGGATAAACACCTTCGTCAACCGGAAAGAGCGCTGGCCCTCCCCCAAGTTCCTGATCGGCGAATCGTATGGCACGACCCGCGTGTCGGGCCTCGCGAACCGGTTGCAGAACAGCCACTGGATGTACCTGAACGGCGTCATCCTCGTGTCTCCGACGGGGCTGGGGGTGGAGCGGAGCGGCCCGGTCAGCGATGCACTGTATCTCCCCTATTTCACGGCGACCGCCTGGTACCACGGGCAGTTGCCCCCGGACCTGCAGCAGCAGGACCTGGACGAACTGCTCCCCGTCGTGGAAGCCTATACCCTGGACACCGTCCTTCCCGCCCTGGCACGCGGAGGTTCACTGCCGGAATCGGAGCGCCGGGAGCTGGCGGCCGAAATGGCGCGCTGGTCCGGGCTTTCGGCCGACGTCCTCCTGGAGCACAACCTGCGCGTATCCACCTCGTTCTTCTGGAAGGAGCTCATGCGTGACGAAGGCCTGACGGTTGGCCGTCTGGACTCCCGATACCGTGGAAAGGACGCCGTGGATGCAGGCGAACGGTACGATTTCGATCCCGCCCTGACCGCGTGGAATCACGCGTTCGCACCGGCCATCAACCACTACATCCATACGGAAATCGGGTTCAAGACCGACCTGCGATACAACCTGTTCGGCCCCGTCTCGCCATGGAACCGGAGCAGTGACCGTACCGGGGAGAACCTGCGCCAGGCCATGGCCCAGAATCCCTGGCTGCACGTCCTGGTGCAATCGGGCTACTATGACGGCGGCACGGACTACTTCAATGCCAAGTACACCATGTGGAATCTGGACGAGCGCGGCCGCTTCCAGGACCGCATGCAATTCATCGGGTATCGCAGCGGCCACATGATGTACCTGCGCGCCGAGGACCTGGTAACCTCCAACGAGGACATCCGCGTCTTCATGCGCCAGGCGCTGGACGCCGCCTCTGTTCCGGCCCGGTACTGACGGACGTCGGGGCAACGCGTCCGGAGTGGACCAGGCGAACGAACCAGATCAGGCTTACCACGCTGAACGTCGCAGCCACGGCTGTCCACGCCCAGTGGCCGGGTACCAGACCCTGCTTCTGCAGCCACCACATCCCGACAGGAAGGCACAGGAGACGAACGATCTCGGCCGCCCGGACCGCCCATTGGCGCGCATCGAACAGCAGCCCGATGACGAGTGTGGAAGCGGCAATCCAGACGGCGTACGTACCCTTCAGGAGCGCATCCATTTCCGTGAACCGGAACAGGTAGAACGCGACGGGAATCATGAGTACCGCGAATTGCGTCAACAGGTAGACGTTCGCGCGCAGGTCGGCCACGCTTGACGCATATTTCCGGTAGTCCGGCGGCACGTCAGACGGCGCTTCGTATCCCCCCAGGTAGTCCGGACGCCATCCCGGACGGTGGAACAACGTACGCACGGCATCCCCGAAGGAGCGCGTCTGCCGGACGGTCCGGAACAGGTCGATGTAGTGGGCCACATTGGCGTACAACGGGTTCCAGGACGCCAGCGGCTTCGTTATCCCGTACGTCGGTCGCTGCTGTTCCTGCTGGAAGGTGCCGAACATCCGATCCCAGACAATGAATACCCCGGCGTAATTCTTGTCAATGTACTCAGGATTCCTGCCGTGATGCACCCGATGATGCGAAGGCGTATTCATGACCCACTCCAGCGGCCCCAGGCGGTCAATGTGCTCCGTGTGGATCCAGAACTGGTACAGCAGATTGAAGCCGCCCACCAGCAGGAACTGGGTCGGCGAGAATCCCATGAGCGCCAGCGGCAAATAGAACGGCATGCTCCATATGAATGCCGTGGAGCTTTGACGCAGCGCCACGGACAGATTGAAGTCCTCCGATTGATGATGCACCACATGCCCTCCCCAGAACAGGCTCACCTCGTGGGCCATCCGGTGGCTCCAGTAGTAGCAGAGGTCCCACAGGACGAACAGGACGACGAATGACACCCACGTGGGCGGAATCTCAAGAAACCGGAATTGCTCGTACACAATGGTGTAGATCCCGACCTTGATGACATAGGTGAACGTACCGGTCAACTGGTCGAGCGCGCCCAGGTTGATGTTGGTCACCGCATCGCTGAGACGATACGTCTTCCGTCTGGAAATGGACTCGAAGACCAATTCCAGACCCATCAGCGTGAAATAGACCGGAATTGCCAGGATGACGGGGTTCAGGTTCACTCGGGTGCCGTTATTTTGGTGGCATGAATGATTCGAAAAACCAGGCCGGGGACACAAACCTCGACCTTGAAACGATCCGCGCGCTTGAACGGGCCGCCCGCCGGCTCGATCCCGGACCCGAAAACCGCCACTCGGATGCCGATCAGGTAGTGGCCCACGCCGTGCGATTCCTGGACGATGCCCGGACCGCCCCCGCCTACCGAAGAAGCGAAGACGTCGCACGCGGCCTGCTGGACACGCCACTGTCGGAAGACGGCATTGGCCTGGATCGGGCACTCGGACTGCTGCATGATTTCGTGGATACCGAGGGGCTGTCGACCACGTCAGGCCGGTTCGGGGGCTACATTCCCGGCGGCGGGCTCTTCCACGCGGCCCTTGGAGACTTCCTGGCCGCCATCACCAACAAATATGCGGGTGTGTTCTTCGCCAGCCCGGGCGCCGTCCGGATGGAGAACCTGTTGGTTCGGTGGATGGCTGATCTGGTGGGATTCCCGGCGGAGGCCGCAGGCTACCTTGCCGCCGGGGGCAGTGGGGCCAATCTGACGGCCGTGGTGACGGCGCGGGACGCCATGCGCATTGAAGGCCGGGCGGTGCCCCGCGTCGTCCTCTACGCTACCGAACACACCCATCATTGCGTGGACAAGGCCCTGCACATTGCCGGGCTGAACCGCGTGACGGTCCGCCGCGTTGCCGTGGACGACGGGCACCGCATGCGCCCGGAGGCGCTCCAGGCGGCCATCCGGTCGGACTCTGACCAGGGACTTGTGCCCTGGATGGTCATTGCATCGGCCGGGACCACGAACACGGGTTCGATCGATCCGCTCCATGCGATCGGCGACATTGCCGGGGCAGAATCGCTCTGGTTCCACGTGGATGCGGCCTACGGCGGATTCTTCCTGCTCACCGAATACGGACAGGAACGCCTTCGTGGAATAGAAATGGCCGATTCCGTGGTCATGGATCCCCACAAGACCCTGTTCCTGCCCTATGGCATTGGCGCGCTGCTGGTCCGGGATGGCCGGAAACTCCATGCATCCCACGCGGCCGGTGCCGACTACATGCAGGACACCCGGACCGGAGAAAATCCTGACGCTTTCGATCTCGACCCGTTCGGTACCGCATCGCCGGCCGAACTCTCTCCGGAGCTGACCAAGCACTTCCGCGGGCTGCGCATGTGGCTGCCCCTCCAGGTCCTCGGTGTGGCCCCGTTCCGGGCCGCCCTCGAGGAGAAACTGTTGCTGGCGCGCTACTTCCGGAAGGCCCTGTTGGAACGCGGCGTGTTCGAGGTCGGCCCGGAACCCGACCTGTCGGTGGTTACCTTCCGGCTGCCCGGATCCGACGACCGGAACAGGCGGCTGGTGGCGGACCTGCATGCCGACGGGCGTATCTTCCTGAGTTCCACCGTTCTGGACGGTCGGTTCACACTCCGGATGGCCGCCGTTTGTCATCGCACCCACCAGGCTGATATCAATACGATGGTCGACGTGTTGCATGAATGCGCGGCCCGCCTCGACTGAACACTCCCCACCCCCACTCCAATGCTCGAATTTGCCCTTGAACTCGCCCTGCGGGCCGAAAAGGAAATCCTGTCCCGATTCCGCAACGTGGATGTGCTGCTGAAACCCGATGGAACGGTGGTCACCGAGGCGGACCGGGCCGCCGAGCGGCTCATGCGGGAAATCATTGGCCTGGAATTCCCCGACGACGGCATTCTGGGCGAGGAGTACGGCGAATCATTTGGGCAAACCAGCGTGCACACTCCCACAGACGCGGGCCAAACAGGTTCAACCGAAGACCCGCGCCCCAGCCCCGGACGCCGCTGGATACTGGACCCGATTGACGGCACGGCCGCCTTCACGCTCGGCCTGCCGACCTTCGGGACGTTGATTGCACTGGAGGAAGACGGTGAACCGATTGTCGGCGTCATCCACTTTCCCGGTACCGGAGAGACCGTCTACGCCGCGACCGGCATGGGCTGTTGGTACCGGACAAATGACGGGCATGCGACGCAGGTCCACTGCGACGCATCGGTCAACACCGTGGAGGACGCCTACCTCTCGGCGACGGGGGTGTACGACACGCTCATTGACCCGCGCCGCGCGTCGCATCCCATTGACCTCGGGGCGGCCATCCGCCGCGCCGGCCGATTCCGCTTCGTGGGGGATTGTACGCAGCACGCCCTCGTGGCCCGTGGATTCCTGCACGGCGCCATCGATCCCGAAATGCATCCGTGGGACAATGCGGCCATCATCCCCTGCATCCGTGAAGCAGGGGGAGCCGTGTCGACTGCTCTCGGGCAGCGAACGGACCTCATCCACGCGCCCTCCCTCGTATCGGCGGCCTCGGAGCCGCTGCTTGCAGCCATCCTGGCCGTCTTGAATCCCTGAACCTGAACCCATGAACCTGCTCGCTGACGTCCTCGGCCTCCTGGGCGTTGCCCTCATCCTGATAGCCTACGCCGCCATCCAATTCAAGCGCATGGAGGCCTCGAATCGACTATATTCGCTGCTGAACCTCGCTGGCGCCCTGCTCATCCTGGTATCGCTGACGGTCGATTTCAACCTGTCGGCGATCGTGATGGAAACGGCATGGGCCGCCATCAGCCTGTACGGTCTCTTCCGCCGACGGGAAGAGCCCTGACGACGGATTGGGACAACGCCGGGACGAGACCTGAACCGCACTCCGCATTCATCATGAGACAGGAAAACCCATTGGCCCTCCTCGGGGGCGCCGTGTTGGCCGTGCTGTTGGGCATGGCCACGCCGGACCCCGCGTCCGCACAGACCCTCCTGCCGTCAACCGCTCCGGTGGATTCGCTGGAGGCCGTCCTTGAAACCGCCACGGGGCGGGATCGCGCCGTCGCGCTGTTCGAATTGTCCCGGGCGTTGACCGAATCGGACTTCGATCGGGCTGTTGAGGTGATCGGGGAGGCACGGAGTGCTGCCCTGGCGGCCGGGGATTCCCTGTTGGCGTCGGAGTATGCGCTCATAAACGGGCAATACCGGTACGGGCGGGGCGACTATGAACCCGCGCTCGCGGCCTTCCAGGATGGCCTCCGACTGGCCGATGCGGTGGAGGACCGCACGCAGCAGGCCCGTGTCCTGAACGAGATCGGAACACTCTTCAGGAAGCAGGGCGATCTGGACAAGGCCCAGGAGATTTTTGAGGATGCGCTCGCGCGCAGCCGAGAGGCCACGAGTGACTTCCAGGAGGCAAACAGCCTGAACAACCTCGGCATCGTGTACGACAACCGGGGGGAACTCGAACGCGCCATGGAACTGTTCGAGGAATCGGCCGACATGAAGGAAGCCATGGGCGATCTGGACGGTCTGACGTACAATCTGGACAACATGGGCATCACGTCGGCCCGAATGGGGCAGTTCGAGGCTGCGGAAGGCTATTTCCTGCGCTCCGCGGAATTGCGGGAGGAGCAGGGGAATTATCGGGGATATGGCGTCATCATGGGCAACCTGGCTGAACTCATGCTCATGAAAGGCGACCGGAACGCCGCCCTCTCCTACCTGGACACCGCCATCGAATCGGCCTATGCAACCGCGTTCCACGATTTCCGCCGGCACCTCTATGGGGTGCGTGCCACCATCTATCGGGATATCGGGGATTTCGAGCGGGCACTGTCCGCCTACGAAGCCATGACCGTCCTCAAGGACAGCCTGTTCAATGAGGAGCGCAGCCGCCAACTGCAGGAACTCCAGACCCGGTACGAGACGGAGAAGAAGGAGCAAACCATCGCGCTTCAGGCCGCCGACCTGGCCGAGCGGGAGGCCCAGTTGCAGCGGAATTACGTGCTGATTGCGCTGCTGCTGCTCGCTGTAACGCTGTTGGCCGTCCTGGTGTACTGGCGACGGACGCGCGAGGAATTGCGACTGAAGAAGGCCCAGATGCGGGCATCCATTGCATCGCAAGAGGCCGAACGGAAGCGGATTGCCCGGGACCTGCACGACGGGTTGGGCCAGCTCATCTCGTCCGTCCGGCTCCACGCCGCGGAATCGGCCGGCTCCACGTTGGACGAGATGCACTCGGAAATCCGGAATATCTCGTTCAATCTCATGCCCGAAACGCTCATGCGTCAAGGGGTCACAGCCGCCGTCGAGGAGCTGGGATACCGGCTGTCGGCCGAAGGATTCTACGAGGTCGACGTTTCGGCCTTCGATGTCACGCGTCCGGCGGAAAACGTGGAAGTCGGGCTCTTCCGGATTGTCCAGGAGTGGTTGAACAATGTGTCGAAATATGCGGGTGCCACGCGCGTGGACATCCAGTTCGTGCAACATGACGACGAGTTGGTGGTCATGATCGAGGACGATGGTCGTGGATTCAATACGTCGAAGCTGGCCCGGAGCACCGGTCACGGATGGATGAACATGACCTCCCGCGTACAGGCCATGGACGGCATCCTGCACGTGGACAGCCAGGAGGGTCGCCCTGGCACCACATTCGTCATCCGGATTCCGATGGTGCCCGAAACGATCCCCGCCGAGGCATGAGTACGTGGGATGTCATCATGGCTGACGATCATGCCATCCTGCTGGATGGCCTGGCCGCGCTGGTGGACCGGCAGGAGGACCTGCAGGTCATCGGGACGGCGTCGAACGGTACGGAGGCGCTCGCGCTGCTGGAGCGGCATCCCCGGACGCATCTGCTGATCACCGACCACAGCATGCCGGGCATGTCCGGTCTGGAACTGGTCAAGACGGTCCGGAAACGCTACCCCGATACCCGCATCATCGTGCTCACCATGCACGATGAACTGCACCTGTACCTGGAAATGGAAAAAGTGGGTGTGGACGGCTACGTTCTGAAGAAAGACAGCCAGATTGAGCTCCTGGAGGCCATCCAGGCAATTCGTAACCTGTCAGGTTACATTTCACCGGCCCTCCGACCGGTCATCCGGAAGGCCGCTTCGGAGCCGGACGGCACCCAGACCCTGTCGCGGCGCGAAAAGGAAATCCTGGGGCTCATCGTGAAGGAGTACACGAACCAGCAGATTGCCGAGACGCTCTTCATTTCCGAGTTCACGGTCGAAACGCATCGCAAGAACATATTCCGCAAGACCGGCGCCAACAGCCTGGTTGGCCTCGTGAACTTCGCCCACGCCAACGGACTCATCCCCTCGGTCGATTGATCGGATCGCCCTACATACACCGCTTCACCGTACCCCCGTCAGCCATCGATGCCAACGGTCACGTCAACAACGTCATGTATGTATCGTGGATGCAGGACGTGGCCATTGCCCACTCCGACCGAACCGGCTCCACGGCGCTTGCACAGGCGTTGGGAGGGACCTGGGTTGTTCGCGAGCACACGGTGGAATACCTTCGCCCGTTGTTCGTGGATGATGAAGTGGAGCTCCGGACCTGGATAGAAGATGCCCAGGCCGTACGCTCCACCCGCAACTACGAGTTCAAACAGGCGTCCACCGGAAAGGTGGTTGCGCGCGGCCGGACCATGTGGGTATTCGTGGATGCGACCTCCGGCCGGCCGCGCGCCATCCCTTCCGAAGTCATTGAGGCGTTCCGCGCATCCTGACCCCCGTCCAACACCCATCCGCCTCGCCCAAAAACCGGTAAACCCCCATGTTCATAGGCTTGCTCGTTGCTACCTTCGCCGTCAGTCTGGCGGTGTGTTTCGTTGTCGTCCGCCTGTTCCGCAATCCCGTGGAGTCCATCCTGGCCCGGATCGTGGAAGAAGGACTGGCCTACGTCTGGACCCGGTACCTGACGTTCGCCATCCTCGTGACCGGCCTCTCCGGAGGCGTCCGGATCTGGGACCTGGAGAAATACATTTCCCCACAGCCGGACATGGTCCTTGAACTGAACGGGGCCCGCTGGGTGCTGGAAGTCTACCGTACGATCATCGGTACCCTGCAGAGCATTGCCTGGATGCTGCTGGTGTTCTTCATCTTCGCGCTGATTGCGTATGTCATTACGCGCGGCATGGAAATGAAGAACAACAAGAACAACGGCGCCTGATCACCGCACCGTGATCGGGCGCACCGTACGCTGCCCGTCGTCGGTTTCCGCCACTACGAGATAGACGCCTGCCGGCCACGCCGCCGTTTCCAACCGCACGCGCCCATCGGCCGACGTGCCCGCCGCGGTCATCCGACGACCGAGCGCATCGATCACCGAGACGCGTGCCAGCGGGCGCGATGCATCCACCCGCAACCAGCCGCCCTCCGGCACGGGATTCGGGTACACGTGGACGGTAGCCTCTTCGGGAAGAACGGCAAACGGATCCCGGACGTGCGTGGCCACGGGATTGATGTACTGTTGCGCGCGGGCCCAGGATTCAACCCCGATTTCAATGCCAATCAGGCGCCCGGGAATGTCGTCGGCCGGTGGGTGGATGCCGCCCCATATCCGGGACAGACTGCACTGGTCACTCGCGTCGCGGTACGTGGCCCACTGCAATTCCATGTCGACGCTGGGCCCATCCTCGAAGACCAGGAACTCTCGCCACGGCGTCGGGAATACGCCCATGCCTCCGGGAAAATGATCGTCACCCGTGAGCAGCGTCATGACCTCGGCGGCGGCCCGGGAGAAGGTGCTGTGCCCGGACACGTATCCGGCGAAGGGCGGCGTGATGAACGTGGGGCGCTGATACGGCCACCAGTTTTCAGCCAGGATCCAACCCGTGCCCGCCTCGTCCCGCTCGGGATCGGCAATATGCTCCGGCCCCCGCCACCCGTTGATCTTGATCTTGCCGATGTGTTCGCCATCGGGACCGGCCAGCGGGTCACCCTCCAACACGACGTCAATGTAATCCGGCACGAGCGGCAGGCCGTACGGGCTGTAGGAGGGCCCGTCCGGGTCGCTGCTCTGTCCATTGCCGGCCATCCACCGGATGGCCGATACGGGGCGCACATAGTCGTACCAGCCCTTTATGCCCCAAACGGCTACCGCAACATCATGCAGGGTGCCGCCCAGGGTCAGGTAGGCCTTGACGTCCCACTCCAGGTCGTCCACGACCGGACCTTCCCCGCCAATCCGCTTGACGAGCTCCGGGTGGTCGCTGACCTCGTTCAGGATGGTGAACCAATGGCCCGGCGGCGTCTCGGAGTCGGGGCCATCGGCCCAGAATTCGGCCAGCACGCGGGCATAGTCGCCGCGGGGGACGAGTTGGGCTTCATAGGGCTGTCCGGTCACGTCGTTCAGGATATGCCCTTTGCTCGGGTCGCCGCCCCCGGTCAGGTCATAGAACGCCGGGTAGTCCCGGATGTCGGTCGGAAGCGTCCGCTGATTGCCGATGGAGGCCGGCGACGTCTCCCAGAATACACCGTCCGCCGGGTCCAAATGACCGGACCAGACCGCTACCAGGGCAAACCCCCACTTGTAGGCCATGGATTCCGCGTCCAGGCCATCTCCGGAAAGCCGCGGCGGCGGCCCGGGATCGTGGTACATGTGATACTCGTATCCGCCGCGCACGTGCAGCGTGAGGTCGTCCGCACTGAGGGCAAACGGCACGACTTCGCCCCACTCGGGGCCTACGAACTCCGGTGTGCTGGCCGGTATCGGATTGCCGGATTGGTCAATGAACAGATCGAAAGAAAGGGGCTGCCAGTTGTTCGGGGCAATCAGCCAGGGATTGCCGGGCAACTCCGGATTGAACGCCGGGTTGGCCGGGCGATAGTACCGGTTGGCATAACCGCCCTCCTCATTCGCCCCATCCTGGAGTCCGAATCGGATCATGCAGTCGCCGATGTAATTGCCCAACGCAGCCGGATTGCCCGATCCATAGTCCATGGACACGTCGCCGGGATCGTATCCCAATTCAGCCATCAGGTCCGCATACCGCAACGCCGCATTCACGCGGCCCGGCGATTTCGCGAAGCGATGGGACAGCACCGTGTAGGCCGCATGACTGATGGCTTTCCGCCGATCGGCATCCGGGGTCGATGAGACCGGGATCCCCGTGAACGGACACGTGAAGCCGGCAACCGTGCGCCCCAACAGCCATGGCTGGGCCTGTGTGTCGTAGGCGGCCCAGGCGTCCCACATGACCGCCGACGTGTGGAACAGGTTGCGGGCATGGACGGTGGGGCGCGCAAAATCCTCGCGGATGGACTGCAGGAGGGCCTCGTTCCAGAGCCGGGCCACCGAATGGTCTCCGGATACCCGGGCTTCAACAGGATCCGGGGGCGTTTGGGAAAAAGCCGTGCCCGGAGCACAATAGGCCAGGATGCAGATGGTCAGGGCCGTTCTCAATGGCATGCTGCAGACCCGGGTTACCGGGATTCGTTGTCGTAGCCGGTCATTTCAAGGTAACCAAATCCGGCGTGCGATCCTGCAATCCTCATGGCCCCTTCCCAGTAGTGGATGGATGCGTCGAACTCCTGGTCGTCCAGCAACGGCTCCAGGTCCAGCGCGATCCCCTCCCGCGGAATGCGCAGGGTCCACGCCACCGGATACGTCGCGCCGGAAGTCGGACTGGTCCAGGTCCGGACCGGCTCGATTTCGACATCCCCGGCCTTCAGCCGCTTGGTACTTCCGTTCACGTCCACGAGCAGACCGTCGGTGTAAGGCTCGGCGGTGGCATCCGACTCCCGGAGCCGGAAATACATCAGGTCGCGGCCGTCGTCCAACTGGATGGAAAACCAGTCCCACCCGGTCTGCGTCCGTCCCAGAAGCGATGTACTCCATTCCCGGTCCATCCACCCGGTTCCTGTCAGCCCCGTCGCTTCTCCGTTTTCCGTCCACGTTCCGGCAGCAGCGTACCGCGTCAGCGAATAGTAATAGGAGGCGTTCCCCGGCTCGTCCCCTTTGGGACTGAACCCGTTCTCCCCCTGCAACACGATGGGTTTCCGGGCGGACAGATCCAACTCAAGCAGGCCACCACCCACGGGGGCACGCACCGTGAGGGTGTCTATTCCGGCGTTCGGGGCACCGGCCCGGATGTCCACCGCGCCGGCCCAGACCCGGAACGGCTCGGCGGTGGTACCGGCGAGTCCGGCGCTTCCCCGCACGAAACGTTCTTCGGAAAGATGTCGACCCGTCGACGCATCGGTTATCGCGACGTGGGTGAGGTACAGCTGGCGGGTGGTCCAATCCCCTTCCACCCCTCCCGCGCTGTCCGGCGGTGCCAGCGCGTTCCGGAACACCGTGACCTGATAGCCGAAGCGGTTGCCGCCCGCATCTTCCAGATTCCCGGTCAGGTACCACCACTCCAGCTTGAAGTCATCGTGGGCCGCGTGATCGCGCGGGAATTCCAGGGGTCGTGGCCCCCAGGCGCGGTCGTACCCCTCGATGTCCACGGACAATGCATCCGAGAGGGACAACCCTTCGCTCTGCTCGTCGGGACGGGCCGGCCCGCATCCTGCGAGCAGGAGCGCCGAAAGCGCGACGCCAACCACGAGCGTCATGACTGAGCGAAGGGCCGCAGCGGTCTCCATCCGGCGCATGAGCCGGACGGGCCACCACCCGGCCACCAATGCCGCCCCCACGGCAATCACGAGGCCCTGGATAAGCAGGACGGGATCGGCTTCCAGTTGCAGCGTCCAGCCGAACGAGCGGAGATTGATCACGAAGATCAGGGCGAAGGACAGCACGAGGCCCAGCGGAATGGCCAACAGGCCAGCGAGCAGGCCCATGAATCCGCATTGCCACGCCACGAACCGGCCCAGTTGTCGACCCGTCATGCCCGTGGCCCGGAGTACGGCATACTCCCGGGCACGTTCGAGTTGCAAGGCCATGAGTGCGCTCAGGATGCCGATGAAGGCCACGATGACCGCCAGGAGTTGCAGGACCCGCGTTACGGTGAACGTCCGGTCGAAGATTTCCAGCGACCACGCGCGCAGCTCCCGGTTCGACCGGATGACGAGTTCTTGCCGACCGGCCGCACGGGCACGCACGGCATCCATGACAGCGGCCAGCGCATCCGTGTCCTCTACGAACAGCGCCAGTCCAGAGAGGCCCGGATCGTTGAACAAAGCTTCGTAGTGACGCCTGTGCATCATGACGGTACCCCGGTCCGAAGCATAGTCGTGGTACACGCCAAGAACGGGCACCCGCACGGGCCCGGAAGGCGTCTCCAGGACGAGCGTATCGCCCCGGGCCGTCCCGTACCGGAATGCGAACGGCTCCGAGATCAGTGCCGACGGCAAGGATTCGAACGTGGGCAGGAGTTCAGCGGCCACACCGTCTTTCATGGCCAGCGCCCCTTCCGAATGGGGACCGGTCTCGATGGCTGCCACGTGGACGCGGCCCACGGACGATTCGACTTCGGCGTGCCGGATGCCATGAGAGGATTGGACGCCGGGTGTCGTGCGGATGTCGGCCACGACGGCCGCGTCGAGTCCCGCGCCCCCGCTCCGGACCGAGGATCCGGGCGCCTGGATGTAGATGTCGGCCTGCAGGGCGCCCTCGAGCCATGTCACCACCGTGGTCCGGAAACTGCCCACCATGACACCGACCCCGATGACGCTGGCAATGGCAATGCTCAGGGCGGCAATGGCAACGGAGGTCCGGCTCAAATTGGCCCGGATGCTGCCCACGGCCATCCTTCCGATGACCCCGCCCACGCGTGCGGCCGGCCCGACGCCGACCCGGACCGCCAGCGAGATGAGTGCGGGGGATACGAGCGCCCATCCCATGATGATGCTGAAGATGCCGCCGTAGGCCAGCGCAATGCTCCGACCCGACACGAGCAGGATGGTAGCGCCGAGTCCGAGGAGAAGGAGTCCCACGCCGGTCAACCGGGGGATGCGCCCCGTCATGCGGGATTCGTCCGAAGAACGCGCCAACAGCGTGGTGGGCGCCTCCGATGCGGCCTGCCGGCCCGGCAACCAGGCCGCCACGAGCGTCGCACCGAGGCCGAGACCAATGCCCTTGGCCAGCGTGAGGGGAGCCAGGTGCAGATCCCGCACCGACACCACGAAGTACAGATCGTTGATGGTACGCGTGACGAGTTGGACGAGGCCCTGTCCCAGGAATACGCCCAGCAGCAGGCCAAGCGCGGTCCCCGCCAGGCCGATGACGACCGCCTCACCCAGGATGAGCTGCAGGATTTCGTGGCGGCGGACCCCCATGGCCCGGAGCCGACCGATGAGCGCCCGGCGCTGTACAACCGAAAAGGAAATGGTATTCCACGTCAGGAACATGCCGACGACGAGGGCCAGCAGACTGAGCGCGGTGAGGTTCAGTTCGAAGGCGGCCGTCATCTGCGCGAGGGTTTCCGTGCGCGACTCGGAACGATCCAGTTGAAGTCCGGCCGGCAGTCCGGCCCGTATCTGTTCGGCCATATCCGGATTGCCCGGTTCCAGGATCAGATCCACCCGCGTCAGGCCCGATGGATACCCGAGCAGGCGTTTGGCCGTGGACACGTCCACCACGAACAATCCATCCAGGGACGCCTCCGGCCCGTCTGCGGACGAGGTCGGAATGAGCCCGGCCACAGGTACATCGACACGGCGACCGTCCAGGTTCAGCCGGAGCGTATCGTTGGGCGCGAGGCCCAACCGGGTGGCCGTCTGCGGAGCCAGCCATCCGCCGCCACGCCCGGAAAGGAACGCGGCGAGGTCGAACGGCGCATCAACATTCGCTTCCTGAGCGCCCTGTGTCCCGCCCGGGCTCCTCCCGATGGTGGCCGTGAACGGGCGGAAAGGGGGTTCGGAGAACACATCCACCCCCAGCACGTGGATGGTTTCCGCCGTGGATTGTGCGGTGGTTTCTGCAGACGCACGGGCCGTCACCGCCCAGAATTCCAGGATGGGCGCGGCCGGAATATCCGGGTGTTCGCGGGCGAACCGGACAAACACGGAATCGGGGACGCCGGTGGGGCCGCCCGTGACGGCGTGCGTGGCGCGTCCGGCCACCGATTCGGTCGATGCGCGAAAGGCCCGCTCGGCGCTGGTGTTGGCCAGATCGATGCCCACGACGACACTGACCCCCACGGCCACGCCGAGGACGGACAGGAAAAGCATCCAGGGATGCGTGGCCAGCCAGCGCAGGCTGGAACGGCGGAGCAGACGGCCCGGCATGCTCACGATGCCACCGCTTCGTCGTACGAAATGTCGACCATCCGGCCATCGTGCATGCGTACAATGCGGTCCGATGCTTGCAGGAAGTCCCGGTCGTGGGTCACCACCAGCATGGTCGTGCGGGTTTCCCGGACGAGCCGGTGGAGCAGGTCCATGACCGTCCGCCCGGTGGAGTAATCCAGATTGCCGGTGGGCTCGTCGGCCAGGAGCAGCATGGGCTGGTGGGCCAGCGCCCGGGCTATGGCCACCCGCTGCTGTTCGCCGCCCGACAACCGGTCGGGCCATTCTGCATGGCGGTCGCCGAGCCCCACCTCTGCCAACAGTGCCCGTGCCTGGCTTCGAGGGCCGGAGTCGTCACCTTTTTTGGTCCCTGCCAACTCCATGGGCAGCATGACATTGTCCAACACGTTCAGTGTTGGTACGAGGTTGTAGGACTGGAAAACAAACCCGATGTGCCGGCGACGATACAGGGTCCGGGCGTCGTCATCAAGGACATCCAACCGCGTCCCGGCAATGTGGATTTCGCCCGATGTGGGGACATCCAGACCGCCCAGAAGGTTCAGGAGTGTGCTCTTTCCCGCGCCGCTGCGGCCGAGCAGGGCCACGAAGGCACCCTCCGCAATCGTGAAGTCCAGGGACTTCAGCACGTCGCGGACCGCCCCGCTGTCACCGTAGGATTTGGATACACGGTGCAGCGCGATGAAATCTTCGCGGGGGATCCGGGTCTGGACAGGGTCGTTCATGCGCGTTGCACCGCGGGCAGGTTCATTCATGGGCGTTGCACGGTGACCGGCCCCCGTTGGTTCGCGTCCTGCCACACGTCCGGGCCGCTTTTCCGGAAACCTTCCCCGTGAATCGTTCGCTGAACGTCGTTTGTCATGCTCGAAGTCATCGCGGTTGTTTCCGGAATCGTGGCCGTTTTCCTGGCCACGCGGGAGCATGTGGCCACGTGGCCCGTGGGGCTCCTGTCGGTGGGGTTGTACGTGTTCATTTTCTTCGACGCGCAGCTGTATTCCGACGTCATCCTGCATGTGTTCTACGTCGGCATGCAGCTGTATGGATGGTGGACATGGTTGCGTGGGGGCGCCGGTCACGGCCATCTTGCCATCACGCACCTCGCCCGGCGCCCCCTCCTGCTCTGGGTCGCAGCCACGTTGGTCGGCTCGGCGCTCTGGGGATGGGCCATGGCCTCGTGGACGGACGCCGCACTGCCCTGGGCGGATGCCTTCACGACCACAGCCAGCTTCGCTGCCCAGTACCTCATGGCCCGCAAGTACATGCAGCACTGGGCGTTCTGGTTCATCATCAACCTGGTGGCCGTGGGTGTCTACGTGGACAGAGGCCTGTGGCTGACGGCGGGATTGTACGGCGTGTACTGGGTGCTTTCGGTGGTCGGCTACCGCACCTGGCAAGCACGGATGGCGTAGTGGATTCCCCGGTCTCCGGTAGGCGTTTGACCCGATTCCGGGACGACATGTCATCCCCGATACTGTCCGTTGACATCAATCCGGTACCCATCATGCATACGACCATCCATCATTCAAAATCCACACTGCCGACCACCCTCGCCGCAACGGGGCTCGCGCTGTTGCTCCTCTTGGCCGGATCGCCGAAAGATGCCTTGTCGCAAGAAACCGCCGTCCTGGACATGGAAAACCCGGGCAAGCAACTCTTCGGGCTCGTCTGCGCCATGTGCCACTCCGAACAGCCTCCAGTGCTGGCGGCTCCGCCCATGGCCATGGTCGTACGACATTATCGCCAGGCCCTCTCCACCGAAGACTCCGTGCGCACGGCCATCATGACATACGTCCGCAAACCGTCGGCTGAAGCATCGCTCCTGCCCGCGCATGCAATTGAACGATTCGGGCTCATGCCAGCGCAGCCGCAACTGACTGACGAGCAGTTGGGCCACATTGTCGACTACATCATGACGCTGGAGGCCAAACCGATGCAAGGCGGCGGAATGCAAGGCGGAATGCAGGGCCACCAACACGGCCGTCAGGGACAATAGGACCTGGCAGGGCGTGTCCTATAACCCCTCGATGACCTGGCGGAGGCGGTCGCGGACATCCGTGGCCACTCCGCCAAGGTCGTCATTCTGAACCGCCGCCATGGATGCCACAGGATCCACGGCAGCGACTTCAACCTGGCCGTTCCCCACGTCCCTCAGGATGACATTGCACGGCAGCATGAGACCGATGTGTGGCTCGGCGGTCAAGGCCTGGAACGCCAGGGGCGGGTTGCACGCACCCAGGATTTTGTACCCGGCCATATCCTTGTCCAGCTTCTTCTTCATGGTGGCCTGGATATCGATTTCAGTCAGCACGCCGAAGCCTTTTTCCTTCAGCGCGGCAGTCGTCCGCTCTTCCACGTCGGTCATGGATCCCGGGAGGGTCTTGGCAAAGTAGTAGGACATGGGGTTCTACAGGGAGTCGTTGATGGATTTTCGTGTGTATGACACGGAATGAAGGACCGCTTTGATCCTGTCCGATTTTCCACTACGCAGGCGGGCGGAGTTGCCTGACGGCTGGACAATGCGGGGCTTCGTCAATTGCAGGTTGAACAGAACCCCACATGGCCATGAGCAACCCCCACAGACGCATCCTCCCCATCCGCGCCACCCTGCAGCGCATCACCCCCTTCCTTCTCGGGTTGGCCCTGATGGCGGGATCCGTCCCGGGTACGGCCCAGGACACCGTCCGCGCCGGTACCTTCGACAACGGAAAGATGTGGACCTTCGACGCTCCTCCCGTTGAACATATCGCCGACACGTATGGCTTCACGCCCGACGAAGCCTGGTTCGAGAAGGCGCGTCTTGGCGCACTCCGGCTGCCGAACTGTTCGGCCAGTTTCGTGTCTCCTCTCGGATTGGTCATGACCAACCACCATTGCGGCCGTGGCTCCGTGGCCCAGGTCTCCGGGCCCGGTGAATCCCTGCTCGAAGATGGGTTCATGGCAGAGGATCGGGCCGCAGAACGTCCGGTACCGGGCCTGTACGTGGACCAGCTCGTGGCCTTGACCGACGTCACGGTGGAGATCCAGCAGGCCGTGGAGCGTGCCGAAACGCCGGCTGAAAAGGCGGTCGCCCGCCAGGAAGCCATCGCAGCTGTGCAGGAGCGCATGGAGCAGGACGTGCCCGATGGCCACCACATCCAGATCATCAGCCTCTACAGTGGAGGCATGTACTCCGCCTACACGTTCCGACGCTATACCGACATCCGCCTGGTCATGGCCCCCGAACTGAACCTGGGCTATTTCGGCGGGGACACCGACAACTTCACGTACCCGCGGTATGCGCTCGACATGACGTTCTTCCGGGTCTACGAAAACGGCCAGCCCTACGCGCCGGAACACTATTTCGCGTGGAGTGCGGACGGTGCGGCCGAGGGCGACGCGGTATTCGTGATCGGGAATCCCGGTTCCACGCTGCGCCTGGAGACGGTGGCGCAATTGGAATGGCGGCGCGACGTGCAGGAGCGGGCCCTCCTGGATCTGCTCAGGATGCGGATAAATGCGCTCTCGCGTGTTTATGAAGCGAATCCATCCGATGCGCTCCTGAACCGGTTTTTCAGCCTCAAGAATTCCGAAAAGCTGTACACCGGAAGGGTAAAGGGACTGAATGACCCCGTTGTGATGGCCAAACGCCGCGATACCGAGAGGACGTTCCTCCAGGATGCCCCTGAGAGCACCGTCGTCGCGGAGTTGGCCGCCATCCAGGCCGAAAAACGCGAGCTGGCCGCCGAATACGAGGCATTCCTGTCCTTTACGCCCCAGTCCAGCCTGGCGTCCGCCACCATGCAGCGTGCGGCGCTCGCCTGGGAATACCTGACCTTGAAGGCCACAGGCGCCGATACGGAGCGCCTGGAAGCCGCCCTGAAGGCCATTCCCGATGGCGACCCGGACATTGATCGGCGGTTCTTCGAGCAGCGTTTGACGGCCTTCTGGACCCTCCTGGGAACGGATGCGACCGCGACGTCCGAGGCCGTCAGCCAGGCCGTATTTGAGGGATCCATGCTGGCCCCCGGGGCGGAGATGGACCTGTCCGACCTGACCTTCGACGATCCAGCCGTGGCTGCAGTCGCCCCGTACATGGAACGCTGGCGCGCATTCCGGAGCGCAGCTTCGGGCCTCGGTGCACGGGAAGCCGAGTTGAACGCCCTGCACGGACGCATCCGATACGACATCTACGGAACGGCCCGGCCGCCGGATGCCACGTTTTCGCTGCGCCTGGCCGATGGCGTCGTCGCGTCCTACATGTACAACGGGACCCATGCTCCGGCATTCACGACCTTCCACGGTCTCTACGACCGCTATTTCAGCCATGCCCTCGATGCCAATGGCACGGGTGAATGGGATCTGCCGGCCCGCTGGCTGGACGCCGGGCCGGACTTCGACCGTTCCACGCCCATGAACCTGGTCACGACCAGCGACATCGTGGGGGGAAACTCCGGTTCTCCGCTTCTGAACAAGGATCTGGAAGTCGTAGGATTGATTTTCGACGGCAACATTGAATTCCTGCCGTCGGCCTTCATTTACCAGACCGAGCACGGCCGTTCCGTGGCCGTCGATTCGCGTGGCATGCTGGAAGCCTTGCGTGCCGTTTACGACATGGATTGGCTGGTCAACGAAATCATGTCCGGGGTGACGACGGAATTGCAGCGGTGATTGAATCCTCAGGACGTTTGTGGGGTACATGACAGACACGCTTTCCCGTTTCTGTCTCCACACCCGACATGTGCTCCATCCTCGGCATCCTCCAACTTCGTACCGACCCGGCTGACGTCCGCAGCCAGGCGCTTGAACTTTCCAAACTGCAGCGTCATCGCGGACCGGACTGGTCGGGCATTTTTGCCAACGACCGGGCCGTGCTCGCGCATGAGCGCCTGTCCATCGTGGACGTGGCCCACGGTGCCCAACCCCTGGTGAGCCCGGACGGACGGTATGTACTAGCCGTCAACGGAGAAATCTACAATCACGTGGCCTTGCGCCGGGAATTCCCGGACTATGCCTTCCGCACGCAATCGGACTGCGAAGTCATCATTCCCCTCCTCGCCGCCGAGGGCCCCATGGGTGTTGCGCGGCTGAACGGCATTTTCGCATTCATCCTGTACGATACGCAGCAGGACACCGCGGTCATTGCCCGCGATCCGCTGGGCGTCATTCCGCTCTACACGGGGTTCGACGCGGATGGCCAGTTCCTGGTGGCATCGGAATTGAAGGCCCTCACACCGGTCTGCCGGCAGGTGGATCTGTTCATGCCCGGTCACGTGCTGGTGTCGCCCACAGAATCCACCCCCACCCGGTACTGGAACCCGGAATGGCGGGAATGGGAGCACGTCCGGCACGCCGACACCGACCCGGCCCTCGCTGCCCGACGCCTGCGAAGGGCATTGGAGGATGCCGTGCACCGCCAACTGATGGGCGATGTCCCCTACGGCGTGCTGCTATCGGGCGGTCTCGACTCCTCGATCACGGCCGCCCTGGCGGCCCAATTTGCAGCCAATCGCGTGGATGACAACGATGCGTCGCCGGCCTGGTGGCCCCGCCTGCACTCCTTTGCCATCGGCCTCGAGGGATCCCCCGACCTGGCCGCCGCCGAACGCGTGGCCGAACACATCGGGACGGTGCACCACGGGCTCATCTTCACCATACAGGAAGGTCTCGATGCGCTCCGGGACGTGGTCTACCACCTCGAGACGTACGACGTCACGACCATCCGCGCATCGACCCCCATGTTCCTGATGGCCCGACGCATCCGCGCCATGGGCATCAAGATGGTGCTTTCGGGCGAGGGAGCCGATGAGATTTTCGGCGGATATCTCTACTTCCACAAGGCCCCGGATGCCCGGGAATTCCACGAGGAGACCGTGCGCAAGCTGGATCGGCTGCACCTGTTCGACTGCAACCGCGCGAACAAGTCCATGGCCGCCTGGGGCATTGAAGCGCGGGTCCCGTTCCTGGACCTCGAATTCCTGGACGTAGCCATGTCGCTGAACCCCGAGCTCAAGCTCATCCGGGACGGCCGCATTGAAAAGCAGATCCTGCGGGATGCGTGCCGCGACCTGCTGCCCGACGCCATCTACCGCCGACAGAAAGAGCAGTTTTCCGATGGCGTGGGCTACGGCTGGATAGATGCGCTTCGCGACCACGCCGCCGCCGAAGTGTCCGACGCCGACCTGGAGCGGGCCGCGTTCCGCTTTCCCATCAACACACCCGATACGAAGGAAGGCTTCCTGTACCGCACCATCTTCGAGGAGCATTTCCCGCTTGAATCGGCGGCCCGGACCGTTCCCGGAGGCAAATCGGTGGCATGCAGCACGCCCGAGGCGTTGGCCTGGGATGCCTCCTTCAGCCGCATGGCCGACCCGTCCGGCCGGGCGGTGTCAGGCGTTCACGACCAAGCCTACGGAGCCGGGTCGTCCACCTGAGCGGGCCCGAAGGTCAGTCTTCCACCCGCGCCAGGGTCCACTGGTCGCCGGAGCGATAGAGTTCCATGATGCCGCCCGAGGTGGCCACCCGGAAACACACCCGGCGCTCCTCGTCGGCCCACCACCGGCCCTGCACGACCCAGGCGTCCAGCAGGGACTGGACCCGGTACGCGCGGCTGGCCCGATGCACAAGCACGGGCAAGCCGCGCGTGACCTCGACTTCTATGGGTTCAAAACGGCGTTTCATGATGACTGCTCCAGCAGGGCCCTGAGACGGGCCAGATCCGTGTCCGGAAGGCCGGGAAACATGCTCCCGTCCAGTTCGATGACGGGCGCATCGAGTTCACGCAAGGTCGAAAGCCCTTGTTCCGTAATGCCGCAAAGCATCCGGCGGCTGTCCTCCGGGCACCGATGCCGCTCCACCAGGCTTTTCGCCTCCAAGCGACCGATCAATCGCGTAATCCCGGGTTCAGGTTCGATCATGCGATCTGCAATCGTCATGGTCGGGAGCGGCGAACCCGCTCCGCGCAGGATGCGCAGCACATTGAACTGCTGCAGGGTAATGCCGTGCCGGTTCATGAGGGCCTCGTACTGCCGCCGGACGACCGATGCCGTGCGCAGCAATGCAATGGCCGTTTGTTTGGCCTGTGCTGACCGGTCCGTCACCGGCTCATCCGGTAAAGCAACAGCGCCACCCGCTTGACCTGCATGGGAAGCGTGCGCAGATCGGCCGTCTCGTGCGTGGTGTGGGTACCCTCGCCGAGGATTCCCAGGCCGTCCAGCGCCATCTCCACATGACCGGCCGCGAAAGAAATATCGGCGGCCCCCGCCTCGCCCGGATCCACCGGACCGACCGGGCCCAGCCCCAGGTCCTGGCTGACGGCGCTGAGTTGCTCCAGCAAGCGGTGATTGCCGTCGGTCGGCCCCATGGGCGGATAACTGTCCCGGAACGTCAGTGTGGCCCCCGTACCCGGCAAATGCTCCTCCACGACCGCCATCATGCGCTCCTTGGCGCGTGCCCGTTGCTCCAGTGAAAGCGTCCGCAGATCACCCGATACGAGCGCCTGCCCGGCAATCACATTCGATTTTCCGAAGGCTTCCCCCTCTTCGTTCTCATCGTCCCACGACAGCGTCGTGCCGCCCAGGATGGCGCCCGGATTGAACGTCAGGTGCTCCTCGCCGACCATGGTTTCATAGAACCCGACCAGGATCCGGGAGGCTTCATAGATGGCTCCGTACCCCGATTTCGGCGTGAACACCGTCGAGGAATGGGCACGGGTACCGGTCGTCCGGAGCTCCCAGCCCGTAAACCCCCGGCGCGCCACCACAGCGGTTTCCGGGCGTCCGTCCCCCGGCTCGAATGCCAGTGCGATGTCGGCGTCCTTGGCCGCCTGCACGAGCGACGCACGCCCGACTTCCAGCGGATCGCCCGACGATTCCTCGTCGCCAATCAGTGCAACCGTAATGGTGAACTCGTCCAGTACGCCCATGTGCTGGAGTGCCCGGAGCACTTCCACGATCACCACGTCGCCGCCCTTCATGTCGATGACCCCCGGCCCCATGGCCGTATGCTCATCCAGGCGGGTAAACGTCTGGAATTCGCTGTCGTCCTCGAATACCGTATCCAGATGACCGATCATCAGGATGTGCGGTCCCTGCGTGCCGCGCTGGGCAAAAAGGTGGCCGGCCCGCTCGAACGCCGAGCCATCCACCCACCAGGTGCGGAATCCCATCTCCATGAACGTCTGGTCGAACACGGCTCCGACGGCCTTGACACCGTCGAAGTTCATGGAACCACTGTTGATGTTCACCACCCGCTCCAGGTACGCGATGGCATCCTCGTAGCGACCGTCAATGAAGGTCGCCATGGCCTTTTCAGTATCGGACAGGTTGGTCTGGGCGTTGGCAACGGTCGGAAGGCTCATAAGCAACACGGCCAGCAAGCGGGAAAGTTGGGTCATGGACGTTCGGGTTGGACGAACCGCCAAGATACACACCTTCCCGCGTTTGATTTTGGCCGGCCGGCCGAACATCACCCAATCCGGATACCGCGGCCCCCGGGCCCACCCACGCCGGACAACTTGTAGATGAGTCGGAACATCACGTACCGCCCGAGCGACTCAATCCGCTCTTCCTGCACGAACGTGGATGTGTTGGTGAAGTTGACGCCGACATTCCGGTTCAACAGGTCCTTGCCGGACAGCTGGAGCTCCAGACGCTCATCCATGAAGAACCGAGAAATCGATGCTTCCCAGAGTGGAACGTTCGTCTGCGAGCCGGAGATTTCCTTCGAATAGATCCGGTAGTTCAGTTCGCTGGCCACCTGCCACGCCTTGCCGAGATAGAGGGTACCGCGACCGGTGATGGTCTTGTTGACGTACGCCTGGTCCTGATCCGGGTTGAGGGAGTAGGCCGTCCGGTTGATGTCGAACCGGATTCCGGCCGACACGTCGAAAATGTCCTTGTCCCGATTTTCCAGACGCGTATCGATGCTGTTCCGCAGGATGCGCGTGGCGTTCTCCTCGCCGTTAAGGATCTCCAGTCCCCGACTGAACATGGTCGAATTGCCGAGGGTGATCTTGACGCCCAGGGGACGGATGGGTGTCGAAAAATTGACATTCCCGTTGAACGACCAGTCTCCGTCCGTATTGACACTTGTACTGGTCTGCCGGAACTGATCGTCTATCGTGCGTGAGCGTGCGATCTTGTTGTCCGTGTAGCTCGCATTGATGAATGCGAACATGCTCGTAAAGGTGAACTGATCGAAGAAATGATACCCGAGCGAAAAGCGATGCGTGTATTCCGGTTGCAGGGCCGGATTGCCCACGTAGACGTTCAGCGGATCGCTGTTGTCGGCGAACGGCTGCAGCTCGCGCATGGAAGGCTCACGCGTCGACGTATTGTAACGCGCATTGATACTCATGCCCTGCCGTATGTCATAGCGCGCATCGGCGTTCGGCAACACGTGGGTATAGCCCTGCGTGATGGGATCCGTGACGCCACGCAGCGTACCCTCCAGTGAGGACCGTTGCACGTTGACCCCGATTCCCGTTGTGAAGCCTTCAACCGCCCTCCGGAGACTGGCACCTGCCTGTGCATAAGAGTACGTCCGCTCCGATCCCGTACTCAACAACGTGTTGAGGACGCGGGAGCCGTCCACGATATCGTAAAACGAACGCTCTTCATCGTCGCCCACCCGACGGTATTCACCCGTCAATTCTGCCAGGAGTCCCTTGCCGAACGACTGGGACAGTGAGACCTCCTGCTGGGTCGTGAACTGATCCCCGAGCGTCTCCTGGAACTGCAGGATCTCCTCGTCACTGACCACATTCCCGTCCTGGTAGAACCGCGTCAGGGATTCCAGATCGGCGCCCGTATCGTTGTCGCGCACATTCATCCGCGACTCGGCCACCAGGCTCAACCCATTGTCGTTCAAACGCTTGCGATATGTCAATCCAACACTGGCACCCAGCTGGTCCCCGGTCGAACCGTAGGTGGACGTATTGCTGTTCTGCAGGACATCCGAGCCGTCGGCCGTCTGACGGAACCGGTTGTTGTCCAGCACCGAATGGGACGACGTGGCATCTGCACGAAGACGCAGGTCGTGACCATCGGCGAGTTCGTGGAACAGGTTCACGTTCACGCGATGATTCCAGTTGTCGTTCAATTGATTGCCGGCCTCATCGACCACGGAACTCCGTCCGGTACCAAGGACCTGCTCCTGGTTCAGCGTCCGGTTCTGCTGATTCTCCAGCGAATTGATGAAGTAGGACGAGCGCAAGGAGGTCCGGTCACTGAAATCGTGATTGAAGTTCAGCCCACCGGAAAGCGTCTCGGAAAAGCCGTCACTCAGGCTTGTGCCAATGGACGGGCCGCCACCACCGCCGCCCACCACGAACCGTGCACCACCCCCCATGAATGCACCCATGCCCCCCATGAAGCTGATGTAATCACCGACGGAGAAGCCCTGCTCGTTCACATTGTTGAGGTTGCCGAGCAAGGAAAACTGGGTGTCGCCCGAGAACCGGTTCACGGAGACACGGGAATCGTACCGTTCCGCATCGCCAATGCCGCCGCTCACGTTCCCGAAATAGCCTTTCTTGGCATCTTCCTTCAGCGCCAGGTTGATGGTCTTCTCGCGTTCCCCGTCGTCGACACCGGTGAACTCGGCACGGTCGGACCGGTCGTCATACACCTGGACCCGGTCGACGGCATTGGCCGGCAGGTTTCGGGTAGCAATCTTCGGGTCATTGCCGAAGAATTCCTTCCCGTCCACCAATACCTTCTGGACATCCTCGCCCTGGGCTTTGATCGCCCCGTCGGAGTCGACTTCGACGCCCGGAAGCTGCCTGAGCAAGTCTTCCACGGTGGCATTCGGACGCGTGGCGAACGCATTGGCGTTGTAATCCAAGGTATCGGATCGGACAATGATGGGAATATGCTCCGACGTAACGACCAGTTCGTCCAGCTCGGACACGCGTTCACTGAGGGCAATCCGGCCGACATCCAGGTCCTCCGACCCTACTTCCACGTTTCCGGACCAGGTCTCGAACCCGACAAACGTGACCTGCAGGACGTACGGACCGGGATCGACCCGCTTGAGCGCAAACACGCCGTCTTTCCCGGAAATGGCGAACTTCACGAGGGCAGAGTCTGACGGTGCCAGCAGAACCACCGTCGCCCCCTGCAACCCCACGTCCGCGGAATCGGCCACGACTCCGGTAACGTCATGGCGGGACTGGCCCAGCACGATGCCAGGCAGGAAAAGAAACAGGGCAGCAAGAAAGACCGCCACGCGGATTGAGGTCATGGGATACACGGATTGGGAAAAGATGAATGTCCCCGCGAATGACGAGGGATGGGCTCGGAGCAGCAGATTGCGTGCGGCCTAGTTTGCTCGGAACATGACGCGGTTGCCACCGCGGCCCTGCGCCTGCATTTCCTTCATTTTCTCGGCAACGATCCCGTCAAACTCCTCCTGCGAAACCTTGCGTCCCTTGTCGGGTCGCTCGAACTCATCCTTGGCGAACGTCGTCTCCGGTTCAATCACATTCGCCGTATAGGTCGTTTTGCCCCCGTTCAGGTCCAACAGCAGGATGGCACCGGGCAGGCCACCGTATCCGTCCGGTCCGACCGGGACCGGTATTTCCGGTGAGAACCAGGCCACGATTTCCGTCGAGTCCATGGTAGCCACGGCTTTGTGCGTGAGGAACCCCTTGTACTCGCCCTGCTCGGCGGTCAATCGCCACGGAACGGCGGGCTGTTCACCTTCCACCAGGAAGGTCCGTCCCATGAAATCCCGCTGTTCTATCGTTTCTCCGGAGTCCATGGAGGTGAGCAGCATTCGTTCGACCGCATTCGCTCCCCTGCCTGCCATCCGGATTTCCACCATGCCCTGACCGCTCCGCATGGTCCGCGAGACCGGTTCCTCCGCATTCTCATCCTCCGGCGCATCCCGCATGAGGGACTCCGTCTCCGTGAACAGCAGCATTCGCTTCGTGGACCGCTCCTTCGGGATCTGGTCACGCATGCTTTCCATTTCCGGCGGCAACTGGATGTCAATCTTCACGACCTGGTCGTAAATGATGCGGCCGCCGTCCTGTGCAAGCGCGTCCATGCCGGAAAGCAACACGACCAGCATGGCGGAGAAAAAGAGTCGTTTCATGGGAAGAAGGATTGGATTGTTTGGGGACAGAACGACGGTGAAAATCCGATTATTGCCCGATCCCCGGAATGAATTCCCATCCAGACGCTCAGAACACCCGGTTCACGATGAACCCCCAGCGGAAGTCCCCGTCCAGGAACCGGGTTGTATTGCGGGCCACGGCATGCTGCAGGGTCAGCCAATCGGACGACGTAAAGAACAACTGGAAGACATGACCGCCCGTGTCGAGGTTCAGCGCAACGGACACGTTGTCCACCGTTCCGTCGGACCGTGTCCCCAGGACAGGCAGGTACTCTACGGCAACAGACACACGGGGATTCAAAGCATAACGTCCACTCAGTCCGAGAGCGACGTGCGTATTCCGTTCCTCTACGACTTCTCCGAAACGATCCAGATCCTTGTAGACCACGTTGAAGTGGGACATGACGGGTGCGATCTGGAGCGACAGCGCATCATTCCATTTCCGGGCCAGCATGACCGTTGCGTGGTAATTCATCCGGTCTCCCAGCGAAAACCCGTTCTTCAGCGTCGTGATTCCGGCGCCCGCCGCGACGGCCAGGCCCACCGGCATCCTTCCGTCCCGGGATTGCCGCAACACGTTCCATTTCAGACGGCCGTCGTAGACCTTGTCGAAACGCGAACGCCCGACTCCCACGGACACGGCATCGGTCAACCCGACATCCAGGCCGAATCGGACATTCGCGGTCCCATCCAACCCGAAGAGTTCATCCACTCCGCTTGAAACCAGACCGAAGGAATGCTGGATGGTGAAATTCCAGTTCCCCTCGGGAATGTTCGTGACGGTCGGCAGGACCACGAGCGTGCCTGCGCGGAACACATCTTCGACCGGCGCGCCCGGATTGGCGCGCTCCCGGGTCAACTGGGCCTGCGCGGGCACGACCAACAAGGCGCATGCGCAAATCGCAATGAATCGAATGGAGATGGAATGCATGGTCATCATGGGTCCCGGGTGTGCAATACCGCGTCAATTCGGATATCCTGCTCCGAGTCCACTTTCATGAAAAGAAGGCTCGGCGGTTCAATGTCGTAGTCCTCCAGTCGGAGCGTCCACGCGGCGGTGAGCCGGAGCGCTTCCCCGACAGGCTCCAACTGTCCGGTGATTTCCACCTCCCGGGAGACCCCATTAATGGTGAACGTGCCCCGCACAACCGCATCCTGTGGCACTTCCCGACCCACATCCAATGGAGACACGAGTTTCCCGGTGAACTCACCGAAGGGGTGCTCATCGGTATTCAGCGTCAGCCGCATGTCCCGATCCCGCTTGCCGATGCCCGTCTCCAGGGTTTCCAGGTCCAGGTAGAAATCGACGGTGGAATCTTCCAGGGCAACCATGCCATTCAGCGCCGAGGACGTGCCCTCGAATTCGTGAAGCGGCACTTCCGATACGAAGGTGGCGGTTCCTTCCCGCGTAATGAACGTCTGTGCAGCCACGTCAGGGGCCAGACACGTCATCAGCAGGGCCAGCAGCTGGACCCGGACAGCAAATTCAATTATTCGGCGCGCCATGTTCTATCCATACTCGTACACGATTGATGTCGGCGGCTTCCAACGGTGCCCTTCCGAGCGGCATGCGGGAGCCGAATCGGGGGTTCACGGAGATTTTGTCGATGATCGGGCTGCCGGCTGCATCTCCCGGGATGACCACTGGCGTCCCGTACTGGAAACCCACGGACGTGGTCACTTGTTCATGGGATCCCAATGATACGCCGTTCGTGGCCTGACCGATGTGGCACCCGACCCCGCCACACGATGCGTTGAACAGGGGTTGGATGTCCTGCGCATAGGATACCTGGACCGGTTCCGGATCCGGATCAGGGTCCGGGTCCGTGAGTCCCGTATTGTCGATGGTCTCACTGGAGCAGGCAGCCAGCATGAACAGGAGCAACAGAAGTGGCGTGGCCTTCATGGTAATAATTGACTGATCAACAAACAGATGCAACGTACTATTTAGCCTTGGTTAAATCACGTATGGGACAGGGTAAAAATCAATACCCTGTTTTTCATTCACTCCGAGCGCCGCGTCACTTCCGAAGACGCGAAAGTTTCCGGAAGCGTTCGCGGGTCTTATTATCCATTGCTCTCAAAGATACATACCCGATCCCCATGCGCCGCCTCCTGCTTGCCGGTATCCTGCTGGCCCTTTCAACGCCCGTCACCGCCCAGACCGTCAATTGGGACCTGGCTGCCCGGTTCGCCCCCTACCGGATGAGCGACCTCGTCCACTCGACCAGCGTGAATCCGCGCTGGATAGAGGGCGGCGAGTCGTTCTGGTATGAGTGGGACGATGCTACCGGAACGCACTGGCGCCTGGTGGATCCGGTTCGCGGTACCAAGTCGGAACTCTTCGACCGCGATTGGATGGCGGCGGAAATCACCCGGATCGTACGGGACCCGTTCGAAGCCCGGCATCTCCCTATCCGGAATCTGAAATTCGTGGATGCAAACACCATCCGTTTCGAAGTGACGTCGTCGCAGAAGGAAGAGGTTCCGTCGGAGGAAGCAGAGCGCGGCAATACCCAGCAGGATTCCACGGTCACCGAGAAAAAGGAGATGCGCGACAAGGTCTTCTACTTCGAGTATGACCGTCGCGCACAGGTCCTCCGCGAATTGACCGATCCGGAAAAGCCGGACAACCACCCGTCGTGGGCCTCCGTGTCACCCGACGGCGCGTGGGTGCTGTTCGCGCGGCACGAGAATCTGTACAAGATGAGCGGCGAGGATTACGTCCGCATCCTCGATGCCCGACGCGGAAAGACCGGGGACAAGGCGGATGAAGCCGAAAAGAAGGTAGAAGTGGAAGAAATCCAGCTCACCCATGACGGCGAGGAGTTCTTCTCCTACGTGGCCAGCACGTGGCGGCTGGGGCAGCACCACGGCGACACGGCGCAGGAGGTGGAGAAGAAGAAGGATGACCGCAAGCGCGCGCCGATTGTATGGTCGCCTGGATCGGAGTATTTCACCGTCATGCGCATGGACGTCCGGAAGGTGGGCGACCTCTGGATCATCCATTCGGTCGGGAACGAGCGCCCTGAGCTTGAGACCTACAAGTACGGACTGCCGGGTGAGGAGAACGTGGCCCAGTATCACCTCGAAGTGGGCAGTGTGGTGGCCGACTCGGTCTGGGCGCTTCAGGACAGCCTGTGGGTCGATCAGGAAGTCTCCGTGTTCTCAGCGCCCCAGTTCCGCTATGCTGGCGACGAGCGTCCGTTCTCCGCGCAGTGGCTGACCAACGACCCGGGCTCGTTCCTCTTGTACCGGATGAGCCGGGACCACAAGCGCGTGGACCTGTTGCGCGCGGACGCGGCGTCCGGACAGGTTGACGTGGTCCTTGAGGAACGCTTCAATACCTACATCGACGTTCGAACCCCGGACCTGCTCTCCAATGGCGACTTCATCTGGTGGTCGGAACGCGACGGATGGGCCCATCTGTACCGCTACGCCGCCGACGGAACGCTGCGGAACCGGCTCACGAGGGGACCCTGGTCGGTCCGGGGTGTCCAGCGTGTGGACGAAGACCGGGGACATGTCTTCTTCCAGGCCAATGCGCGGGAGTCTGGCGAAGACCCGTACTACCAACATCTGTACCGCGTGGGGCTTGACGGATCGGACCTGCGCCTGTTGAATCCGGGTGATCGGGATCACCGCTCATCGGCCTCTGAATCAGGGCGTTATTTCGTCACCAATTTCTCCCGTGTGGACCAGGTCCCACGGTCCACCGTTCTGGACGCCAGCGGTCGCACGGTTGTCGACCTGGAGACCGCCGACTTCTCGAGCCTGTTCGCGGCCGGATTCCGCTTCCCGGAACCCTACACGGTGAAGGCCGCCGACGGCATTACCGACCTGTACGGCGTCATGTACAAGCCGTTTGATTTCGACTCCACGCGCACGTATCCCATTGTGGAATACGTGTACCCCGGCCCCCAGACGGAAGCCGTGGCCAAAATGTTCACGACCGCGCCCTACGAGACGGCCCTGGCGCAGTTCGGGATGATCGTGGTCACGGTGGGCAACCGGGGCGGGCATCCCGATCGCTCCAAGTGGTACCACACCTACGGCTATGGCAACCTCCGCGACTACGGGCTGGCCGACAAGAAGGCGGCCGCTGAACAACTGGCCGACCGGCACGACTGGATCGACCTGGACCGCGTGGGTATTTACGGCCACTCCGGTGGCGGTTTCATGTCGACGGCAGCCATGCTCGTCTATCCGGACTTCTTCAAGGTGGCGGTATCATCGTCGGGCAACCACGACAACACCATCTACAACCGGAACTGGTCGGAGCACCACCACGGCGTCGAGGAAGTGGTGAGCGATTCGGGTGATGTGAGCTTCAAGTACGATATCGATACGAATCAGGAATTGGCCAAGAACCTGAAAGGGCGTCTACTCCTGGTCACGAGCGACGAGGACAACAACGTGCACCCGGCCGCCACCATTCGCATGGCCGATGCGCTCATAAAGGCGAACAAGCGGTTCGACTTCTTCCTGTTCCCTGGCCAGCGCCACGGCTACGGCAACATGTCCGACTACTGGTTCTGGCTGCGGGCCGAGTATTTCGTCGAGCACCTCCTGGGCGAGACGAACTGGAACGCGGACATCATCCAGTTGAACCGGGAGGAGCCGCAGGGCCGTTGACGCGGCCCGCTAGAAGGCTGTTGAAAAAGTTGAGGACCCCTCGTTCGGAGCGCCATGACATCTGATTCAAGGCGTTCCGACGTTTGCGTAGCCATAGCTACTCATAGGAGGAACAACACCGAAGATGATGTCATGCCGCCCGAACCCTCTGGGAGCGAGGGGGTTACGGGCGGATACTTTGTCATGGCTCCTCCACGATACAATTGCATCGCGTCGTCGCCCTTCCCCGGGCCGATGTCGGCCCGCTGCGCCTCGTAAGACCCTCGCTCGAGGGGCCCTCCACTTCTTCAACAGCCTTCTAGGACGCGTGCCCGCTGTCGAACCGGGCCGATATGGCCGCCTCGGTCTTGCGGTACAGCCATACACACACCCAGACGGTCCCGCCAAGTACAACGATCAGGTCCAGCACGATCTGACCGGGGATGGGCAGCGTCGCAAGCACCAACCCACCGGCAATGAGGTACAGTCCGCCGCGGGTCATCTCTCGGCGCGCATAGGCCTGGGCAAAATCCCACCGTTCCTGGCTGGCCATGGAGGCTTTCGTCCGGTACCCGTACGTCAGATTGATTTTCCGGGCCGGAAACCGCGCGGAAATCCACGCGGCAACGAGAAAGATCAGGCCCTCAAGGACCAGTGTGAACGGAATAGGGTCGATGGGCATGGGTTTGCATCGTTCGAGCTTGGGCTTAGATTGTACGAATTGCCAACTTTTACTTCCAACCCCGCATCATGCCCCGCAATCCCATACTCGAATTTGAAGGAAAAGAACGCAAAGTGACCTGGGACGGCCGGCTTTGCATCCATGCCAGTGAATGTGTCCGGGCCAACAGTCCGCTGTTCGAGTACGGTCGCAAGCCCTGGGGGCAACCGGACCTGGTGGCCGTTGACGACGTGGACGAAATCGTGCGTCGCTGCCCGTCCGGTGCACTGGCGACCATGGACAAGAACGGCACGATCCAGGAATCCCCGGCCCCGGAGAATACCGTCACGGTCGCTCCGAACGGCCCGCTGTACGTGGAGGGTGAACTGGACGTGGCGGGGGCCCAACCCGATATGCCCGGTGTAGCCTATCGGGCCGCGCTGTGCCGGTGTGGCCAGTCGAAGAACAAGCCGTTCTGTGACAACAGTCACAAGGAAATCGCATTCGACGATCCCGGGGCCGTTGGTGAATGTGGCCCCGGTCTGGAATCCCTGGGTGGCCCGCTCAAGGTCACCCCGTCCCGGAACGGCCCGCTCCTGGTCCAGGGCAACCTGGCCATTCGCGCTGCCAGCGGCAAAATCCGATGGAAAGGCACCAAGACAGCCCTTTGTCGCTGCGGAAACTCAAAAAACAAGCCCTTCTGTGACGGTTCGCACCGTGACGCGGGCTTTGAAGCGGAGGATTTTTCCTGATGATGCGCTCTTTCAGCTTCTCTCCCGCCCGCCGACTGGGCGTTGCCCTGTTGACGGCCACCACGTTCTGGTTTGCTTCTGCCATACCGGCGCAGGCCCAGTCGCCTGAGGATGCGGTGAACCACGTTCTGGACCAGATCCACGAACAGGCCTCCCGCGCCGATTTCGATGCGTATTTCGCGCTGTACACGGATGATGCCGTCTTCCTGGGAACGGACGCCAGCGAGCGTTGGCCGATCGCCGATTTCAAGGAGTATACCCGGGCACGCTTCGCCACGGGGACCGGGTGGACGTATGAAATGAAGGAGCGGCACGTGGTCGTGAAAGGCGACGTCGCCTGGTTCGACGAACGGCTCTACAACGAAAACCTGGGCAATACGCGGGGTTCGGGCGTCCTGCTGCTCACGGAATCCGGATGGAAGGTCGCGCAGTACAACCTGACCATGTTGATTCCGAACGAAGTGGCCCGCGAAGTGGCCAAGATGCATGACTGAGCCCGTCACCGTAGCTGCGTTTTACAAATTCCATTCCATTGACGACCCGGATGCGGTCCGCGAACACCTGCAGACCGTCTTGGAGTCCGCGAAGGTCCGGGGAACCATTCTGGTCGCACACGAGGGATTGAACGGCACGATTGCGGGCCCGAAGGCAGGCGTGGACCACGTGCTCGCTGCGGTGCGGGCCGTCGACGGATTTGCCGATCTCGTCCACAAGGAGTCCGTTTCCGACGACATGCCGTTCCTGCGCCCCAAGGTGCGCCTCAAGAAAGAAATCGTCACATTGGGCGTGGAGGGCGTGGACCCGAACCTGATCGTGGGCACGTATGTGCCGCCGTCCGAGTGGAACGAACTGATATCCGACCCGGATGTGCTTCTGGTCGATACGCGCAACGACTACGAAGTCACCGTGGGCACGTTCGAAGGTGCGGTCAACCCCCGCACCAAGTCCTTCCGGGAGTTTCCGGCGTTCGTCGAGAAGGAGCTGGCGGGGCGCAAGGACCGGCCGGTGGCCATGTTCTGCACGGGAGGCATCCGCTGTGAGAAGGCGACGTCCTATCTGCGGGCTCAGGGATTCGAAAAGGTGTACCACCTGCAGGGGGGTATCCTGAAATACCTGGAAGAGGTTCCGGCAGAACGTACGCGGTGGAACGGCGAGTGCTTCGTGTTTGACGGTCGTGTGACCGTGAATCATGATCTCGAGCCCGGCCGGTTCGACATGTGCCACGCCTGTCGCATGCCCATTACGGAAGAAGACCGTTCACTCGAATCGTTCGAGGAAGGTGTAAGTTGCCGCCATTGCTCGCACGAACGGAGCGAGTCCGACCGCGAACGGCTCCGGGAGCGTCAGAGACAAATCCAATTGGCCGAAGAACGCGGCGAGGCACACATCGGACACGAGGCCCGCGTCCTCATGGAGCGGAAACAGGCAGCACCATGATGTGGGCCCGGAACGAACCGGGCGTCATCAACCACGGTCCACCGGGTGTCATGGGTTCGAGCGGCAGGCCGGTCGATTCGGGCGTGGCATAGGGCACGTATACCACGTACCGGAGCTCCGACCCCACGACCTCACCCGCCGTCTCGTCGTAGTAGGCTTCGTCCCCGTACCGGATGTACTGGGTCGCCGAGCCCTCGAACCAGGCCAGCGTACCGGCCTCGATTTCCGCTTCCCGGGCGTTCACCGTTTCCATCCCGGCCATGCCGTCCGCACGCAACACCCGTCCGCGGACCAGATACGGATTCAAGGCACCCTGCCAGCAGGAGGCCTCGAACCCTTCCCGCGCAGGATCGTCGCCGACACAATAGAACTCGGAAGTGCCTTCGCGAATGACGCGATACGTGCCGTCATCGTTGTAACCATAGATGGTGGCCACGTCATGGAAGGAGGCAGGAGCTGCAGACAAGGCCTCGGCAATGAGGCGGGCGTCAGGGGCCTGTGCGCACGCCGACGTGGACATGGCAAGGACAAGGAGGAGCGCGAATGAAGACCGGAGTGTCATGGCAGGAAGGGTTTGTGTTTCCGTATGGTACAACCCGGCGCGAATTCCGGCGTATATTTTTTACAAAGCTTCGTCTCCACGCGTCCCCCTGCACCACATGATCTGGGTCCTTATTCCTCTTGCTGCCATCCTGGTCGGCGCTTTTTCCGAATGGCTCAAGTTCAGGGAAAAACAGCTGCAACTGGGCGATTCCACCTCCAGTCTGGAACACGAATTCAAAACGCTCTCGGAAGAAAACGAGCGGCTCGTGGAGCGCATCCGCAACCTCGAGGCCATCGTCACGAGCCAGTCGTGGGATGCGCTTCCGAAAATAGACCCCCAGGTCGCGCTCGACGATCCCGACGTGTACGAACCTGAATCCAATGAAGAGCGGGCCCGCAAGCTCGCATCTCGCGTACGCACATGATTGAACACGTATTGGAGTCCGAACAGTGGATTGACCGGCCGCTGGATGAGGTATTTGCCTTTTTCGCCGACGCATCGAACCTGGAGCGGATTACGCCGAACGAACTCAAATTCAGCATCCTTTCGCCCCAACCCATCGACATGAAAGTCGGCGCGCTGATCGATTACCGGTTGCGTCTGGCCGGCATTCCGTTCAATTGGCGGACCGAAATCACAGCCTGGAATCCTCCTCATTCGTTCGAGGATACCCAGTTGAAGGGCCCGTACGCGCAGTGGATCCATACCCATTCGTTCCGCGAGGAAGAGGGGCGGACGCTCATTACCGACCGGGTGCGCTGGAAGCTGCCGCTTTCACCCCTGGGCGACCTCGTCTATCCCGCCGTCAGCTGGCAACTGGGGCGAATTTTTGCACACCGACGGCGCGTGATTGCGGGCGTTTTCCGGGATCAGGACGCGTCGGCAGGCCAGCCACCTGCTCCAACTCCTGGATGAAGACCTCGGAAGCAGAAGCGACCCATGCCCTGAACGCCGTCTGATCGGATGGCGTGATGTGCTCCAGGCGTTCCAGGTCGAATGAGGGGCAGGCAATGGCTGCACCCATGTCCGCCGCATCGCGGGCGTTGCACTGTTGTTCGATGTGGGTCGGAACCATGAGGAGCGGCTTCCCGAGGTACATGGCCTCGGCGGTGGTCTCGAATCCGGCCGTGGTGGCCACACCCGAACACGTCGCCATCATCTGCAGGAACCGGTCCGCATCCAGATGATGCAGCGTCAGGTTGGGCCGGATGGGGTCATCCTTGGCTTTCTCGGGATGCTCCAGGAAGCAATGGACCCGGAACCGCGGCCAATCGTCACACCACTCGCGGATTTCCGGCAGGAGTTCGGGGCGCCACAGGTACACCAGCAGATAGTCCGGCTCCACGCGCCGGGGGGTCAATGCGAACAACTCCTTGCGGAGCAGCGGCGGGACCACACGCAGGTTGTGCCCGGGCAGGTCCTCGCCCGGATACAGGCTGAGTGCCAGGAGTCGCGTGGCGGTGGCCGACGTGAGCCGCGTGAACGTGAGCATGGACCGACGCTGGAACCACGTTCCCTCGGCGAACGGATACCGCGGGTGGTGGAACATGTATTGATGCGCAATGGCCACGATGGGCACTCGGACGTGCCGTGCCAGACCCAGTAGGGGCTCGTAGAAATTCACGACGACATCCGGATGCCATGCGGCAATCCGCTCTTCCAGATGCGCCACGCTCCTCCGGTACGTCCAGAGCCGACGCAGGGCGAACGTAGTCGTTTTCCACACGTCGAGGGAGCGGGAATCCCGGTCCAGCTTGATGACCGGACTGGCGTGTGCTTCCACCGGGCAGGCAAGGGCATCGGACAGGAAGCGCGGTGGCGTCCGCCCGTCCGCATTGCCGACCAGCGCTGCGACCACCTCATGCCCGGCATCCCGGAGCCATTCCGCAAGCGCGATGGCCTGCGTCATATGGCCCCGTCCCTCTCCCTGTATACAGAACAATACGCGCATGATGGGGCGGGTCAAGGGGTGGGGATGGGTTTGGCCACGTTCGCCGGAAGGCCGTCGCCTTCGTAGAACATCTCGATCTGGTTCGGGTCGCGCTCGATTGAACGGGATGTCCCGGTGGTGGGTTCGGCCATGTGCCGGACGATCTCCAGGCGGCCATCCAGGTGCTCAACCAGCGCCGTGCAACTCTCCACCCAGTCGCCGCAATTCATGTACGACACGCCGTCGATGTCCCGCATTTCGGCGTGGTGGATGTGCCCGCAGACCACGCCGTCCACGCCGTGTGTGCGGGCTTTTTCGGCTACCAGTTCTTCGAATTGGTCAATGTACTGCAGGGCTTTTTTTGTGCGATGCTTCAGGTAGGCGGACAGGGACCAATACGGCTTGTCGAGCATCGTGCGGATGCGATTCAGTACCTCATTCAATCCGAGTGCGATGCCGTACGCCACCGCACCCACGCGTTGCAACCAGGGCGCGAACCGGATGATGCCATCGAACTCGTCGCCATGCAGGACCAGAAGCCGCCTGCCGTCCATGAGGGTGTGGACGGCGGAGGGCTCCACGCGGATGTTGCCCAGTTGGAGGTCCAGGAATTCCCGGGCGAACGCATCGTGGTTGCCGGGAATGTAGGTGATGGGCGTGCCTTTGCGGCTGTATCGGAGGATTTTCTGGACCACATCGTTGTGCTCCTGTGGCCAGAACCAGCTGCGGGTCAGCGCCCAGCCGTCGAAGATGTCCCCGACCAGATACAGGTGTTCACACTCCCAGGTACGGATGAAGTCCAGGACGTCGGCCGCCCGGGCGTACCGGCTGCCCAGATGCAGGTCGGAAATCCAGATGGTTCGTACGCGCACGTTCGCTCGCTTGTTGGTGCGACCGTAACTTGGTGCGCGCGTTGGACCTCATCATTACCATCCCGTTAACGCATCATGATCAACGTCGGAATCCTCGGCCCGGGCGGCATTGCGGACGACCAGCATGCCCCGGCCGTCCGTGCCCACGACCGGGCGCGCCTCTGGAGTGTGCTCAGCCGCGACGCGGGGCGGGCGGCCGCCTTCGCGAAGCGACATGGACTGGCTGCGGAGCAGCCCGTCCATACGGACCTGGGCGCGATGCTGGCGGATCCCGACCTGCATGCGGTCATTATCGCCACGCCCGACCGCCTGCATCGCGCCCAGGCCGTGGCGGCCGCCCGCGCCGGCAAACACATCCTGCTGGAGAAGCCCATGGCCACGAGCCTGGAGGAGTGCCGGGCGATTGCGGATGCCTGCCGGGAAAACGACGTCATGCTGGCCATGGCGTATCACATGCGGTGGCATACCGGTCACCGGGCGCTCCAGTGGCACGTCCAGGACGGGGCACTGGGGACCCTGCGGCACATGCGCATCCAGTGGACCTTCGCCGCCGCCGACGGTTCGAACTGGCGGGGCGCACCGGAGACCGGACGGTGGTGGAGCCTGGCGGCCAACGGCACCCACTGTATTGACCAGATCCGGTGGTTCATGGCCCCGACCTGCGGCGACATCACGTCCATCCGGTCCGTGTACAGCCACGCCAAATTCGGGAGCGCGCATGACGAGACCACGGTGGCCATCCTTCAGTTCGCCTCCGGCGCGACCGCCGAACTCTGCGTATCGGTCCAGTTCGCGTCCCTTTCCCGCGTGGAACTCTACGGCGATGCCGGATGGGCCACCTGCGAAGACACCATGGGCCGGCACGGCGGAGGCCGCATCGTAACCCACACGGGTCCGTTTGACCACGACACCCGTCGCCCGTTCGACGGATTGTTCAACGACTTCGTGGAAGCCATCGAGGGCAAACATCCGCCGGAAGTCGGAACCACGGAAGGCCATGCCAACGTGGGAATCATGCTGGACATCGCCGCCGCATCCGGAACCGACTCCTACATCTGACTTCCTTCTCGGCACCAACGGCGCGTGCCCCCTCGGAACATCCCGCCCCTTACCCCGGTTTAGCCTTGACTAAAACGGACGCGCCTCACGTCCGTTGCAGCCTCCTTTTCATCCAGTGCCCTTTTCATCCAGTCCTCGCTTCTCCCATGAAACCAACGCTGTTTTCTACGACGCCATGGTCCCGGACGTACTTCCGCGGACTGTTGACGCTGCTCCTGGCCCTCCCGGCCTTCCTCGCCACACCCCAGGCCACGGCACAGGTTGCGCCGCCAACCACCCCCCTCATTACGGATCGTCCGGATTTCACCGAAAGCCCGGTCTCCGTCCCGGCCGGCATGCTTCAACTGGAGGGCGGCCTCTCGTACGCCACCACCTCCGCGTTCAATACCCTTGCCGCCGGCGAACTCCTGGTCCGCTACGGCCTGATGGACCGGTTGGAACTCCGCCTGGGTGTCCCGTCCTTCCTGTCCATGGATGATCCCGGGGATACCAACGGCTTTTCGGATGCGTCCGTCGGCGTGAAATACCAACTGGGCCCCACCCTGTCCGGATGGGACATTGCCGTCATCGGCGCCCTTTCGCTGCCCACAGGCGATGCCGCGTTCACATCGGACCGCCTGGATCCATCTGCCCTCGTAACCGCCGGCCGCGCCGTGAACGAGCGGGTATCCATGAGCGGACAAATCCGCGGCGCCATTGTCGGCCGGGGCAATGACAGCATCCTGGAGTCGTCCCTGTCCACGGGGTTCGGCCTCACTGCCGGCTTGAACGGCTTCGTGGAAGCCCTGGCCCGCTTCCAGGACGGGATCGATACGGGTCTGCAGCTCAACCTCGGCGTGACCAGCCTCATCCGTCCCGCCTTCCAACTGGATGTATACACGGGTTTCGGGCTGACCGATACGATGCCGGACTTCCTGATCGGTGCCGGATTTGCCATCAGACGCTAGGATCGAGGGCGGGTAGCATACCTGACAGAGGCCGTGATTTTTGCCCTTCTTTCCGGCGGGAAACACAGTAATTTGAAGGATTGAATCCGGCTTGCCGATCCATCCAATCTTTTCCCGTGCGTCCATGCGCCTGACCGATACGATCCGCCCTGTTTGTCGACTCTGTTCTTATGTACTGATTGCCGTGACCGGACTTTCCGCTGGAGCAGCCGTCCTCACCCCGCTGCCCATTCTGGCGCAGAGCGTCCCAACAACCGTGCCCACCTGGGAACGCGTGCGCTTCGCGCCCGTAGCGGACGGCCGGTTCGACGACATCAAGTTCGTGAATCCGGAAAAGGGATGGATGGTCAACACCCGGGGTGAAATCTGGCATACCCCGGACGCTGGATTTTCCTGGATGCTGCAGCTCAAGGAGACGTCCGTAGCGTTCCGGTCCACGGCCTTCATTGACGAACGCGTGGGATGGGCGGGCTCCGTCTTCACCCCGGGAAGTGTCCTTTGGGAAACCCGGGACGGCGGCGAACACTGGACCAACATCTCCCACCGGATTGAAGGGCAGCTTCCGGACGGAATCTGTGGCATGGTAGCCGTTTCAGCCGATGTCGCGTACGGTGTAGGTGCATTCCACGGTGCGCCCACGGTCGTGAAAACCGTGAACGGAGGGATCACGTGGACCGGACGATCGGTGGCCGACGTCGCATCCACCTTGGTTGACCTCCATTTCTTCGACGAGAACACGGGGATTGCCACCGGTGGCACCGGTTCGAGCCTCGACGGCGACGCCGTGGTCATCCGGACCGAGGATGGCGGCCAGACCTGGACCCGCGTCTACCGGAGTACGCGCGGGCCGTCCGTCTCCGGTGAATGGGGATGGAAGATTTCATTCCCTACCCCTGAAGTCGGCTATATCTCCGTAGAAACCATCAACAACCCGTCCCAGCTGGACGCCAAAGTCCTCAAAACCGTGGACGGAGGCCGCACCTGGGCCCCGTTGAATGTCACGGGCAGTGTCAGCAGTGCCGGATTACAGGGCATCGGATTCATCACGCCGGACATCGGCTGGGCCAGCGGACGTGGTGTCACATCCCTGACCACGGACGGCGGTGCCACATGGCAGCAACTCCAGCACTATAACCAGACCACGGACACCGGACAATTGGACGGCGCCATCAACCGGTTCCATATGGTCAACGAGTCGCTCGCCTACGCGATCGGCCAGCGCACCTACCGGATTTCCGGCTATGGCTCCGTGGGAACGGACATCCAACTCGGCGAAGCCGTGCCCGATCGCTTCACGTTGGGCACCAGCTACCCGAATCCGTTCACGGATCAGGTGAACCTGCCCTACACCCTGGATGAACCCGCCCAGGTCCGATTCTCCGTCATCGATGTGACTGGACGACTGGCGTACGAAGGCGCCATGCAAATGCAACCCGCCGGATCCTACACGTTCACGTGGAATGGCAAGGACAAGACCGGGCAGGACGTAGCCAGCGGAACGTACTTTGTCCTCGTCGACATTGGCAGCTCCCCCGAAATGAAACAGGTGGTTTTTGTTCGGTAACACCGCGTTCTCCGTCTACTTCCAGCTGGGCCTTGAGCACATCCTGGACCTGGCGGGTTACGACCATATCCTGTTCGTGGTCGCCCTGGCCGCCATGTACGGGCTGAAGGAATGGCGCCAGCTGCTCATCCTGGTGACCGCCTTCACCCTCGGGCACTCGCTGACGCTCGCCCTCGCCACACTGGGCCTGGTAACGGTCGACTCGGACCTCGTCGAATTCCTGATCCCCCTGACCATCCTGGCGACGGCCCTCTACAACATCGGCGAGGGCATCCTTTCAGCCGGGAACCCAAACCACCCCGACCCGGCCCACCCGTTCCACCACCGGACGTGGCGCATCAAGTACCTGCTCGCCGCCTTCTTCGGACTCATCCACGGTCTGGGATTCTCCAACTTCCTCCGTGCAGTCCTCGGCGGAGAGCAGAGTCTCTTCCTGCCGCTCCTGTCCTTCAACGTGGGTCTGGAAATCGGCCAGATCGTCATCCTGGGCGTCGTAATCGTCGCTGGAAGCCTCATTACGCGCCTGTCTCCGCTCACCAGCCGGACCTGGGGACTTTTTGTTTCCGGCTGCGTTGCCCTTGCTACCCTGACCATGATTTTCTGAGCGGCGTCCTCCCATTCTGCCCAACGAGCCTGACGCCCGTCATGAAATCATTATTTGCCCTTTTCGTCGCTGTACTGATCGCCCTTCCCGTATCCGGCCAGAACTGGCGGAACATTGAAGGGGATATTGCCAGCGGCAACCACTCCTCCTTCCGCCCCATCGATTCGTGGCCGGATCCCAACCAGTACCGCGCTGCATCCGGTGCGCCCGGCCAGGCCTACTGGCAGCAGCGGGCCGATTACGTCATCGAGGCCCGTCTCGACACGGACGAGCACCGGCTCCACGGATCCGAGCGGATTACCTACCACAACAATTCCCCGGATGCGCTCACCTTCCTGTGGGTGCAGCTCGATCAGAACGTACGCTCCCTCGAGAACAGCCGCACCTACAAGATGGAGGCGGCCCTGCCCGAGAACATCAGTCCCGCGTTCCGGCAATTCGTTGGCGTAGAACAGTTTGACGGGGGATACGACATCACCCGCGTCCAACTGGTGAATGCCTCCGGACAGCTGGTCAATGCCGAATACCGCATCCGGGACACCATCATGCGCATCAACCTGGACCGGGCCCTGAACCCGGGCGAACAGGTCGCTTTCGACATCGATTGGTCATTCCGCATCCCCGACAATGCCCGTGGAGCCAAGGAGCGGGTGGAGGATGGATGGCTGTACCTCATCGCCCAATGGTTTCCCCGCATGGCCGTCTACGATGACGTGAACGGCTGGCAGACCGAGCAATTCTTCGGCCGGGGCGAGTTCTACCTGAACTTCGGCTCCTACGACGTCAAGCTCACCGTGCCGTGGGATCACATCGTGGATGCCACCGGCGAGCTGCAGAATCCGGAACAGGTGCTCACGCGCGAGCAAATCCGTCGATTGGACCGCGCCTACCAGTCCGAAGAACCCCTGTTCATCGTAGGGCCGGATGAGGTCCTCACGCCGGGCTCGCGTCCGGTGAACCGCGGCATGCTGACCTGGCACTTCAAGGCAGACGACGTCCGGGATTTCGCGTTCGCATCGTCCCGCGCATTCGTGTGGGATGCGGCCGGCTATCAGTATCCGGGTGAGGAGCGCATCATCAAAGTGCACTCCTTGTATCCCCGCAACGCCATGCCGCTGTGGGACAAGGTCTCCACACGCGCATCCATCGTGACCCTGGAGTCCTATGGGGAGATGTCGCTCGCGTATCCGTATCCGAAGAGTGTGAACGTGAACGGTCCGGTCGGCGGCATGGAATATCCGATGGTGGCGTTCTGCGGTGCGCGTCCGGCGCCCGATGGATCCTATACCGACGGCGTTGAGCGGGCCCTGATCGGGGTCACCATCCACGAAGTCGGCCACAACTGGGTGCCCATGATCATCGCATCGGATGAGCGGAAATGGACCTGGATGGACGAGGGGCTGAACACATTCCTGCAGTACTACGCCGAACAGCGGTATGCCGAGAAGTTCAACGGCACGGACATCTGGACGCAGACGACCGACGGAACGTATCCGTCGCGGCGCGGCCCGGCCCCGCTGATTGTCGACTACATGAAGAATCCGGCGCAGGTCCCCATCATGACCGAATCGGATCTCATCCAGAATAATTTCGGAAACAATGGATACGCGAAGCCGGCCGCCGGTCTCCTCATGCTGCGTGAGCACATCCTGGGGCCGGACGTGTTTGACGATGCGTTCCGGGAGTACTCCGCACGCTGGGCATTCAAGCATCCGCAACCGGCTGACTTTTTCCGGTCCATGGAAGAGGCGGCGGGCGAGAACCTGAATTGGTTCTGGCGCGGGTGGTTCTACACGACGTGGGCGAATGACCAGAAGTTGGCCGCGGTCACGGAGCAGCCTGCCGATTCACTCATCGGCACGTCCGAGCGTGGTGCCCATTATTACCGGATTGAGGTCCAGAATGAAGGCCAGTTGATGATGCCGGTGCACCTCAAAGTCACGTACGACGATGGTACCGACGATTTCATGGCCCTTCCGGCCGATGTCTGGCGCGCCAACGAGTTGACGTTCACGAAAGGGTTCTTCTCCGACCGCAAGGTCTTGAAAGTAGAACTCGATCCAAACGCCGCGTTCGCCGACATCGACATGGACGACAACACCTGGACGGCGCCGGACGTAGAGTCACAGAAGTCTGAGAACTGATATCATGTTGTCCGTTCAATTGTGGATGCTGCCCGCGTGGCTGCTGGTGCTCGGGCTCCAGCACGATTTCCATGTATCGTACGGGCGGATGGCGGTGGAGAACGAAGTGGCTGTCCTGCAACTCCGGTTCTTCCAGGATGACCTGGAAAAGGCCCTCACGGGGCATGGAGCACCGCCGGCATTCCGCCTGGCCTCCACGCCCGCGGCCGACTCCACGGCACTTGCGTACATCAGCCGGCGGTTACGTACCGTAACCGCCGGCGATACGCTCCAGGCCGTCGTCACGGCATCCGGAGAAGACCTGTCCGGTCAGGAGCCCATGTGGTGGTATCTCCTGGAGTACCGGGCCCGGGCTCCCATCCGGGAATTGACCCTTGTCAATGAATTGCTGCTCGACACGTTCGACGACCAGAAGAACATCGTACAGCTGCAGCACTTCCCGTCGGAGAAGACCTGGTCGTTCTATTTCTCGGAGGATGCACGCGCGTTCACGGTGGAAATGGAATAGTGCCTGGCGCGCATTCCGTCGGCGTCCCGTACCTTGCGGTCCAGTCTACCCCCAATACGGAACGCCATGGGAAACCCCGTCATCCACATCGAACTGGCCGGCAAGGACGGCCCCGAACTGGAACACTTCTACCGGTCGCTCTTCGACTGGGACATTGAACATCGTGGTGCAGGCGCAACCCAGTACGGGTTCGTACAGGACGGCTCGGCCGGCCCCACCGGTGTAGGCATCCGCCACGAACCCGAGGGCGTACCGGAAGTCGTGGCCTACGTGCAAGTGGACGACCTCGAGGAAGTGCTGGAGCATGCCATGTCCCTGGGCGGCACCGTCCGCATTCCGGCCATGAACACCGGCACCATGCGATTCGCCATGATCATGGACCCCGAGGGCAACCCCATGGGGCTCATCGAGAAACCAAAGGACGACGAAGAGTCATGAAGCCGCGCGACGGGCTCCGGTCCCGGTTTCCGGCGGGGTCTTTGGCCATCTCCGCCCTGGAACTCTGTTTCTTCCTCGGTTTCTGCTGGGCCGCCGCTGGGCCGTCGGCCGCTGCGGCCCAACCTGCCCAGGCCTACGTTGATGCTGAGCCGAATCCGTTCCGCCCCCACCTGCTGGCCGAACGCCAGGCGCGTGTGCTCGACGCCTTCCCGCGCGGGATCGTCATCCTCAAGGCCAATGAGCGCCTGAAGGAAATGGAGCAACCGTCCTGGATCCAGGATCCGGATTTCCTCTATCTCACCGGTCTCGCTGAACTCCCTTCCGCCATCCTGGTCCTGGATGGCCCTGCCCGTCGGGCAGTGCTCTTCGCACCTCCGGCACCACATTCCTTCGGACTGCCGCTCGAGGATCGCGACGTCCGCACCGATTCTTCCATCACCTCCCGGACCGGTATTCCCAGCATCCTCGACTGGTCCCACTTCGGCCCGTACGTCGAGGGGCGGCTTCGGGACGGTGTGGATACCCTCTATACGTCGGCGCCTCGCCGCCCCGACGACCCGGGCGCCCCTGCGGACATGCGCGCGGTCGCTGGTCGTCACGCCGTCTGGGCGAACGCCCTCGAACAGCGCTTCCCGGAAGCGGTCGTGGCATCGGCCCGGCCCGCGCTATTGCGGCTCCGCTGGATCAAGTCGCCCGACGAAGTCGCCCAGTTGCGCCTGAACGCGGCCATGAGCGCGCATGCCCTCCTCGAGGGCATGCGCGCTGTCCGGCCGGACGTGCGGCAACGTGTGCTCGAAGGCACGGTCGTCGCGGCCTGCCTGGAAGCTGGAGCCACGGCCCCGTCCTTCTGGCCGTGGATGATGGCGGGCGCAAATGCACACATCCACCGCTTGGTAACATCGTTCCTGTCCTACTCCGGGCTGGACCGCCGCGTCCAGGAAGGAGAGTTGCTGCGGGCCGACATCGGCTGTCAGGCCGGGCAATACGGTGGTGACGTCGGCCGGACGGTGCCGGTTTCAGGGCAGTTCTCCCCCGAACAAGCCGTCGTCTGGGACCTGTTGGTCGAGGCCTACCGGGCGGGCATCGCGGTCATGGGCCCCGGTGTGCCGTTGGACAGCGTCCGTGCGACCAGTCGGGCGTATCTGTTGGCGGCGGCTGACGCCTCGCATGGCACCGCCCTCGCGCGTGCCATGGCCCACCTCACGTCAGGGGTCGACTGGCATGTCCACGGCATCGGCATCGAGTCGGCCGAAACCCCGCTTCCCGTGCTGGAAGCGGGCACCGTCATCGCTTACGAGCCCATGTTCATCCACGGCCCCGACGCCTATTACCTGGAGGACATGATCCTGATTACGCCCGACGGTGCCGAGATCCTGACGTCGGATTTACCGACGACCGCGGCCGAAATCGGGCGTATCAACCGGCCCTGACTCCCCGTCCGGCACACCGACGGGACCCAACTCGATGCGGTCCTCATCGAACACGGCGTGGGGACGCAATTCCGCTTTCCGGATGGCCCCGGGATACCGCCGGTGGATGGTCCGGATGGCTCCGTCCACGACCGGACGCTGGTCGAACAGATCCTCCTGATGCACGGCCGGCATGCGCAGCGCCTCCAGATGCAGCGTCATCCGGTCCAGTTCCAGGTGCCGTGACACCATCTGCTCGACCAGTGTCCAGGCCAGGCCCATGAAGGCCCTGGCGGAATGACACGGGGCCTGCAGCATGCGCCCGCGCTCCAGCACCCCTGCGACTCCGGTGGGCTCCATCTCCAGCCGTACGTACTGACTTCGCCGATCGCCGAGCTCCGCCACTGCCCTGGCCACCAGTTTCTCCAGGACGGCCCGGAGCAGGCGTTCGGCCGCCGGAGCCGGACAGGTCCAGACATGCTCGGCCGTTACCGACGGCGGCGGCACCCACGGGGGAATGCGGGCATCGGCTCCCGGGTGGATCATGGCGTGGATGTACTCGCCATCCGGCCCGAACTGCGCCGCCATCTGCCGGGCCGTCAGCCGGCGCAGGGTCCCGAGCGTCCGGTACCCGAACAATTCCATCTGCTCCATCATGTCGGGGGGTGTTCCCAGGTCCGCCAGTCGCCGCACCTCGAACCGGTCCAGGAACGCCTGCTCCCGGCCATGCTCCACGTGGACCACATGCCCCACCGCCGAGCGGATGGCCGCAAACTGGGCAATCGTCCGCTGGCGGGCGGCCCCCACCTGCACCCTCCACCGCGCGGCCCACGGCCCGAGCACCTCCTTCTCCACATCGGTTGCAAACACGAACGGCGGCTGGACGGCATGGATGAACGGCGTCACCCCGTGCAGCGCCCGCAGCAGGGCTTCCCAGCCTGCCCGCTCCACATGCACGTCGCGCACCCGCACCACGGCATCGGGGCACATCCGCGCGACCCGGTCCGCCGAATCCCCGTGCATGATCTGCCGAAGCGCCTGTACGCGTTGCCGCGCAATCACCACGCCGCCCGAAACGACCACGACCGGCCGCCCGGCGCCACCCGCAAGGCTGCCACCCCCAACGCCACCATCCACCGAAAGCGCCCTTTCCATGGCCCATGCGGCGAATTCCGGAATATATATGCAATACACATGCTTCACACACATGAGGATACCTTGAGCGTATCATATATAAAACATGTGTGGACAATTTCCGTACGACGACCTCCTGTATACGCCCTACATTTCACCCCATACGCCGAACGAAACGCATCCCAAAGCCACAAACCGCACAGCCCGCATCCCTCCCGCATCATGCAGAAAACCATCACCGTTCTCGGAGCCGGTCTCGTCGGCAGCGCCATCATCCAGGACCTGGCCGCGGACGGCAACCTGCTGGTCCATGCCGTGGACCGCTCCGAAACCGCGCTCCGCAAACTCGATCGCCTGGCCGGCGTGCGCACCACACCGGCTGACATCACCGCCCCCGGGGCGCTGGAACAGGCCGTCGAAAGCAGCGACCTCGTCGTGAACGCCGTCCCGGGATTCATGGGATACGATACACTCGACCGACTGATTGGCCTCGGCAAGCCCATCGTGGACATTTCCTTCTTCCCCGAGGATGCGTTCGCGCTGGACGACAAGGCCCGAGCGGCCGGTGTCACGGCCATCGTGGACTGCGGCGTCGCGCCCGGTCTGTGCAACATGCAGGCGGGCCACGCGGAGCAGTCGTTCGAGTCCATGGAACGCTACCTGTGCTACGTCGGCGGGTTGCCCGTGGAGCGGCGCTGGCCGTACGAGTACAAAGCCGTGTTTTCCCCCATCGATGTCATTGAGGAATACACCCGTCCGGCGCGCTACGTGCAGCATGGGAGTGTCGTGGTACGGGAGGCCCTGACCGACATCGAGCTGGTGGATTTGCCGGGCGTGGGAACGCTCGAAGCGTTCAACACCGACGGCTTGCGCTCCCTCATGCGTACCATGCGGGCACCCGACATGAAGGAGAAAACCCTGCGTCACCCGGGGCACGCCTCGCTCATGCGGGTATTCCGGGATTCAGGCTTCCTTTCCACCGAGCCCCTGGACGTGGACGGCGTAACCGTGCGGCCCATCGACCTGACCACGAAACTCCTGTTCGACTCCTGGAAACTGCAGCCGGGCGAGCAGGACTATACCGTCATGCGCGTCGAAGTCGACGGCATCCGGGACGGGGCCTGTCTCCGCCGCACGTACGACCTGCTGGACCGGTACGACGCTGAATCCGGCGTCCATTCCATGGCCCGCACCACCGGATACACGTGCACAGCCGCCGTCCACCTGGTCCTTCAGGGCGCCTATGACGAGCCCGGCATAAGCCCTCCCGAATTCATCGGACGGACTGCGGACTGCTACAATCGGGTGACCGCCTACCTGCAGGACCGCGGCATCATCATCCGCGAAACGGAATCGGTCCGCCCCTGACTTTTCCACAACGGCCGGCTGACCGGTTAGCCGAGCCGCCCCATCGTGTCTGATCCCTGGAATCCCGTTGTTTCCGCCCTATGACACAACAGTGTCACAGGGGTATGCGAACTTGCATGCAGTAACCAACACGCCACCCGAATCATGACACAGAATCACCTCAATCTGCTCACCGGCGAAGCCTTCCACGTCGACATTTCCGGCAACCACCCCGTTCTCGTTTCCCGCGAGCGGGGCATCCGCGTGGACCTCGCGCGCCTGTCCCCGACCGAGCTCCTGCGCCTGAAGGACATGGCGCACAACCAGTACGTCAAGGCCATGCTCTTCAGCGACGAGGATGCCGACGTCCACCGCGCCACCCTGAACTACGTGAGTCGCCACCTGGAACGCATGGGCAACCCGGCCAATCTCATCCGTCCGAACCGGGCACGTCGCCGTCCGGCTCCGACCCGGGCCCAGGCGGCCTGAACGACATCGTCAACTGCTCAGGGACCGGGCCCTCTCCGATCTGCCGCAAGTTGGACAGCGTAATGCCCAGGAGTCGCACCGGCTTGGCGGGCGGCTCCGGGCCGTGCCGGAGCAGGAGATCGGCCATTTCCAGGATTTCGCCCGGCTCCCGAACGCACCCGTCCGTGGTGGTCTGGCGGGTGGTCTGCTCGAAGTCGTGGTATTTGATCTTCAGCGTGACCGTGTGCCCCACGATTCCTGCGTTCGACGCGCGCTCGGCCACCGTTCCGGCAATATCGGCCAGCCGGTCCCTCATGGCCTCCACATCGTCCAGATCGTGATCGAACGTGCGCTCGGCACCCAGGGATTTCCGGGTCCTGGACGGTCGCACCGGCCGGTCGTCCAGGCAGCGCGCCATCCGGAAATAGTAGCGTCCGGCCTTGCCGAAGCGTGCGACGAGGTCGTCTTCCGATATTTCCTGAAGATGCGCTCCCGTCCTCCAGCCCAGATCGTGCATCCGCGCTGCGGTCACCGGTCCGACCCCGAAGAACTTCTCGACCGGCAACGCCGCCACGAACGCCATGGCCTTCTCGGGGGTGATGATGGTCAGCCCGTCCGGCTTCCGATGCGCCGAGCCGGCTTTCGCCAGGAATTTGTTGAACGATACGCCAGCCGAGGCCGTCAACCCGGTTTCCTCCCGTATGGCCGCCCGGATGGCCCGGGCAATCAACGTGGCGGATGGCGGCCCAATCAGGGGATGCGTCACATCCAGATACGCCTCGTCGAGGGAAAGGGGCTCCAGAATGGAGGTATAGCGACGGAAAATGGCCCGGATCTGGCGGGACACCTCCTTATAGACGTCGAACCGGGCCCGTACGAACACCAGCCCGGGGCACCGCCGAGCCGCCGTCACGGAGGGCATGGCTGAATGCACACCGTACGCACGAGCCTCATAGCTGGCCGCCGCCACCACGCCGCGGGCCGATGACCCGCCAACGGCCACGGGCTTGCCGCGGAGCTCCGGGAAATCCCGCTGCTCCACCGACGCATAGAACGCATCCATGTCCACATGGATGATTTTCCGTGCGGCACGCGGGATGTCGGAATTCATTTGCATAGGTCCAGGCTCTTCACTAAATCTGCATGATCAGCAGGCATCCCACCCCACCCCCACCTGCCCATGTCTGAATCACCGAAGTCCGTGCCACGGAATCCTGAAGATCCGGCACTCCGATCGTCGTCACTCGACGACATGCCCCGCTTCATCCGTCCCATGATGGAATTCATCCTGCTCGTCTCCGTGTACCTGGGTTGCATCATCGTTCTGGTATTGGCCGCGGTTGCCGTGGTCATGGTTACAGTGAATCTGCTTGCAGGCGGTTCGACCGCGGAGGTCAGTCCGGCCCTCGCCTGGCTCATGCCCTGACCACGCCGGAGCCTGAACAGTCCGAGCGTGACGCTTGGTACCGATGTTCTGCGTTTACGCAGACAGATGCAATATGTGCAACCTGTCTGCCTGAATGCTTGAATTCCGGATTCCCGCGCACTTCACCCTGACCGAGTACGTTCTGCGGCTTCTTCCCTGGACCGTGTTCGTGCTCGTCGTCGCCACCTCCGGCTGCGCCCCGAGCATTGCCCCGTACAGTCCTGCCGCCTATGAATTGGCCGTCGACCTGAAGGTGGACGCCCTCCGCCTGATGGACCTCGCGGAATTCCCGGCCGCCGAGCACGCCCGGCGCATTGAATCGGTAGAACGCGACCTGGATCGCGCCTGGGAATTTGCCCAGGGCCGTCCCGCCAACGAACACAGTACGCGGCAGTGGGCACTCATGCGGAGTCCCGACCACCACCTGCTCGGTGGATTCCTGGCCGAGTGGCGTCGTCGCGGCCAACTGTCTCCCGTCTTCATAGCAGAATCCAAACGCCTGACCGGTCTGGCCTTCGACGCCATCATCGGTCTTGAGTCCGGCAAGATCCAACCCTGAACCACCCATCAGCGGCCTGATATATTACCTGTATATCAGCTGTATACTACCACAACCCATGTCTGAAACGCTCCTCAATGCCGTCGTGGCCACCCTGAAGGCCGAAATGCCCGAACTGTCCACCGCCGGGCTTGACGCCGCGCGCACCTTGCTGGGCACGCTCAAGGACGACGTGGCCCGATGGGGTACCCTCGCGTCTGCCGGCCAGTTGACGGGCGAGGAGCTGCAGTGGCTGGCGGCCGCGCGCATGGATGTGGTGCGGATGCAGGCGCTGGAACACTCCGGACTGACGCTGGCCCGGTTTGACGAACTCCGCATGCGCGTGCTGGGCAATCTGGTGGGCGCGCTGCTCCCTGCCGCGAGTGTGGAAAGGTAGCGCGGATCCTCGGGGGCATCCGCGAATACCACACCTGAACGAAACTGCCCCGCGACATGTCCAGCACGACGTACCTCGTCACCGCCCGCAAGTACCGTCCCCAGACCTTTGGCGATGTCGTCGCCCAGGAGCACGTGACCGGCACGCTGAAAAACGCGCTCCGGTTGGACCGGTTGGCACACGCCTATCTGTTCACGGGACCGCGCGGCGTCGGAAAAACCACGGGCGCGCGGATCCTGGCCAAGGCCATCAACTGCACGACCCCGCTCTCCGAACGCGTGGACGGTGCAGAGCCCTGCCGCACGTGCGATTCATGCCGGTCCTTCGAGGAGGGCCGCAACATGAACATCATCGAGATCGACGCGGCATCCAACAACAAGGTGGATGACGTCCGGGACCTGCGCGAAACGGTCCGGGTGCCTCCGCAGGGCAATCGCATGAAGGTCTACATCATCGATGAAGTCCACATGCTGTCCAACGCGGCCTTCAACGCGCTGCTCAAGACGCTCGAGGAACCCCCGCCGCACGCCCTGTTCATTTTTGCGACGACGGAGCCCCACAAAGTCCTGCCCACCATCCAGTCCCGGTGCCAGCGTTTCGATTACCGACGGATTGCCGTGGAGGAGATCGTGGTGCGCTTGAAGGAAATCTGCGAGACGGAGCAGATTTCGGCGGACGATGCGTCGCTCGTGCTCATTGCCCGCAAAGGGGACGGTGCGCTGCGCGATGCGCTCTCGGTATTCGACCAGGCCGTATCGTTGTGCGGGACGACCATTACCCACCCGGAGCTCATCAAGGCCCTTGGCGTGGTGGACGATGACGTTTTTTTCGACGTCACCCGGGCCGTTGTGGAGTCCAGCCCGGCCCGGATGGTGCAGATCGTGGATGGCGTGGTCAAATCCGGATATGACCTGCAGGAGTTCGTGGACGGCCTGACCGAACACATCCGTAACCTGCTGGTCGCCGCCACCCTGAACGATACCGCATTGATCGAGGCCACGGATGCCATGCGGAAACGCTATCTGGAGCACGCTGCGGGTCTGTCGGAATCGACGCTCATGGCTCTGGTCCATCAGGCCGGTCAGGTGGCCGATACACTCAGGAACAGCCGCCAGCCTCGATTGAAGCTGGAAATGGCCCTCATCCGGATGGCTACGACGCCCCGGTCCGTGGATGTCCGCGAGGCGCTGGCCACGCTGGACAGGATTGAGAAAATGGCGGCGAAGGGAAGCGTTTCGTTCACGTTGCAGGCACCGGCGGCTCCGGCTCAGGGTCAGACCCCGGCGGCGCCCTCGGCCCCGGCCCCGGCCCCGGCCGCTCCGCCGAAGCCCGAGTCCAAAGCAGAGTCCGCTTCACAACCTGAGCCTGAGCCTGAACCGGTCGTAGCGCGCGAACCTGAGCCCACCCCACATACTCCGCCCGCCGGAACGCCATCCCGTCCCTCTGGGGGGGCGCCGCAGCAGGAGTCCCCGATGGCGCTGTTCCAGCCGGCGCCCGCCATCAAGCGGCGTCCGAAGCCGTCCGGCGACGCATCCGCTGCCGTCATGGTGGCGGATGATGTGCTGGTGGCCGACGAGCCTGAAGCCCCGGCCGGCGAAATGGCCCGTCTCCGGGCGGCATGGCCGGACGTCGTATCGTCCATCATGGAAACCGAGAAGCAACTGGGGTCGCTGCTCACGCACACCGAGATCGCATTATTCCAGGATCGTACGGTCACCATCATCGTGCCCGATGCCTTCCACGAACAGACCCTCCGCGCCGACCGGGCGCGCCTGGCCCACCGCCTGACGGACGCCTCGGACATCCATATCGATGCCATTTCCTTCCGGGTCGTGGCCGACCGGACCCCGGAGGCGCAGGAAGAAGACCCTGAACAGGATGCCCGTGCCTTCCTGAAGGAACAGTGTGAAAAGAATCCGGCGGTGCAGTCCCTCGTGGAGCGTTTCGGCGGCGAGATCGTATGGTAGATTTTTCAAGCAAGGAGCGACACCATGAGTGACGGGATGAATATGGCCGACATGTTCGGCAAGGTGATGGACATGCAGCGCAAGATGGCTGAGGTCCAGGAGCAGTTGGCCGCCAAGACGGTAATTGCGGAGGCCGGAGGCGGCATGGTGCAGGTCACGGCCAACGGTCAGCAGCGCGTAACGGCGATCAAGATCGAGAAGGAAGTCGTGGATCCGGAGGATGTCGAACTCCTGGAAGACCTGGTCATCGCCGGGGTCAACAAGGCGCTCGAAGAGGCGGCTGCGCTGGCCAAGAATGAAATGACCAAATTGACGGGCGGACTCATTCCACCGGGAATGGACATGTCCAAGTTCGGACTCTGAGCATGATCCTTACGTCCGAGTCGGTAGAGGATCTGGTCGAGCAGTTTTCAAAACTGCCGTCCATCGGCCGGAAAACGGCCCGCCGCCTGGCTGCATACGTGCTGAAGATGCCGCGCCCGGAGGTCCAGGAACTGGCGGATGCCCTGCTGGCGGTCAAGGACAAGGTGCGCTTCTGCACGATCTGCTCCAATGTGACGGACCGCGATCCGTGCCCCATCTGCTCGTCGGCGAAACGCGACCGTAGCGTGATCTGCGTGGTGGAAGAGCCCAATGACGTCATGGCACTGGAGCGCACCCAGGGGTTCAATGGCGTATACCATGTACTTGGAGGGGTGATTTCCCCGTTGGATGGTGTGGGCCCCGACGACCTGAAAATCCGCGAACTGGTGGGCCGTGTGGCGGAGCCGGCGGGCGATACGCCGGTGACCGAAGTCATCCTGGCGGTAAACCCGACGGTGGAAGGCGATACGACGGCCTTCTACGTAACACGCCTCCTTTCGGCCTTCGACGTACGGGTGTCCCGGCTGGCGCGCGGTATGCCCATGGGAAGTGACCTGGAGTTCACGGACGAAGCGACGCTGGCCCGGGCCCTCGAAGCCCGCGTATCGGCCTGAGCCATGCTGTTCTCCAAACGGGCCAATGTCCTGCTGCTGGTCATTGTATTGGCCGTCCTGGGTGCGTACGTCCTGTGGCCGACGCTGGAAGTCTTCCGGACCGGTCTGTCTCCCACGAATCTGAAGAACTTGTTTCCGGGTTCGTCCTCCGCCAACAGCCGGGCCCTGTTCAACTCCGTATGGATTTCCCTCTGGACCGTGGTCGGGGCGGGCGTCCTGGGTACGTCATTGGCGTACCTCCTGCACCGGTTCGACTTCCCCGGGCGGCGCGTGCTGGTGGGTGTTGCGGCGCTGCCCCTGGCGCTGCCTCCGCTCGTTGGGGTGTTGGCCTTCCTGTTCCTGTACGGCGAGAGCGGCATCCTGCCGCGTGGTCTGCAAGCGCTCCTCGGATTGGAGAACGTCCCGTTCGCCTTTTCGGGATTGTGGGCTGTCTGGCTCGTGCACGTCTATTCGATGTACGTGTTCTTCTATCTGTTCGCGGCATCGGCCCTCAAGAGCCTGGACCGCAGCCAGGTGGAAGCCGCGGAGGACCTGGGCGCGGGCGGTTGGGGCGTTCTGCGGACGGTGATCCTGCCCCATCTTCGGCCCTCCATGACCAGTGCGGCACTGCTCGTGTTCATGATTTCGATGGCCTCGTTCACGGCGCCCCTGCTTTTTGCCGGTACGGAGCAGTTCCTGACGCTGCAGATCTACAACTACAAGATGAACGGCAACCTGGACATGTCGGCGGCGGTGTCCGTGCTCCTGACGGCCATCTGCCTGCTGTTCCTGTTCCTGATTGAATTCGGCAATCGCCGCAGCCGACCGGGCAGCGGCAAGGGCACCCCGGTGCCGGCCCGCCCGGTCACCTCGGTATGGGCGCGGTACGCGGCCCTGTCCGGGGCCCTGCTCATGCTCACCTTCCTCCTGCTCCCGGTAGCCACCGTGGTGTTGATTTCGTTCGTCCAGGAAGGCAGCTGGACCTACCAGATCCTGCCCCAGGCGTACACCGTGTCCAATTATACCGGTCTGTTCGCGGACCCGGATGTCCTGGCCCCCGTCCTGAACTCTGTCCGGATGGCCACGCTCGCCACGATCGCCAACCTGATTTTCGGCGTCACCGCCGCGCTGTTCATCGTGAAAGGCACCATCCCGGGGCGGACCCTGGTGCGGGTCCTGGCAACGTTGCCGTTCGCCATTCCAGGCACCGTGATTGCCATCAACCTGATCGTGACGTTCTCCGAGCCGTCCGCGCTGACGGGCGGAAGCGTTCTGGTCGGAACGGTGTGGCTGCTTCCGCTCGCGTATTTCATCCGGCACATTCCGCTCGTGGTTCGTTCCACGACGGCCGCCCTCGAATCGTTTGACGACCGTCTGACGGACGCATCCACCGATCTCGGCGCATCGACGGCCACGACCGTCCGGCGGGTCGTCCTGCCTGTCATCGCCCCTGGCATCGTCGCAGGAACGCTGCTCACCTTCGTCACGGCGCTCGGGGAATTCGTATCGTCCATTTTGCTTTACGTTTTCGACAATCGTCCCATTTCCGTCGAGATCCTTTCTCAATTGCGCCTGTATGACTTCGGTGCGGCTGCCGCATACAGTGTCTTCCTCATGCTCCTCATTGGCGCCGCGACGTTCCTTACCGCGAAATACCGAACCACCTACTGATGAACATTTCCATTGTCGGTGCCGGCCACATGGGCTCGGCCATCGCCCAGGTTCTCATGGAGCACGACGCCGTTTCCACGGTCAAGATCTGCGATGCCCACACGCGGACCCTCCAGCGACTGGAAGCGACCATCGACAGCCCGAAACTGCGCACGTTCCAGGTGGATGCCCGGGACGAACGCGCCATTTCTTCCATCCTGGACGGGAGCGAATGCATTGTGGGGGCTTCGTCCCCATCCCTGAACCCGGTGCTGGCCCGTACGGCCTTGCACGTGGGCAGCCATTTCTGTGACCTGGGAAGTGGAAACGATCTGCTCCGGAACCGCTCCGGCCTGGTCAAGGAGGCGGTCGCCCAGGCCCTCTGGATCGTTCCGAACTGCGGCCTGGACCCGGGCCTTGTGAACATGCTCTGCCTGAACGGCCTGCGCCAATTCGACGTGCCCCTCTCAGCGCGGATCCGCGTGGGTTATGTCCCCCTGCATCCGGAGCCTCCGTTCAATTTCCGGATTTCCTGGTCCGCCGAGAAACTGCTGGATGACTACACCATGCCTGTGGAATGCGTGGTGGACGGCGAGGCTTGCGAAGCCGAGCCACTGACCGGGCTCGAAGAAATCGTATTCCCGAAGCCGTTCGGTGCGATGGAGGCCTTCCACACGGCCAGCGTCCTCGCCCCCATCCGGGAAATTGCCGGCCCGTCCCTGCAGACGCTCGATCACAAGAGCATCCGGTGGAAGGGTCATGCGGAGCAGATGCAGTTCCTCCTGGCGCTCGGATTCGCCGAGGACCGCAACATCGATGTCCAGACCCATCTCACCTACCGGGACATCCTCGCCCGCCGGATGAAGCAGCGGCTGGGCGGGGATTATGAGGATGCGGTGCTCCTGCGCATTGAAATGGAAGGCGAGAAGGACGGCAAACGGGCGCGTCTGACCCATGAAATGATCGATACGTATGACCAAACCCGGGAAATGACGGCGGTGCGCCGCAGCACCAGCATCACAGCCGCCACGATTGCCATGTTGCTGGCCTCCGGTGCCGTCAAGAAGGGCGGTGTATCGTCACCAGAACGGATTGTACCGATCGATGCGTTCTACAATGCCGTCGTCAAGGCAGGGCTTCCCATCCGGGAAACGTGGAGCTGAACCCGGGGCAGGGCGCTCACCCGCCCCGCCCGAACGCCGTCAGCGTAGCTCCATTGAAGGACGCCCCGGCCGCCGAGGACAGGAAGAGACAGGTGTCGACGAGATCGGCCACCGGGACGCCATCTCCCGACGCGCGGTCGTCGTCGAACAGGATGGTAGACGGCGCCAGGGCATGGGCCGTTGGGCCGTTCGGTGCGAATTCGGCCGCCACTGCTTCAATCAGTCGGACAACCCCGGCTTTGGAGGCCGAGTAGGCCGCCTGCTGGGCCACGCCGCGCTCGGCCCCTTGCCGGGACGCAATGGCTATCAGACGCCCCGCGCCCTCGGTCATGTGACGGGCCGCCTCCCGGAAGCACAGGAAGGTGCTGGTCAGGTTCAGTTCCATCATGGACCGCCAGACCGCCAGCGATGTCTCCCGGAACGGGGCCATGCCCCATCCACCGACCGTCTGGATGAAGACATCCACACGGCCGAAGGTGTCGATGACCTCGGCAAAGGCCCGCTCAACGGACGCCTCGTCGGTGACGTCGACGGTTATCTGATGAGCGCCATCGACCGCGGCACCCCGCGTGAACGCCACCACGCGATACCCGTGCCGCAGGTACCCCTCGACCAATCGATGTCCGAGCCGACCGTCGGCTCCGGTTATGACCACGATGGGCGATGAATCGGCACGGGATGACAGCATGGAAACAGGTGGTTTTCCGTGGGGAACGAGACCGATCGTATTCGACAGTCGTGAATTTGTGCCCTGAATCCGGTTGGGTACCTCGCGGTGCATCCCTGTATTCCATTCAGAACAAAGGGGTATCTTCCGTGTACGTCCCGTCTGTCACGAACAAATTCAGCGCGTATCGTCTTTTTTGTTACGGATTCCACGTTATTTGAACCAGTAATGACTGGTGGGGAGCCAACCGCTCGCCATCAGCGGTATCCCCTTTCCTGTGTCCGATACGCCGCACGGTCCTCGCGTCCATTCTGACTCACCCCGCGCTCTTCGCCGCCTGTTGGGCGGCGTCGTTGCCGTATTCGTCGTTTCGATGGTACTGGTCAGCCAAGCGTCCACCGACGCGGACGTTTCGGACTGGCGGGAAGGTGGCATGCGGATTGCGCGCGCCGACACGGACACGGTCCATGTGACCCTGGACAGCCTGCTCGCGGACAGCCTGCTCGCCGACTCGATCGTGCTTATCTGGCCCGAGTCGGCACGCGTCTACAATTACATCCAGAGCCGGAAAGACAAACCGTATGCGTCGGTCTTTCCGCGCAAGACGCGGCCGTTCTTCACTCCGCTGCCGCGCTCGTGGCAGCACGAGATCGTGTTTGACACGACGGCGCTCAATTACACCTCCCTGGAAAAAATCGGCCTGACGGAAACCCGTTTCCCGGTTACGCTGGATTTCGAGTCCTATCGGGATGCGCGTCTGGATCGCGATCTGGATGAAACGTGGACCGAGCTCATCCTTCGACAGCAGCAAGCACAGCAACGGGCCAGTCGCGGTGGTCTCGGTTTCAATGTGGTGGTTCCCGGTGGTCGGCAGAGTGCGTTCACGACCATCTTCGGCAAGCCCTCGGTGGATCTTCGGGTGAATGGCACGGCCGACATCAGCGCCGGCTTCGATTACCGGAAGAGCGATCAACAGGTATCGGTCACCGGCCGGCCGTCACAGCTTGATCCCCAGTTCAAGCAGGACCTGAGCCTCGGCATTACCGGCACCATCGGGGACAAGCTGCAGATCAATGTGCAGTACGACTCCCGGAACCAGTTCGACTTCGAAAACCAACTCCGCCTGGAGTACACCGGTTACGAGGACGAGATCATCCAGAAAATCGAGGCCGGAAACGTAAACTTGCAGACCCCATCGTCCCTCATCCGGGGCGGTCAGAGCCTGTTCGGCATCAAGTCCGAAATGCAGGTCGGTGGTGTACGGCTCACTACCGTCATGTCCCAACAGGAGGGCCAGGCGAGCAACCTGAACATCGAAGGTGGCTCGGAGTCCACGGAGTTCGACCTGCGCCCGACCGACTACGACGAAGCCACCCACTTCTTCCTCGGCTACTACTTCCGGAACCGATGGGAGGATGCCCTTGCCGATCCTCCGAACATCCGGGTGGCCAACGGATTCGAACGGATCGCCGAAATCGAAGTCTGGAAGCTCATGCCGACACGGCCGGAAGAGGAGAACGTGCGTCAGGCGGTTGCCGTTGTCGACCTGGCAGAGTCCGCAGACATCCTGCAACAAGCCGACGAATATGCGGCCCAGGTCCTTCCGAATGCCAATCGGGACCAATACGACGACAGCCCCGGTGGAGAACTCGATACGGAGCTCCGGGATGGCGATGCCGCCCCGGGGTCCTACCTGGAGACCGTGAAGGATCTGTCCTCGTCTGACTTCCAGGTGGGCAAGTTCAAGCGTCTGGAACGGGGCCGGGATTACGACGTGGACGAGGTGCTGGGCTACATCACCATGCGTCAGCGGGTCCAGGAAAGCGAGGCGCTTGCCGTCGCCTTCCGCTACCGGGCCAACGGGCAGACCTTCCAGGTCGGGGATTTCGCGACCGACACGGGCGGGTCGACGGGTGGGCAGAACGAAGAAAAGATTGTCCTGAAGCTGCTGCGCCCTGTTCAGCTTCGCCAGCCCGCACCGGAATCGAATTTCAACCCGCCGGCATGGTACCTGGAAATGCGGAACATCTACCGTCTGCCCGGTCGGGGTATCCAGCCGACAGACTTCGATCTGCAGATCTACTACGAGCCTCCGGGGCAGACCGCGTCCAAGACGCTGCCGGGCGTGGGAGGCACCCAGACCGTACTGCAGATCCTGGGTCTTGACCGGGTCAATGAGAACCAGGCCCTCACGCCGGACGACTTGTTCGACTTCCTGGTGAACTACACCATCGATCCAGGCGAGGGTACGCTCATCTTCCCCTATCTGGAGCCGTTCGGCAGCCGCCTCCGAAACGTCATCCAGAACGGACCGGGTTCGCCCGATGCCAAGGCCCAGATCGAGGACCTGTTGGTGTTCCGTTCCCTGTACAACGAGAAAAAGGCGAACGCCCAGCGCGACAGTCAGCACGACGTGTATCGGGTACGCGGATCCTATAAAGGTGCCGTACAGTCGTTCTATGACCTGCGGGCATTCTCGGGGCTCGTTCCCGGCTCCATCCGCGTCGAATCGGGAGGCACGCCGCTGGCCGAGGGCACGGACTTCGTCGCTGACTACTCCGGAACGGGATCGGTGACCATCGTGAATCCGGCCTTCCTTACCGCCGGACGCGATATCAGCATCGACTTCGAGCAGAACTCGTTCTTCAATGTGCAGAAGAAGACGCTGTTGGGCCTGCGGATGGACTACGTCATGGACGATCGCTTCTCGTTCGGATCGACGGTCATGAGGTTGAACCAGAAGTCTCCCATCGACAAGTTCCGGATCGGGGAAGAGCCCATTTCCAACACCATCTGGGGTGTCGATGGGGCCGTCCAGCTTGAGCCCCGGTGGATGACCCGCTTTATTGACAAGGTCCCCCTGCTCCAGACCCGGGAGCCCTCTTCGGTATCCCTGAAAGGTGAGTTTGCCCAGTTGCGCCCCAATCACACCGAAACGATCGCTTTCGAACGGACGCGCCGGGACCTGCGGGATGCCGGTCGTGATTTTGCCAGCGACGAACTCGCCGGAACGTCGTACATCGACGACTTCGAGGGCTTCCGGAACACCTTTTCGCTCATGCAGCCCGGTTCGTGGGGTATGTCCTCAGCGCCCGACTCCGTCGGCGCAGTTGACCGGATGGGCGTTGCCAGCGGAAGCCGGGCCGACTCCCTGCGGACCAACTGGAGGGGCTCCTTCGCGTGGTATCGCATTAACGCGAACATCCTGCAGGAAGTACCCATCCTGGTCTTCAACCCGGACGCCGTCAAGATTTTCCGGATTGACGAGGTATTTCCGAACAGGGACACACGTGCAGAAATCGATCCGTCCCTCGAGACGTTCGACCTGTACTTCGATCCCCGGTCACGCGGGCCCTACAACTACACGCGCGACCTCCGCGGCTTCCTCGACAACCCGAAGGATGCGTGGGGCGGGATGACCCAGCGGGTACCGGAGGGATTCACCGACTTCAGTCTCAAGAACATTGATTTCGTCGAGTTCATTTTCCGTCCGTTTGCCGAAAACAGTGCTGAGGATGCCGGACGCGACGCCAAACTGTACGTGGACCTCGGATCCATCTCGGAGGACGTCCTCCCCGATGAGAAATTGAACACGGAGGACGGACTGTCCACGTCCGACATCTCCCTGGGCGGCATCCTGCAGTGGGCCCGCATTCCCAACGGTACACAGAACAGCGTGGTCGACCTGGACGATGCGACGCGACGCACCGAGGACTTGGGTTTGGACGGCCTGGCTTCCGTGAACGAAACGGATTACCCTGAATTCGCCACCGAGCAGTCCCATTTCTCGGACTTCCTGAACAGCCTCACGACGGGCGACAGTGATCCCAGGTATAAGGCCGAGGTGGCCAAGGCCCTGGCCGATCCGTCCGGCGACGATTACCACTACTTCGGAAACGGCCAATACTTCGACAACCTCGAGTTTTTCCCGGGTGGAGCCACGTTCCAGCAGCGATTCACCCGATACTTCGCTGGCCAGGAGCTGAACGCGTTCGAAGCCCAGACCAAGCTTGCTGACAACACGTCTGTGCGCCGTGGCAACTCCCGTTTTCCGGACTCGGAAGACCGGAACCTGAACTCCACGGTCGATACCGACAACAGCTATTTCCAGTATGAAATCCCGCTGAGCAAGCGCTCGCTGGACTCCCTGGCCACTCCGACCAACGTGGACGATTATGTGGTCGGTGAAATCACGGGAGCCGACGGTCAGGGCACCGGCTGGTACCAGGTCCGGATTCCGGTCCAGCAGTTCACACGGAAGGTCGGATCCATCCAGGACTTCTCGCTGATCGAATCCATCCGACTGTGGACAACGGGCCACGAAGTCCCGATTACCATGCGGATGGCGTCGCTGGAATTCGTGGGCAGCCAGTGGCAGAAGTCCGAACGGATTGCCCTGGAGCACGATACGCCATTCGACACGACGTTTTCTGAAACACGGTTGACCATTTCCAGCATCAACAACGAAGAGAACGCGGACATCTATACGCCTCCCATCGGCGCGGTCGTCAGCCAGTCGCGCATGGCCAGCGGACGCGTGCAGAATGCGCGTGAGCAGTCCCTTGTGCTGCGTGTCGAAGACCTGCAACCCGGAAGCCAGCGGGGCATCTTCAAAACGCAGGCCCAGGGATTGGACCTGCTCAAATACGCCAACTTGCGTATGTTCGTGCATATGCACGGGCAGCTCGCGGACGGCAGGGACCTGTCCACACTGCCGCTGGAGGAAGGACGTTCGAAGGCACGTCTCTTCGTCCGTCTGGGTGCGAACGAATCCAATGACTACTATGAGTACGAGCAGCCCCTGACCCCGAGTTCGGAGACCGCCGGCTCGCCCGACATCCTGTGGCAGACCAATGTAGATTACAACGGCGAGTTCAGGGATCTCGGCTCCATGAACATCGTCCTGAGTGCCTTCAATCAATTGAAGGTGGCGCGTGACAACCTGGCGTTCCCCCCTGACAGTATTTTTTACAGCGTCGTGGACGGGCAACCCCGATCAGCGGAAGTCCCGGATGCGAGCGAATTTGCTCCTCCCGGGACCCGCCTTGGCATCAAGGGAACACCCTCCCTGGGCAAGATCAACTCCATCGTCATCGGTATCCGGAATCCGGCCGACTCGACGAGCACGGCCTACGAGGACATCCTGGAGGACATCACCGTCTGGGTGAACGAATTGCGTGTGGCCGGATACGACGAAACGAACGGATGGGCCTCGCTGGCCAACGCCGACATCAAACTGGCTGACGTGGGCCGGATCAAGGCCAGTATCAATCGGCAGACGGACGGGTTCGGCTCGCTCTCGTCCACACTGGGTGAGCGGGAACAGAACAACATTGACAATTGGACCGTGACCACGGAGTTGAACGCCAACAAGGTCATTCCGGACCGGTTCGGATGGACGTTACCGGTCAACATCCAGGTCCAGTCCAACACCTCCACGCCGCGGTTCTCCCCCACCCGCGGCGACGTGCGCCTCGAGGAAATCGTGACGCAGATCGAGGACCGGGAAGACCTCTCCGAAGAAGAAAAGGAATCCCAGAAGCGGAACGCCATCGAGTCGGCCCAGACGCACTCGTTCACCAAATCAATTTCCACCCGGCTCAGCAAGTCCAACTCGGACAACAAGTTGCTCAGGAATACCCTGGACGGGATTTCCTTGACCTATTCCCAGTCGGATGCAGAAGCCCGGGGACCGACGCAGGTGAAAAACGATGCGTGGCGGTGGGCCAGTTCTGCATCTTACCAGTTCCGATCCAACCGCCCGCGGACGGTCCGCCCCCTTTTCTTCCTGGATCCCATTCCGGTCCTCAACAAGCTGGGCGGGCTGGCGTTCAACTACGTCCCCAACTCCCTGACCGCATCGACAACGTTCAGTCGCAACTTCACCGAATCACGCGAACGCGCCCTGCTGTCAGCCTCAGACACCTCGTCCACCCCGCTTCGTGTGCGATTCCCGGACCGGGAAAAACACGCGTTCACCGCCAAACGGGACTTCGGACTGCAATACAACCCGTTCCCGTTCCTGAACCTCGGTTTCGACCTGTCCACGGATGAGAATCTGAACGCGGCAGGAGTCGATACACTGTTCACGGTCGTCCTGTCCGATACCTCCTTCGCCGGATTCACCATTGACCAGGCCTTGGCCGCCGGACTCATCGATTCGACCCAGGCCCTGAGTGCATTCCAGGTATCGAACCTGTCCCCGCTGAGTGGCCCGACCGTCGTCGGCGATTACCTCTCGGGGGCCATCGATCCTCGGGCCGAACGACACAGTCAGAGCGTCACGGTCTCGCTCCGCCCGCGCCTCCAACGCATTGGTATGTTGAACTGGATCCAGCTGCAGGACATCAGTTATGGCTCCCAATTCGACTGGCAGAACGGTCCCATGGGACGGAATACGGGCGCGTCGGTCAGAAACAATGTGACGTTGCGCAGTGGCATTTCGCTGAAATTCCAGGAGCTGTTCCGGAAATTCGGGTTCTACGAGAACCTGGAAAATGCACAGAAAGCCTATATCCAGGCCAAAACAGCCGAGCGGACCCGACGCCAACGGGAACGGGAGCAGGCACAGGCAGCCCGGGAAGCACGCAGGAAGGCCGAAGAAGCCGGCGTCGAGATGCCGGAAGAAGTGGGTAATCGACGGGACGAACCCGCCGCCGAGACAGCGGACGACGGGCCCGGTGGATTCGGCGCGCGCATGGCCTCCCTCGGTCGCCAGACCGTCCTCGCCGTAACCGGCGTGCGGGATTTCAACGTCACATACACCGGCACGCGGTCTTCCCAGTCTTCGAATGTCGGTACCCCGGTCCTGGATGAGGGCGGGAATGTCATTGATGTGGCCACGAAATACAGCCTTCTGGACGCCTTCCGCGGAAACGGGCCGTCCATGGCTTACCGATTGGGTCTGGACAGGCAGCTGGACATTGCCAACCGGATCATCGACCCGTCCCTGCAGGTATCGGACCAACTCAGTGACCAGGATCGCTTCCAGGGGCGTACAACGCTCAACCCGTCCCAGGCACTGACCATAAACCTGAACTGGAGCCTGGAATTCCAGAATGGGGAAACGTTCACGTTCCGTCCGTCGATCGACGACGTGACCGGCGCCTTCCTGGGCGTGGATACGACCTTCTCCGAGCAGGGCAGCAACAAGGCCACCGTCTGGTCCTTCGGCGCCGATTACCTGGACCTGTTCTCATCCCAGTTGTCCACGTTCGCCAGCGACTTTGCGGCCACCGGCGAGGAAAACCCGCTGGTCGTGCCTGACGCGGACGGCAACGGACGCGTCGTCTTGACCAATGCGTCGGTCGTCCAGGATTTCCGGAATGCGTTCGTACGCAACAAGAACACGGTGGACAGCCGGGACCTGCTGCCGTTCCCCCGCCCGAGTTGGTCCGTCACGTACAGCGGGTTCGGCAAGTGGCCGCTCATCCGCAAGCTTGTCCAGAACGCATCCATACGGCACGGCTACAGCTCGGACTATTCGTCCGAATACCGCACGAACTCGGCATTCGTCGGCGGGGACTCGTTGACCACCATCGACCTCGGAGGACAGCGCATCCAGGCCGTGACGTCGCCGTTCCAGACCGGCAACGTGCGGATAAACGAACGGTTTTCGCCGCTCGTGGGCGTGGATTTGACCTGGAAGAAACAGTTCCAGACGAACATGGCATGGAACAAGAGCAACTCCTACTCGCTCTCCACGGCCAACTTCGAGGTCAGTGAGAACCGGACGAATGAGTTGAGTGTCAACTTCTCGTACCAGAAAACGGGGCTGCGACTGCCCTTCATGCGAGGGAGACGTCTGGAAAACCGGGTCAATGTCAGCCTGTCCCTGGCTCGCTCGCAAACCACGGACCAACGGCTCCGCTTGCGGCGCGCACTCGAGCAGGCCGTTACCGATCCGGAGTTCGTCCTGGAGGATGCCCTGTCCGGGGATAACATTTCCCTGGTCACCGCCCACACGCGCACGACCATCACACCCACGCTCGGGTACCAATTCTCCAACCGGATCTCGGCCAACTTCACGCTCAAGTACGAGAAGTTCGACTCCCAGGACTCCCGCCAGCCCTCCTCCGTCAACATCAACGGAACATTCAACATCCGTGTCAGCATCGCCAACTGAGCGCATTGTCGTTTGCCGGATGGGCCGCATGGACTACGAACCGGCGTGGGATCTCCAGCGACGCATCCAGAACCACCTCGTCGCGGACAAGCGGTCGGCGCGACCGACCCGGCCCGATCATGTCATGCTCCTTGTGGAGCATCCCCCCGTTTTCACGCTGGGCAAGAGTGGCGATCGTGCCAACCTGCTGGCAACCGACGACGAGCTCAGCGCGGAGGGCGCGACGTTCGTCCCCATTGACCGGGGGGGCGACATCACCTATCACGGGCCGGGACAGCTCGTCGGATACCCCATCCTGGACCTGGACCGGTACTACACGGACATCCACCGCTATCTCCGTGATCTCGAGGACGTGATCATCCGTACCTGCGCGGACTTCGGCCTGACGGCGGGCCGCGTCGAAGGCCGTACCGGTGTCTGGATGACGGAGCCTCCCGGCAACGAACGCAAGCTCTGCGCCATGGGCATCCGGTGCAGCCGCTGGGTGACCATGCACGGATTCGCCCTGAATGTGAACACCAACCTGGCGCACTTCAACATGATCGTTCCGTGCGGAATAACAGACCGTGGCGTCTCCTCCCTCGCTGCGGAACTGGGCCATTCCATCGCCATGCCCGACGTGGAAGATGCGATTACGCGTCATTTTGGTGCAATTTTCGCGTCAGACATGCGCATTCTGGAGCCCGGCGATGCGAACGCGTATCTGGCGGCGTATCTTGGCTGACCGACCGCACCCTACTCTTGCCCGTATACGACCATGTCCACATTCAATCTGAATGCCTTCGCCCTTCGCCTCATTGGCGAAACCCTGTTCTACGACGAGGAATATGAAGCGCTCGGAAACCTGAGCCTGGTCGATACCCACGCCCACAAGGAGCGCTACGTGGCCTCGTTCGCGCCGGAAGACGGCCTGTTCGTGCTGGAAGAAGCCACGGAATGGGAAGACTACGAAGCCGGCTCGGCCGATGATATCGGATATGCCCTTGCTGTGGACAGCCGTGAAGTCGGAACGTATGACCACCCCGAAAAGGTGGCCCGCGTCCTGCTGGAACTGGCGGAGGAGCACAACCTGTCCCCGAGCATCACGCTTCTGTTCGAAGAAGACGAGATCGGCTGATCCCGACGGCCGTCAGCACCCACCCGGTCATGAATGCGACGCCACCCACAGGTGCGACCGCACCCAGCCAGGTGATGCCGGTGACGGAAAGGGTGACCAGACTGCCCGTGAAAAACAGGATGCCCAGGGCGAATGCTTGGGCCGCACGGAAGAGCAACCGGACGGACGCCTCCGCGAGATCCTGTCTCCCGGCAAGCCATGCCACAACCAGGATGGCCAGTGCGTGATACTGGAGGTAGCTGATACCGGTACCATAGGTTTCCAGGCGTTCCACGGAAAGGACGTCGGCCAGCGTATGCGCGCCGAACGCTCCCAATGCCACGCCTGCGCCTGCCAGCAACGCCCCGGTCATGCCCCAGCGGATGGCTTTCAATCGGTTGTTCATCATCGGTCTGCAACCTGTCGGGTGGAAAGCGTACCATACGGACATGCTCCCCGACGGGTCCTGCCACGAATCGGCTTCGCATTGTTTTTGGGCCGGACCGCGTCTATCTTCTGATTTGTACCCAAAAGGGACCCCATTCCATCATGGCTTACTCGTTTTCCAACTCCGACATCGAGCGGATTGAGCAGGTGCTGGGCGTCACGTGCAAGCGCACGGATGATATGGCCCGTTTCGAGTTGTCGGACGCTTCGAGCGGACGACGGATCACGCTTGAAATCCACGATCCGGTGGTATTGCCGGATGGCGAGGTCACCAGCCTGGTTTCCGTCTACGCAGCCAGTTCTTTTCTCCAGATCCAGGGATGCACGGGTTTCAAGGCCAGCCAGGAATTGGGAGAAGTGATCTTCGTGGCCCGGAGCGGGGATACCGCGAATGGCCTCGTCGTGGAACGGGAGGCCGGCTGCTCGTTGTATGCGAACGTGGATACGGCCCTGTTCTCCACCGACTTTACCCAACTGCCCCCTGAACTCATCATGAGTACGGTGGCCCTGTCGGTAACGGAAGACCTTTTCGGGGATCTCGGCTGATGGTGTTCCTTTTCGACGTGGTTGTTCCGAACCAGGACGATCTGCCCACCGAGGAGGAGACCCTCCTGCTGGTCGAACGGGTCATGGCCGGTGAATCTGTCCGCTGGGCGTCCATAGGAATCATTCTCGCCGGGCACGAACTGGTCACGGAACTGAACAATATATGGCTGTCCCACGACTACGATACCGACGTCCTGTCCTTCGTGGTCGAAGAGAGTGAGGCCGGGTTGGAGGGCGAAGTCTACGTGGATGTGGAGACTGCTCGGGAACGCTGTGTAGAATTCAACACCACGGTCAGGCAGGAAGTCGCCCGGTACATTGTCCACGGCCTGCTCCACCTGGCCGGACATGACGATGCAACGGCCGAGGGCTCCCGCCTGATGACCGCCCTGGAGAATCGCTACCTCACGCCAGGCGATGCAATTCCTGCGCCACTCTCCGGACATGTTCCGGCGTCTGGATGATATAGAAGTGCAGATAGGGCACACCGGCCTCCAACAATTCGACGGATTGCCGCAGCGCCCACTGGATGCCGATTTCTGCGACATGCTCATCCTTGGCCTCCATGACTTCGGCAGCCAGCTCTTCCGGAATATGGACGTGGAAGGTGGACGGCAGGGATTTCAGTTGGCGCTTGCTCGTCAGGATCTTGAGCCCGGGCACAACGGGCACGCGGATTCCGGCCTCATCACACTTGGTGTTGAACTCCAGGAAGGCGGCGTTGTCGAAGAACATCTGTGACACCACATAATCGGCGCCGGCTTCCACCTTGGCTTTCAAATTCTGGATGTCCCAGGACAGGTTGGGCGCTTCGAAATGCTTCTCCGGGTAGCCCGCCACACCCACACAGAACTCCGTGGGTGACGCCCCGATGAGCTCTTCCAGATAGACCCCACGGTTCATGTCCATGATCTGACTGACCAGCTCAATCGCATACTCATTCCGGGTGCGGTCCCCACTGATGGGCTTGCGAAAGCCACTGTCATCCCCACGCAGTGCCATCACATTGTGGATCCCGAGGTAGTTCAGTTCGATGAGCGCATCCTCACTCTCCTCCCTGGTGAATCCACGGCACAGCAGATGGGGCACCGTTTCGATCCCGAACCGTCCCTTGATGGCTGCACACAGACCCAACGTGCCAGGCCGCTTGCGTTTCACATGCCGCCGCCACGAGCCATCCGGCTGTTCTTCGTAGTACACCTGGGCCGAATGGGACGTGACGTCTATGAATGGCGGATTGAACTCCTTGAGTCCATCCACGATTTCCAGTATTTCAGCTACGGTTCCCCCACGGCGCGGAGGGACGATCTCGTAGGATATTTGTGGCGCCTGGGCCTTTTCCAGCAGCTCCGTGACTTTCATACCGGCCTGAATATTCGTTTCTTACAACCTTTCCCAAGCGTACTTCCCAGCAGCAGTGCTGTTCAATGATAGGCATCGTTTTTTCCACGGTTGAAGAAGCCCAACCTTTCCTGGCCTCCTGGCAGCGCGGCCGTTTCGACGGCCTCTCGGAAGGAGAGCATTTCCATGACGATGACATCCTTGTGGCCATAGCGGGCATCGGGAAAATCAAGGGGGCCCTCCGGACGGAACGCCTGTTGCGGTCCACGAAGTTATCCAAAATCCTCCACGCCGGCACGTGTACGGCTCTCTCGAACGAGTTGAACGTAGGAGATCTGGTTTCCGTTTCCCAGGTCTTTGAGGGTGATCGTATTGAGCTGTCGGCCCCGACGTATCCCAGAATGCCGCTTTCGGTGCCCTTCGAACACCTCGCGCAAGGCACACTGGTAACGCAGGACCACACTGTCCAGGGCGCGTCCGAGCTCAGCTACTGGCAGCGGATTGCCGACATGAGCGATATGACCGGCTATGCGGTTGCCTACGTGGCGGCAACTCACGGCACGCCGTGCCAGATCCTGAAGGTGGTCTCAGGCCACATGGGCGTCGAGGATGCCAATCTGCGGAAGACCCTCAATGCCTCGTACCAGGGACTTTCGAAGTTCCTGAACGAACGCCTGCCCGCGTTGCTGAAAGCGAACGACTGACGCGGACCCAGGCCATACCCAAGTCTCGCGTTGAACCGTGGTCAGTTCCTCCTCACCTCCAGATCGGCATACCAGTCCACGGGGATTCCCATGGATGCGCCTTCGAGCCACGTGTAGGCATGCTCTTCCCCATGGGTGCCTGCGTGGGCCCGTTCTCGCTCCCGTTCCAGCGCGCGGATGTCACTGAAGCGAACGGAAACCCGGGCTCCGGACCGGGTGCGCAGACGGACGAAACGAAGCCGATCGTCGTCATGCAGGACTTCGGACTCCGGCTTGACGATCCGGATGGCCGTGACGACCACCCAAACGATCATCAGGAAGAGTACGGAAGCGCCTGTAACAATGAATAGGGTCCACATCCGGGACGTATCGACAGATTGGTGTTCAGGGACACCTGTAAGACGACGAAGCCCTTCGTTTGGTTACCAACCCTATTCAATAACCCGGTTGAACTGGAGTGCAGACGGGTCGGGCTCGCGGGCCTGAAGGGCCTCTTCGGCAGCCTGCTGTTCAAGGATGGTCCCTTTGGTCGTATTGGACAGATCGCCCCGGAACATGGTGTCGAACAACGTGAACGAAAGAAAGACGATCACGAACAAGGCACCTACGCCGAAAACCACCGAGTTGACCTTGTTGTCATATTTGAGCGCCATGAAGATCGTGACAACCAGTCCTGCCTTGAACAGGGCAATGGCCAGGGCCACCGGGACATCCAGGGCGCCAAGCTCCATTCGTGATGTCACAACCGTCAGCACCGTCAACGCAAACAGGGCCAGGATAACCTGGACGAGCGTCTTGATGGGTGTAATGTGATGTTCTGCGTGGGACATGGCGCTCAAATGAGATAGAGAAGTGGGAAAAGGAAGATCCAGATGATGTCAACAAGGTGCCAGTAGAGACCGCAGAGCTCTACCGGTGTGTAATACGCACTGGAGAACTCCCCCTTGATGGCACGCACCGTAATCCACGCAAACAGGCCCATTCCGACCAGCACGTGGAATCCATGGATGCCCGTCATCACGTAGTAGATGGAAAAGAATTGCTGGGCCATGGGGACATCGAACGACGCATAGTCCACCCCGTGGGACACACCGTGAGGAGCGAATCCGTCTCCCAGCACGATTCCGTGTTCAATCTTGGCCGAGTACTCGAAATACTTGACCACGAGGAAGATACAGGCAAAGACGAACGTCAGGATCAGGTTCGTGACCAGTCCCTTCTTGTTGTCCACCTGGGCGTAGTGGATGCCCAGCGCAACCGTGAAGGACGACGCGAGCAGCACCAGCGTGTTGAGACCGCCCAGTCGCCAGTCCAGCAACTCCGCCATGCCAGCGAACATTTCCGGGTACCATACCCGGTAAACGGTGTAGGCCACGAACATTCCGCTGAAAAGCAGGATTTCCGTGATCAGGAACAACCACATTCCCATCTTGGCCGAGTCGAACTGTTGTTCGGACGACACAAAATGGTGCTGCAGGTGGGCTGGATGGTCAGCGTGTGAAGCCATGTTCTGCGTAAGGATGATTTCCGGCGGCGATGTCTGGTCAGTCGGAGTGGGTGGACGAAGGGGTCACGGAAACGACTTCACTGCCGAATCCATCCCCCTCACCCTTCTGGAAGAGCTCGGGAGCCAGATGATAGTCGTACGGGCCACGGGTCACAATAGGCGTCTCCTCGAAGTTGTGGGGGTGCGGTGGCGTGGTCGTATGCGTCCACTCCAGCGTCAAGCCACCCCACGGATTGGCGGGTGCCTTCCGACCACGGAACAGCGAATGGAGCAGATATCCGGCAATCAGGAAAAGACCGACGGCCAGGATGTACGAACCGATCGTCGACAGGACATGCAGGTTCGTGAACTGCTCAAGGTAGTCATAGTAGCGCCGCGGCATGCCCTGGGTGCCCATGATGAACTGCGGGAAGAACGTGGTATTGAACCCGATGAATACCAGGGCGGCACCAATCCGTCCAAGCGTCTCGTTGAACATCTTGCCCGTCATCTTCGGCCACCAGTAGTGCAATCCGCCAAGAGCCGCAATCACGTTGCCGCCCATCATCACGTAATGGAAGTGCGCCACGACGAAATAGGTGTCATGCAAATGAACGTCCACGGCCAACACACCCAGCATCACGCCCGTGAATCCACCAATGGAAAAGGTGAACAGGAACATGAGCGCATACAACATGGGCGTCTGGAGCCATACCGAGCCGCGGTGCATGGTCTGGACCCAGTTGATGACCTTCACACCGGTCGGAATGCCGATCAGGTACGTAATCAATGAAAACACCACCGAAGAGACAGCCGACTGGCCGGACACGAACATGTGATGACCCCAGACCAGGAACCCGAGGAACGCAATGGCGACGGAAGACAAAGCCACGAATTTGTATCCGGAAACCTGCTGACGGGAAAACGTCCCCATGAGGTCGGAAATGATCCCGAAAGCGGGCAGGATCATGATGTACACGGCCGGATGGGAGTAGAACCAGAAGAAGTGCTGGAACAGGACCGGGTCTCCACCCAAAGCCGGGTCAAAAATACCGATGCCGAGCAGGCGCTCCAGGAAAAGCAGCACCATGGTGATACCGATGACCGGCGTGGCCAGCACCTGGACGATCGACGTGGCGTAAATGGACCAGATGAAGAGGGGCAGGCGATTCCAGGTGAGCCCTGGCGCCCGCATCTTGTGGATGGTCACAATGAAGTTCAAACCCGTCAGGATGGACGAGAAGCCCATCACGAACACACCGGCCGTTATGAACAGGATGCTGTCCCCGATGGTCATGGAATAGGGCGCGTAGAACGTCCATCCCCCGTCAATCCGACCAACGGCCAGGGCGGAGAGCACAATGGCGGCTCCGGCCAGGTAGATGTAGAAGCTGGCCAGGTTCAGTCGCGGGAAGGCCACGTCCTTGGCCCCGAGTTGGATGGGCAGCACGAAGTTGCCCATGACCGCCGGGACCGCCGGAATGATGAACGCAAAGATCATCAGTACGGCATGCAGCGTGAACGACTGGTTGTACGCATCGGCGCTCATGATGGTCTGCCCCGGCGCCAACAGTTCCGTACGAACCAGAATGGCCAGGATGCCACCGCCCAGGAACGACAAGGCAACGGCCACCAGGTACATGATGCCAATGCGCTTGTGATCGAGCGACAGAAGCCACGACTTGATGGACTTGTCGTGATTCAGGTAGTTGACTGACATAGGTTATTCGAGCGTCTTGATGTACGCGACCAGACCATCGACCTGCTTCGCACTGAGCGTGTTGAACGGCGGCATGACAGGGTTGAAGCCCTCCACCACCTGGCTGGCCGGATTCACAATCGAGTTCCGGATGTAGTTTTCGTCGGCAATGGCCGTGGATCCGTCCGTGAACCGCCGCTCTTTTTCGAACAAGCCGTTCAGGGCCGGGCCGATTTTCTGCGTACCGTCAATGGCATGACAGACCGCGCACTGGACGCCGAACACCTGCGCGCCCAATTCAACCGGCGGCAGATCCTGGCTCTGCTCCTGGATCCAGGCCTGGAAATCTTCCTCATTCAGGGCGATCACCTTGCCCAGCATGCCGGAATGGGCCGTTCCGCAATACTCCGTGCAATAGATCTGATACTCCCCGGGCTCGTTGGCCTCAAACCAGACCGACGTATACCGGTTGGGAAGAACGTCCATCTTGACCCGGAAGGCCGGGACAAAGAAACTGTGCAGGACATCCACGGAACTCATGTTCAGTTTGACGGGACGGTTCGCGGGAACGTACAGATCCCCGGCGGTCAATACGCCTTCCGCATATTCATATTCCCATACCCACTGCTTGCCCCGGACCGTGATCTCATAGGAGTCCGGTGGGGCCTGGTAAAGCTTCACGTAGACCTTGAATCCCCACGTGAATACGATGAGGACCAGGATGGTCGGCAGCACGATCCAGACGGCCTCCAGTAACTTGCTCTCATGAACAGGCTGCGGGACCTCGGACTGGGATTTCCGCTTGTGCGTGTAGACGAACCAGAGTTTCGTGAGTACGACAGCTGCGAATATGATCGTGCTCACCCAGAACACGAACCAGAACAACGCATCGACCTCACCCGCAAGGGTGGATGATGCGTCCGGCAGCCAAATTCCATTCTCGCCCATAGGAGTGGGGTTAAGAGTTTACATGTGAGAGTCGCGCAGCCACCTTGCTGCGCTCGCGACGACGCAGCATCCAAATCCCGAAACCAATACAAAGGATGGTGAGCAGCGCTCCCAGCTTCATGAGATTGGTGGCATGGAGGACATACGAGTTTGCCGTCGGGTCGTACTGGAAACAGTACAACAGGATCTGGTCCACGGTCGACCCGACCTTGCCATCGGAGGCCTCCACGAGTGCCTTTCGCACGTTGGAGGGCTCAAAATAGAGACCGTGCAGATATCGTGTGATCGTTCCGTCCGGCGAGACGAAAATCAGGGCGGCGGCGTGGGCGAATTCGCTCCGCGACGCGACCCACTTGAAGTCGAAGCCCGTGGCGTCCGTCAGTTGAGCGATCTGCTCCTCCGTGCCCGTCAGGAAATGCCATCCGTCCTCAGCTTCCGGTCGCCCGAGCAAGCCCAGGTAGCGCTCTTTCTGTCGCGCCGCCAGGTCCGGTGTCTCCAGCGCCGAAAAACTGACGGTCAGGATATCGAAATCCATTCCGGCGGTGAACTCCATTTCCTTCATCGTCTGCGTGAAACTCTCCAGCAGGACACTGCAGAGCATGGGGCAGTCGTGATAGACGAAGTTCAGGATGACGGGGCGACCCGAACCAAAGAACGAAGCCAGCGGCACCGTCTCCCCCGATTCATCCTGGAACGTTGCGTCCATTGGAAGCACAGACCCAAGCTGCTCCTGGATCCCGACACCCTTCAGCGCACTTGGTGCAGCCGTTTGGGCACGGGCGGAGAAAGCCACGGGCAGGAGCGCAATCGCGAGCACCAGCAGGACGAACAGACCGCGCATTCCGGGTTGGAAAGATGATTGGGGATTCCGGTGAACCGACACGCTATTGATTGGATTCCGCTACAACGAGCTCCATGGCCCGCTCAATCGGGATTCGATAGATATTCGACTCCGCATCCACCTGCTCATATCCGTCCAACAGTGCCGCTCCGTTCATGGCGGTTTCCGCCTTCAGGGGGTAGCCGGTGAACTCGGTCGAGGCCAGTTCCGCCTCATTGAAGTGCAGACCCGAATACGCGAACCCGAAAATCACGAGTGCCAGAATGACGACCACCGACAGGATGACGGTTCCGAAGATGACACTTGCGCTTATGCCCTCGGGCTCGACGCCGACTTCATGATGATGTTCAGACATGATATCAGGAGTTCTTGAAGGCGATGGATGCGCCAAGGTTTGGATCGTTTTGCGGAACCAGCGCGTGGCGACTGAGCCGGTACATGAATGCGGCAACAAACACACCGGTCAGGCCAAACCAGGCAGCGACATCGTACAGGCTGATCATGGCATGATGGTCATGCAGGATGGGCATGGCAATCCAGTGGAGATCGAACCACTGCATGACGAGCAGCCAGATGCACATGAAACCGAGAATGGGCAATGAGCGCTTGGCCCAGCGCCCGATCAGGATCATGAACGGGAGGATGAAGTGCATGAGCAGCAGTGCCGCACTGTGGTATTCCCATCCGTGCTCCAGCCGGTGCCGGAAAAACAGGGTCTCCTCAGGCAGGTTGGCGTACCAGATGAGCATGTACTGGCTGAAGGCGATATAGGCCCAGAACACCACGAACCCGAACAGGAATTTACCGAGGTCCTGGTAGTGCTCCACTGTCACCACGCCCTTCAGCATGCCCTTGCGCTGGAGCATCATGGCCGTGAATGCCGTGACCGCCATGATGCTCATGAAGGCACCGGCGAAGAAATAGATGCCGAAGATGGTGGAAAACCAGTGGGGATCGAGCGACATCAGGATGTCAAACGACCCGAAGGCCACCGTGATTGCCGTCAGCGCCAGGCCCCAGGCGGCCGTGAACCGCTGCTTGGCGGGAATGGACGGATCGGCGTCCTGGTCCTGGGCAATGCTCCGCGTATAGAGCTTGTAGGACACGATGCTCCATACGATGAAGTAGAATGCCAGGCGACCCAGGAAGAATGGCGTGTTCAGGTACGGCTCCTTGCCGGCGATGACCTTGTCGTAGGCCGGGTTGGTCGGGTCGAACAACTCAGCGTGCGTCCAATGATACAGGTCGTGCATGCCCAGGATGACCGGGATACCCAGAATGGCCAACATGGGAAAGGACCACAACAGCGCCTCGGGGATGCGTCGCACGACGACACTCCAACGGGCCTTGGTAAGGTGCTGGATGAGCACGAAAAAGAGCCCCCCGAGCGCCAGAGAGAGGCAGAATACCCATCCTACCAGGTAGGAGAAGTAGAATTGCTTCGGATCGGTAGCCCAACCGACGGCAGACACGGCCAGCCCGGCAATGCCGATGGCAAGCGGAACGAGCCAGGCCATCTGGGACCAGGAGAACCGATAGGCTTCCTTCGCATCGGCAGACGTCGGTGCAAGCGGGTCAACCAGCCAGACCAATGGATTGCTTCTCTTGATACCCATACTATCGCTGATTTTCGGGGACATCTGCACTGGATGCGTACTGGCTGCGTTGCAGGGCCCGGACATAGGCGACAATGGCCCACCGGTCCGCGACGGCTACCTGCTGCCCGTAGGCGGGCATGCTGCGCACTCCATGCGATATGACATCAAAGTAATAGCCGTCTTCGCGGGCGCGGAGCAGCTCTGAATGAAAGGTGGGAGCAGGCACGTATCCGTAGCGGCCAGTCATGATGATGCCGTTTCCATCACCCGCCAGACCGTGGCACACGGAGCAATAGATATTGTACCGGTCCTGTCCCCGCTCCATGACCTGCATGGTCAATTCGACGGGCGTCTCCACATAATCTCCGGAGGCATCCTTGCCGGTCCACCAGGCCGTGTCTTCCTTCAGGAAACCACGAGCCACGGTACCCGGAACCGGCGGACGCATGGCCCTGCCGTCCGCGAAGAACGCATTGGCTTCCTGGGCCTCGAATTTCTCCTGGAAATCCATGTTCTGGTTCAAGTGAACCGGAGGCTTTTCCGAAATGGCCCCTTGGCAACCTGCCAGGACCAGAACGAGCATGAGCGATATGCCGAAAAGTCTCATCATTATTCTGCGTCTCCGCGGTCGTGAACCACCTCAACCCGACTGGCACCGATCTGCTTCAGGAAACGCTCGGTTCCCTCCAGGTCGAATTTGGAGTCGTTGGCGGCAATGTGGAGAAAGAAGGCGTCGTCCGTAACGCGCGCGAAATTATCCGAATAGAACAGGGGATTGTACGGGCGTGGCAGGCCGTTCATGGCCAACATGCCTCCTACGGTTGCAAGGGCGGCGAACAATACCGTCAACTCGAACATGATCGGAATGGACGGTTCCCACGCGAAGAACGGCTTCCCGGAGATGTTGATGGGGTATTCGACCGCACTCGTCCACCACTGCAGCCAAATGGCCAGCGAGAGGCCGGCAATGCCACCGCCAAGCGTAATGAAACCCACCTTCGAGTTTGGAAGACCCATGGCCTTGTCCATTCCGTGGATGGGGAAGGGGCTGTGGGTATCGAACTGCTTGTAGCCGGCGTCGCGGGCTGCCTTCGCCGCCTTCACGAGCTCACCCGGGTGCGCAAACTCGGCCAGCATCCCGTATGTGGCATCCGTCCGGGGCTCATAGATCCCCATGGTCGCCTTGATTTCCGTCGCAAGTTGTTTGAGCATGGACTCGACCTTATGCGTTGTGCTTCGAATCGGGTACGACGACATCGTGCGCTGCACCATGTCCGTCACCCTCGTGGTCGTAAAAATGCGGGTCGGCTTCCGGCATGACCCCCTTCACCTCGGAAATCGCCACCATGGGGATGAACCGGAGGAACAGGAGGAACAGCGTGAAGAACAGGCCGAACGTGCCCACGAACGTCAGGACGTCCACGAACGTCGGCGTGTAGTAGTCCCACGAGCTCGGCAGGTAGTCCCGGTGCAACGATGTGACCGTGATCACGAACCGCTCGAACCACATGCCGATGTTGGTCGTGATGGACACCACGAACATGAACGGGATGGAGCGGCGCAGCTTCTTGAACCAGAAGAATTGCGGGAAGAAGAGGTTGCACGACATCATGATCCAGTAGGCCCACGCATACGGACCGAAGGCCCGGTTCAGGAAGGCGTATTGCTCATACTGGACGCCCGAGTACCACGCAATGAAGAACTCCGTGATGTAGGCGAATCCCACCATCGTACCGGTCAGGAGAATGATGATGTTCATCTTCTCGAGGTGGTTGATGGTGATGATGTTCTCGATGCCGTAGATCTTCCGGGCAATCACGAGCAGTGTGACCACCATGGCAAACCCGGAGAAAATGGCACCGGCCACGAAGTACGGCGGGAAGATGGTGGTATGCCAACCCGGCACGATGGACACGGCGAAGTCGAAGGACACGACCGAGTGGACCGACAGCACGAGCGGCGTGGCCAGGGCGGCCAGCAACAGGTACGCTTTCTCGTAGTTGCGCCAGTGGCGGTTTGCCCCGGTCCAGCCCATGGACAGGATACCCGTCACCATGCGGCGGACCTTCGTCGTAGCGCGGTCGCGCAACGTGGCGATGTCCGGAATGAGACCTACGTACCAGAAAACCAGGGAAACCGTGAAGTACACCGACACGGCGAACACATCCCACAGCAGCGGGCTCTTGAACTGGGGCCACATGCCCATCTGGTTCGGCAGCGGAAGCGTCCAATAGATGGCCCAGACCCGACCCACGTGGATGGTCGGAAAGACCAGGGCGCACATGACAGCAAAAATGGTCATGGCCTCAGCCGACCGGTTGATGGCTGTACGCCATTGCTGCCGGAACAGGAAGAGGATGGCCGAAATCAGTGTTCCGGCATGACCGATGCCGACCCAGAACACGAAGTTCACGATGGCATACCCCCAACCGACCGGGTTGTTGAGTCCCCACACGCCCGTCCCGTTCCAGAACAGGTAGGCGATCATGACGACCAGCAGCAGCAGGCCGGCATTGGCGAGCGAGAACGCGCCCCACCAGGCCAGTGGGGTCTTTTTTTCAGTGTGGGCCGACACGATATCGGTGATGTCGTGAAACGTCAGGTTTCCCTTGACGAGGGGTTCCTCGCCGTGGAAATCTGCCGTACCCGAAAGTGTCTTTTCCCTGTTGTCCGTACTCACGGGCGTCACGCGTTATCGTTTGGTTGCAGAGATGGATTCGGATTGCGGATCCGTCCCAGATAACTGGTACGGGGCTTGACCGAGAGCTCGGCCAGCAATTCGTAACGCCGGTTGGATTGGCGCTTCTTGGAAACGGCACTGTCGGCCAGCGCCAGGTCACCGAACGTGATGGCCTGGGCAGGACAGGCCTGCTGACATGCCGTAACGACTTCTCCGTCCCGGATGGGGCGGTTTTCGATGTTCGTGGTCTTGTTGACCTCGCGGATGCGCTGGATGCAGTAGGAGCACTTTTCCATCACACCGCGTGAGCGGACCGTGACGTTCGGATTCTGCGCCATCCGGACCGACGTCGGAAGATGCTTCGTCCAATTGAAGAAATTGAACCGACGCACCTTGTACGGGCAGTTGTTGGCGCAGTACCGGGTCCCGATGCACCGGTTGTAGATCATCTGGTTGGTGCCGTCCGGTGAGTGGACGGTTGCGGCCACGGGACAGACCTGCTCGCAAGGTGCGTTCTCGCAGTGCATGCACGGAATGGGCTGAAGCACCATCTGCGGTTCTTCGAAACTGGCCCCATCCCCGCTCACGAAATACCGGTCCATCCGGATCCAGTGCATTTCCCGACCACGGGAGACTTCCTCCTTGCCGACCACCTGGATGTTGTTTTCGGACTGGCAGGCCACCACACATGCGTTGCAACCGGTGCAGGTGTTCAGGTCAATGACCATGCCCCACTGGTTCACGTTGTAGCGGCTCGTTGTGATTTCCTCGGCATTCTTGGGGTGGCTGTCCTCCCACAGGCTCGGATAGTCCCCCCAGTCTTCCCGGAGTGGTGCCGGCTCGCCGCCTTTTACGAAATCCGGGTTGGCCTGGTACTCCGCCACCGTGGCCATCCGGAACAGGCCTCGTTTCTGGACCTCCTGGCCCTCCTCTTCCATGGCGCCGTGATCCTGGGTGGAGGCCACCATGTAGTCCGATCCGGACTTGGTCACCGAAGCGGCTGACACAATCCGTGAACCGCGCTGCATGAGCATCGAGACGCTGGTACCGACACCGGATGAAACAGCGCCCGATCCGTACACGTCCGTGTAGTCGTCCAGATCGAACAGATTCGTTTCCCGGAACGGACGATTCGATTGGATGTCCCGCCCGTAACCGGTCGTGACATGGATGGAATCGTCGGCCATGCCAGGCTGGATCCACACCGGCAGATCGACCGATGCCTCACCCACCGTGATGGTGACCGTATCCGTGAGATACTTGCCGCCATCCAGTCGGGACTGGAGTCCCAGGCGCTCGGCCGTGGCCGGATTCATGGCTGCCACGTTGTCCCAGACCACCTTTGTGGTCGCATCGGGCAGTTCCTGGAGCCACGCGTTGTTGGCGTAGCGACCGTCCAGAACCTTGCCGTCCAGGTTGATGACCACTTCGAGCTCGGCAACGCCCCCTTCCGACACCGTCGACACAGCTGCGGATACGGCCGCGCCGGACACGCCGGCACTGACAGTCGGATAGCTGCTGTCGGCCAGGAATCCATCGTGAACCACCTTCCGCCAGGCGTCTTCAAAGGATCCCGGTAGCATGCCCCGCCACGTATCGCGGACCAGGTCGTATCCGAATTGCTCCTGCCCTGTTGCCAGCAGACCCAGCACCTCCAGGTCGGAGTGGGCGTCGTCATAAAGAGGCGAAATCAGGGGCTGGATGATGGCCGCATGCCCGGTGCGGGAGCGCCCGTCGCCCCAAGCTTCCAGATAGTGGGCCTGAGGCACGTGCCAAGAGGCACCACGCGCCGTCTCATCCACGTACATGCCGACGTGGATCCGTTCTCCAGCGCGGGCGAACGCATCCGCCAGGCCGGGGTGGTCATACACGGGGTTCACACCCAGCGTGACGAGGACATCCACAGACCCGGACTGCAGATCAGCGACCAGTGCCCGGACATCCGCCTGGATATCATTCACCGACTCGCCCGGTACATCCATAAGCGACACCGTGGTACCGATGGCTCCCAACGAGGCGTTGATGGCGGCGGCCAGGGTATGGACGGCTTCCGGTTGGTTGTCGCCCGCTATGACCAAAGCCCGCGAACCCGCGCGGGTCAGATCGTCCGCGAGCGCCTGGATCCAGACATGGCCGTCGAATGCAGGCACGGATGAGGAATGGAGACCCAAGGCACCCGCTAGGGACGCTGCAAATGCTCCGACGGCGCCCGACTTCAAACGGAGCCGATGGTCCGCCATGCCACCCGTAATGGAATAGCCGCTTTCAACGGCATAGAGGCGACTCATGGAGCCCGTCTCTTCAATCCGGCGGCTGCGGGCAAATCCCCGCGTGTTGGCAATCGTGTCGTCGGCCGCAGCCGACAGGAAGTCTGCATCCAGGGAGAGGATGACCTGGGCTTCCTCCATGTTCCAGGAGGGTCGCACCGTTCGGCCGAATGCGGCCTGGTATCCGCGCGTCGCGCGGTTGGCTGTCAGGTGTTCGTAGTTCACGAACCGGACCTGAGCAAAACGGCCTTCGATCTGACGCCGCAGGGAGGCAAACGTCATGGAGGACGTGGGCTCCGCCACAACGGCAATGCGCGTTGAGGTGGGAAGGCTGCCGAGGTGGCGCTTGAACTCCGTCCAGGAAGAGACCGCGCCGTCCTTCAAAACAACCTGCGAGCGGTCCGGGTCGTACAGCCCGAGCAAGGATGCCTGCTCGAAAACCGATGAGGCGCCCATGACTTCCGGGTGGTCCGGATTGCCTTCAACTTTCGTGGGGCGACCGTCCGTGCTCTCCACCAACAACGGCCGAATCGAACCCCGGAAGGGCATGGAGGTCGCGTAGTTCACCGGCACCCCGGGGATCATGTCCTCGGGCCGACGGGCAAACGGCACAATGGTCTCGACCGGTTTGCGGCACGCCGTCAGGCCGGCCAGTGCCATGGAAGCGCCCATGACCTGCAGGAACTGACGACGGGAGGCACCGCCTGGCGTCTCGGACGCTCCGGGCACGAACTCGTTGGCCGCGATTTCCTTGAAATCGGACGTTTTCTCGAGTTGGCTGACACTGCGCCAGAACCGCGCGCGGGGTGCATGGTCTCCGGCATCCCCGGTCGCGGACGCATCTACAACAGGTAGCTCAATCATGGTACGGGACATTAATAGTGACAGGCGGAGCAGTTGGTCGGCGGCACGATGTTCTCATCCAATACCCGCTGCAGGTTCTTCTGGACGTAATCATCCGGGTACTCGTACCCCATCGTGGTGATTTCCGAGTCGGGGCGCAGGAACAGCTCCGGCTGACGATGGCACTCCAGACACCAGCTCATGGACAGGGGTTCTTGCAGCGATACAACCTCCATCTGATCAATCCGGCCATGGCACGACTCGCACCCGACACCGTTGTTCGTGTGGATGGCGTGACTGAACCGGGCGTAGTCAGGCAGTTGGTGCACCTTGACCCACTCAATGCTGTTTCCGGTGGCCCAGCTTTCGCGGACCGGAAGCAGCTTGGGCGACTCCGTGCGGATCTGGCTGTGACAGTTCATGCAGGTCTGGGTGGCCGGCACGTTGGCATGCGCAGCATCCTTGACCTGCGTATGACAGTATTGGCAATCCAGCCCGACCTGCCCGGCGTGCAAGCGATGACTGAATGCAACGGGCTGCTCCGGCGCGTAGCCGACGTCCGTGTACTCAGGGGAAAAGAAATACCAGATTGCAAGAATGGCGAATACGCCACCGCCGAGCGCGCCAACGAGTGACAGGGTCGGCAATACGTTTGCCTTGCGGTTGAAAATCTGCGCCATGCAGGTACGATGGGTGGGGTTACTCGGGGTACGAGGATCTTCAGTCTGGCTAACCTACCAAATAAATGGAAACGACGCGACGACTGAAAGATTGAATTTCATCTAAAAGGTGTCGCGGATGCCCGCGATGGGCTCGGGAGCGACACGCGCGTGTCGGAAAAAACGGAAGGTCAACAGGATGGCAGCGCTGGCCAGGCCGAGGACGAGCCCGACCCACAGCCCCTGCTCGCCGTATCCCATGGGAAAAGCGAGCACATATCCGGACGTCAAGCCGATGCCCCAATACGATATGACGGAAATGATCATGGGCATCCGCGTGTCCTTCAATCCCCGCAGGGCCCCCATGGCCGAGACCTGGATGCCGTCGACCACCTGGAAGACCGCAGCCACGGCCAGCAGCGAAACGGCCACGGTCACCACGTCGAAATTGGCGGGAGCCGAGAGATCCAGGTACAGCCCGACCACGGGACGGGGAATGATCCAGAACACGAGGGCGGCTCCGCTCATGAACACCGTACTGAGCACCATGCCCGTCAGGCCGGCCCGGACCATGCCGTCCCGATCCCGGCGCCCCACCGCCTGGCCCACGCGGACGGACGAGGCCATTCCAATGCCCAGAGGGACCATGAAGGTGAAGGCCGCACACTGGATGGCCACCTGATGGGCGGCCAACGCCGTTGTGGATATCCATCCCATCATCATGACCGTGGCCATGAAGAGGCTTGTTTCTACCCCCATGGACGCGCCGATCGGCCAGCCAATCCGGAACAATTCCTTGAAATAAGACGGATCGGGGCGGCCGAGCCGCGAGAAAATCCGGTAGGATGCAAACCCCTTTTCCCGGGCGACCACACCGAGCAGGACCAGAAAATTGATCCAGAAGACGCCGGTGGAGGCCCATCCGGTTCCGACCAGGCCCATGGCCGGAAACCCGAGGTGACCGTACATGAGCACCATGTTGAGCCCGACGTTGAGCACGACGCCGACGAGGGCGATGACGGTCACGGTCCGGGGCCGGGACACCGCCTCCATGAAACTCCGCAGGGCAACGAACCCCAGGAACGGGAAAATGCCCCACATGATGGCCCGCAGATAGGAGATGGCGCGACCAATGTTCTCCGGCGACTGCCCCAGCCATCCCAGCAGGACATCAGCATGCCAGATGATGAAAGAGGACACCACACCCAGGATTCCGGCCAACCACAGTCCCTGCCGGACGCTCCGCCCGATGGGATCCGCGTCGTCGGCGCCAAACGCCTGGGAAACCATGGGACCGACCGCCATCAGGATGCCCATGCAGAAAATCATGATGTTGAAGAACACCGTATTGCCGAGCGCCACGCCCGCGAGCGCCTCGGCCCCCAGGCGCCCCACCATCACCGTATCCACGAAACTCATGGAAATGTGGGCCAGCTGCGTGACCACGATGGGGATGGCCAGGGCCAATGTGGCCGGGATTTCCTTTCGGTAGGGGGACAGACGACGCATGGCACGGATAATACGGCATGCGGAGCCTACGACCGACCGCGCCGTATCTTGCGACGCGACATCCACCCTGTCTTCATGAGCCTGCCCTGCCTGCATGAGCGCCGGACCCATCCCTGATTCCCTGCCACCGGACGTGCCCGATCCGGATGTATCCGTTGTCATTGTCAATTACAACGTCCGGGACTTCCTGTCGCAGGCCGTACGGTCCGTGCAGACGGCCAGCCGGGACCTGTCCGTCGAGACCTGGGTAGTGGACAACAACTCCATTGACGGCAGTGTCGACATGCTTCGCGAGGATTTCCCGCGGGTGCACGTCATTGCCAACCGGGAAAACGTGGGATTCGGCGCCGCAAACAACCAGGCCATCCATGCCTCCGCGGGCCGCTATATCCTCATCCTGAATCCGGACACCATCCTGCAGGAGGATACCCTGACCGCTCTGGTTGCCTTCATGGACGCGCATCCGGAGACCGGCGCGGCAGGCTGCCAGATCCTGAATCCGGACGGGACCTTCGCCCCGGAAAGCCGCCGCTCCTTCCCCACCCCGGCGACCGCCTTCTACAGGATGACCGGGCTGAGCCGGCTTTTTCCGCGCAGTCCGCGATTCGGGCGATACAACCTGACGCACGTTCCCCGGGATCAGGTCACGGACGTCGATGCACTCAGCGGCAGTTGCATGATGGTGCGCCGGGAGGCCATCCGGCAGGCCGGTGCGTTCGACGAGGACTTTTTCATGTACGGGGAAGACCTGGATCTGTGTTTCCGCATCCAGAAAGCCGGTTGGCGCATTGTCTATACGCCCGACACCCAGATCATCCATTACAAGGGCGAGAGCACCAAGAAGGGGGACTTCCGCTATGTGAGGCTGTTCTACGGGGCCATGCTCCTGTTCATGGACAAGCACATGACCGGGCGCGGATCCCGGCCCCTGGCCCTGCTGCTGAAGGCCGGCATCATGATCCGCGCCGGCATGACGTTGTGCGGCAATACCATGCGGCGACTTTCCGCTCCATTGGCCGACGCCGCCCTGGTGATCGTGATCGTGTCGGCGGTCGGCGCCCTCCGGTTCTGGATGACCGATACGTCGTTTGCCGTCCGCTTCTTCCTGACGATTGCGCCGGCCTACGCATTGGCGACGGTCGCCGGTATCCTGCTGCTTGGCGGATACGACGCGCGCAGCCGGAACCACCTGCGGGCCGCGTTCCTCGGAACCGTACTCGGCTTCCTGATTGTGGGTACGCTCTCGTTCTTCATCCAGGACATCGCGTTCTCCCGGTGGGTCGTGGCCCTGTCCCTTCCGGTCGCCGCCGCCATCCTGGTGGCCGGCCGGGTGGTCCGGGCCGCCCGACAACGTGGATCGCGAAAGGCCCTTTTGGTGGGTGGGGCGGGCGAGGCGGAACGTTTGCGGCGCATGCTGGCCAGCCACCCGAGCCCGCCCTTCCGGTTGGAAGGGTATGTGTCCGATGACCGTTCGGGAGAAACGGACCTGGAGGAAACGCGTCCCGTGTCCCCGGCGCTGCCCCTGCTGGGCGGGATGTCCCAACTCCGGGACCTGGTCCGGCTGCGCGGATATACGGACATCGTGTTCGCGGCCCGGGACACCTCCAACCAGGCCATTTTCACGGCCATGCGCAACCTCCATGACCTGCGGGTCCACGTGCGCATGTTGAATGAGGGCGACGAACATGTCGTCGGCAAGTCCTCGGTCGCACACGTCTCCCTCGCCTCCCTCCAGGGCACCATGCCGGAAGTGGTATCCCTGCCGTCGGCGCGCGCGCGGCGACTCCGCCACCGGCTGATGGGGCTCGGCGTGTTGGCCGTCTGGCCGCTGTTGTGGCCGGTCGCCCGCCTCGCCCCCCGCTCGTCCCCGCTGCGCCGCCTGGTCGGCCTCCGGTCCGGATTGGTGGATGTGGTCCGGGGCCGTCTGGCGCTGGTCGGGTGCGCCCCGATTGACGCCGATCGCATCCCCCGGAACTGGGACGTGGCCTGCGCCCTGTTTCCCGTCATGAACACGAGCGCAAGCCGGGAGTTGGAACCGGACGAACGCTTGCGTGCGTACTGGTATTATGTGACCCACGCATCCATTGCCCTCGATCTGGAGATCATCGGCTCGCACCTGCGATATCACCCACCCACTGCTTGACCATGCCCAAATCCAAGAAGGATACCGTCCTCCTCGATTTCGAGAAGCCGCTCGCCGAACTGGAACAGAAACTCCAGGAAATGCGCATGCTGCGCAACGAGGATGCGCCGGCAGACCTGGCCGCAACCATCTCGGCGCTGGAAGCACGCGTGGACGAGCTCCGCACCTCCATCTACGAGAACCTGACCCGCTGGCAGCGGGTGCAGATCGCCCGGCATCCGGAACGTCCCTATACCCTGGACTACATTGAAGCCCTCACGGACGGATTCGTTGAACTCCACGGGGACCGGTTGTTCGGTGACGATCCCGCACTCGTCGGCGGATTCGCCACATTCAAGGGCAGTCGATACCAGGGGGAGGACCAATCCGTGGTCATCCTGGGCCACCAGAAGGGTCGGGATACGAAGAGCCGCAAATACCGCCGATTCGGCATGCCGAATCCGGAAGGCTACCGCAAGGCGCTCCGGCTCATGAAAATGGCGGCCAAGTTCAACAAGCCGGTCATCACGCTGCTCGATACGCCGGGTGCCTTCCCGGGCATGGAGGCCGAGGAACGCGGACAGGCCGAAGCCATCGCCCGGAATCTCCTGGAAATGGCCCGCTTGCCGGTCCCCGTCGTCGTCGTCGTCATCGGCGAGGGTGCGTCGGGCGGCGCATTGGGCATTGGTGTCGGAAACCGGATCCTCATGCTCGAGAACGCCTGGTATTCCGTCATTTCCCCCGAGAGCTGTTCATCCATCCTGTGGCGGTCGTGGGACTACAAGGAAGAGGCCGCCCGAGCGCTCAAGCTGACCGCGGCCGACCTCATCCAGGTCGGGGTGATCGATGAGATCATCAAGGAACCCCGCGGCGGTGCGCATCGCGACCCGGCCGCCACGTTCCAGTCCGTCGGTACGGCCATTGCGGCCAACCTGGCGCATCTGTCCGGGAAGGATCCGTCCGAGTTGATCGGGGACCGACTGGCAAAGTTCGATGCCATGGGCGTGTACAAGCCCGCTTGACCTGTGCCTGCCATGCCCGCTGACCGTCCGCCTGCAAATCCACTCAGCGCTCCACTGGCGCGTGTGGATCATACCCACCAACACCGCGTGCGCTTCCGGGAATGTGATCCCATGGGCGTGGTCTATCATGCGCATTGCATTGACTGGTTCGAGGCCGCCCGCACCGAGGGGTTGCGCACGTTGGGCCGGACCTACCGGGAAATGCAGGACGGCGGCACCAGCATGCCGGTCCTGGACCTGGGTGCATCCTATCTCCGGCCGTTGTACTACGACGATCTCATAGAAGTGGATGTAATGTGGACGCTGAATGATTCCCGTACGCGCATCCGTTTCGACTACCGCGTCCGACGGTCAGGCGACGAAACCATCTGCATTGGCGGTCACGTCACGCTGTGTTTCGTGGATGCGGGGCGCGGACGTCCCGTCCGCGCCCCTCAGGAACTCGTCGACCTCGTCGCGACGCCATGAATCTGCCCCCGTACCTGTCCATCGAAGAAATCGATGACCTGATTGGTCGCGCGCTGGCGGAGGACGTGGGCAGCGGTGATATCACCACGCGCGCCACCGTGCCCCCGGGCACCCGTGCGACCGGACAATTCGTCGCCAAGGAGCCCGGTACGTTGGCCGGCCTGGCCGTGGCGGAGCGCGTGTTCACCCACCTCTCCCCGGACATCCATATCGTCTGGGAGACCCCGACAGGCCAGCCCGTTGCTGACGGTGACACGCTTCCAGGTACGCCGTTCGGCCGGATTGAAGGCCCGGCCATTCCCATCCTCGAGGGCGAACGGCTCGTCCTCAACATCCTGCAGCGCATGAGCGGCACGGCCACCGCGACGGGCCGCTTCGTGGACCGGATAGCCGGGACGGGTGCGGCGCTGCTCGACACGCGGAAAACAGTACCGGGACTCCGGAAACTGGACAAATGGGCCGTCCTCCTTGGCGGTGGACAAAATCACCGGGTCGGTCTGTTCGACATGTTCCTCATCAAGGAGAACCACATCCTGGCGGCCGGGGGCATAGGTCCCGCCCTGGACCGCGCGCAGGCGGCGCGGCAGGCCGTCGCCAACGCATCGGCTGGCGCCATGTCTGCACCCGCCATCGAAATCGAAGTCACGTCCCTCGACGAACTGACCGAGGTCCTGGAGCATGGCGGTGCCGATCGCATCATGCTGGACAATTTTGCGACCCGAACCCCGGATGGTGTCGACACCGCCCGGCTCCGCGAAGCCATTGCTTGGATGGACCGGTACGCTGAACGACACGGCGGCCCGCGCCCCGAGACGGAGGCTTCCGGCAATGTGGATCTGGACACGGTCCGCCCGATCGCGGAGACCGGCGTGGACTTCATTTCGGTGGGTGCGCTGACCCACTCCGTGCGTGCCCTGGACATATCGCTCCTGCTGCGAACCCGAACGGCGTCCACAGAGAGTTGACACGCGCTGCATGAACCGCCGGCCGGGAGCATCGTACACATCTGTTCCTGTGCCGTGAGCTGCAATACCACGAGCCCTTCCGAGATCCAACCGATACCTCCATGCTCCAGGAGCAAAGCCGTCTGTTCCAACGCCTGCTGTTCTTTGCGGACGCGGTCCTCGTGACGGCGAGCTGGGTGTTGGCGTATTACACCCGGTTCGAGCTCTTTCCGATGCTGGATATCTTTCCGCTTCCGGAGTGGTTACCGCCCGGCAGGTACATGAGCTTCATCCCCTGGGTGCTCATCGTGACCATGAGCGTGTTCTGGGCATCGGGACTGTATGTGCCGGACCGGGCCCAACGGGCGACGACGCTCATCTACTCGGTCGTGAAGGCCATCATCCTGGGCGTCCTGGCCGTGGCGGCCACGCTCTCGTTCTATCGTGAACTCTACTTCTCGCGGCTGACGCTCGCGCTTTTCGGCCTGTACGTTCCCCTGTTCGTCGTGGGCATCCGCCTTACCCTGTACCTGGTCCTGCGCTCCGGTCGGCGTCACGGCAAATACCTGCGACGGGTGTTGATCGTCGGTGCCGGGCGCGTAGGACGGCGCCTCCGGGATGCGTTCGAACAGTACCCGTGGATGGGCTTCGAGACCGTAGGGTACCTGGACGACGAGAAAACGGGGCCGGACATCGCCGGCACGGTCGCCGACCTGCCCCGCCTGTTGGACGACGCCGAGACCGCCGGCGCACCCATCCAGTATGTGTATGTAGCCCTTCCGCTTACGGCGACAGAAAAGATCGAGGATGTCCTCAACCACACGTCGACGCGGCTTTCCCATGTCTGCCTGGTGCCGGACATCTTCGAATTCGACATCCTGAACAGCCGTGTGACCGACATCCATGGCATGCCGGTCATCCACCTGATGGACGAGGGCCCGATGGAATTCCGTCGTGCGGTCAAGCGCATGATCGACATGGCGTTTTCGCTGTTGGTCCTCGTGCTCCTGTCGCCCCTGCTCATCCTGATTGCCCTGGCCGTGAAGTTGACCTCACCGGGTCCCGTATTCTACCGCCAGGAACGCATGGGGCTGAACGGGAAGACCTTCAACATGCTGAAATTCCGCTCCATGCCCGTCGACGCCGAGCAGAAAACCGGGGCGGTCTGGGCCTCCCCCGGTGAAAAGCGGGCCACACCGGTCGGAGCCTTCCTCCGTCGGACATCGTTGGACGAACTCCCCCAGTTCATCAACGTGCTCAAAGGAGACATGTCGGTGGTCGGGCCGCGCCCGGAACGCCCGGTGTTCATCAACGAGTTCCGGGACCAGGTTCCGCGGTACATGCTCCGACACAAGATGAAGGCCGGCATCACGGGTTGGGCCCAGGTGAACGGATGGCGGGGCGACACGTCCATCGAGAAGCGCATTGAATTCGATCTGTACTACATCCAGCACTGGTCCCTCCGGCTCGACATCAAAATCATGCTGATGACCGTCTGGAAGGGCTTTGTCCACGAGAACGCATATTGATCCAGCTCCAGAACATATTCCTGGCCTTCGGCGGCCGCACCATCCTCGATGAAGTGTCCTGGTCGGTCCGGGAGCGACGCCTGATTGGCCTCGTCGGCCCCAATGGTGCCGGCAAGACCACATTGCTCCGTCTGATTTCGGGGGAAATCGCGCCCGATGGCGGCTCCCTGTCGTACGGTGGCTGGCGAGTGGGGTATCTCCGCCAGGACACCGAGGAGCGCCCGGCCGAGCGCACGGTCATTGAGGAAGCACTCCAGGCCTTCCAGGCCATCCAGAAGCTGGAGGATGAGGAGCACCGTCTGCTTCAGCGTCTGGAAGACCTGTCCGACCACACCAGCGACGCCTACATCCGCGCCATGGAGGCCTTCAATCGCGTCCATGAGGAATTGGTCGCCCGGGATGTCCACATGATCCGACCCCGCACGGAATCGGTGCTGTCGGGTCTGGGATTCTCCGAGGAGGATTTCGACCGGCCGCTGAATACGTTCTCCGGCGGGTGGCGCATGCGCGTGGCCCTGGCCCGACTGCTCCTGGACCAGCCCGACGTGCTGCTGCTGGACGAACCCACGAACCACCTGGACATCGAGAGCATCGCCTGGCTCGAAGTCTACCTGAAAACCTATCCGGGCACAGTCATCCTGGTTTCCCACGACCGTCGGTTCCTGGACCGGATGACGGACTGGACCGTGGAATTGTCGCAGGGGCACCTCACCGAATACGCCGGCAATTACACGTACTACCTGGGCGAGCGCGCCATCCGGCGGGAGCACCAGCGGGCGGCGTACGAGAACCAACAGAAATTCATCCAGGACACGGAGCGGTTCATTGAGCGCTTCCGGTCAAAGGCCAGCAAGGCAACGCAGGTCCAGAGCCGGGTCAAGTCACTGGAAAAACTGGAACGGATTCCGCCACCGCCACCCGACGAGGCACACATCCAGTTCCGGTTTCCGACGGCCCCCCGTTCCGGCAAGATCGTACTTACGCTGTCCCGTTTCTCGAAGACCTACCAATCCGATCAGGGCGCCGTGGAGGTCTTCCGCAACGCCGAGGGCTTCGCGATCGAGCGGGGACAGAAGATTGCCCTCATAGGCCGCAACGGAGCCGGAAAATCCACGCTGGCCCGCATGATCCTCGGGAAGGAGCCGTTCGATGGCGAGCGCACGGTCGGACACAACGTGGAAACCACCTTCTTCGCGCAGCACCAGGCCGAGTCCCTGAATCCGTCCCTGTCGGCGCTCGATTCCCTGCGGGAAATCGCCTACGATCGGAGCGAGACGGAACTGCGCTCCATCCTCGGCGCCTTCCTGTTCCGCGGGGACGACGTGTTCAAGCCCGTCCGCGTGCTTTCGGGAGGCGAACGGAGCCGGATTGCACTGGCCCGCACGCTCACATCACCCGCCAACCTGCTGGTGCTCGATGAGCCCACCAACCACCTTGACCTCCAGTCCATCCAGGTCCTGATCGAGGCACTTCGGCAATATTCCGGCACGTTCGTGCTCATTTCGCACGACCGTCACTTCCTTGACGCCGTAGCATCCACCGTCTGGCGCGTGGAAGACGGCCACATCGAACAATACGACGGATCGTATGCCGATTTCGAATGGAAAATGGAGCAGCGGCGTGCCCTCGCCGCGGCAGCGGACAGGACGCAGGACCAGGCCGATCGGAACCGTGCCGCAGCCCAGGCGGCATCCCGAACGGCCGCCCAATCGGGATCCCCGGGCTCGGGAAAACCCGCATCAACCGGCGGAGGCCCGAAGACCAAGGAGCAGAAGCGGTTGGAAGCCGAAGCCCGACAGCGCGAAGCCGATGCACGCAAGCGGAAGGGCTCGAAGTCGGCCGGCCTCAACGACTATCAACTCCAGAAACGCCACGACGAACTCGAAAAACAGATCATGGCCCTCGAAGCGCGCAAGGAGGAATTGGAGGCAGCACTGGCCGATCCCTCCCTGTTCGCCGATGCCGCGAAAGGCAAGTCGCTCATGGCGACCTATGAGCGGGTCCAGGCTGAGTTGAAACCATTGTACGAGGTTTGGGAAGATGTGGCAGAGGAAATTTCAGCGCGGGCCGTGTCGTCGTGACGATCGTTCTCTTCAGGGGATGATGCGCTCTGTGCCCCGGCTCGCGGCCATGCTCGCGGTCCTGGCCCTCTGCCCGGCTGTCACCCAAGCCCAGATGAGCCGCCTGGCGCCACCCGATACGTCGCGCGCCAACCATTTCGGTTCGTCCATCGGTCTCGACGGGTCGCTGGCGGTCATCGGAGCCCCGGGGAGTGCCGTTTGCGGTGAGAATTCCGGCGCGGCCTATCTGTATTCGCGCCAATCGGACGGTACATGGACCCTGCTGCAGGCACTCGCGCCTTCCGAATGCCAGCCCGGACATTTCTTCGGCAAGCGTGTGGCCATTTCCGACAGCGTCGCAGTCGTGGTATCCTACCGCCCCTTCTTCAGCGCGGCCACCTCGAATACGGTGCATGTATTCCGTCCCGGACCGGACGGCTATTGGCGACCTGTCCAGCACATCCGGCAGCCCGACGGAGACGGGTCGGGCGTCTTCGGCACGTCGCTCGCATTGGACGCCGGCCGACTGGTTGTCTCGACATCCGGCGACACGTCCACCGGTGCATACAGCGGTGTCGTTCATGTGTACGAGGAAGACGCCACAGGAGATTTCCGCCTGGCCCATACCGTACGTCCCCGCGTTCCGCCGAGTGTGGCCATTTCAGGATCGGAAGTCGCCCTGGATGGTGACCACATGGCCATCGCAGGATCGTCCTATGCCGGAGATCGTCCAGGAATCGTGAGCCTCTACGAGCGCTCGGCCACCGGCACGTGGGAGGAATCCGGGGTCATCCGGGGGGTCGATGCGTTTTTTCCCTCCATCGACCTGCACGGTGACCGGTTGGCGATCGGCGAAAACCGGGGTGGCCCGAATGGATCGGGGCGCGTCCGGATCCTGCAGCGACGCCCGGACAGTACCTGGTACGTGCAATCGACCGTGCTGCCCCGCACGCCGTTCCCGCATGGCGCATTCGGAACGCTGGTCCAGTTGGGCGAGCAACGCCTGGTAGCCGTCGGCTACGATGAACAGCTCGAGTTGGATGTCAATATTGACCGCATCGCGTACGTGTTCACGGAGACACAGGAGAGGGACTGGACGCAGAGCCAGGTCATCGATGTGGGCCGCTCCTCCTTCGCGACCGCCGTGGAAATGGAAGGCCGCATCATTTTCCTGGGCCAGACCTCCGATGATCTCCCGGGGCAGGTATGGGTCGCGCAGATCCGCTGAGCCAGGGGGTCAGAACCGCTTCGTATAGACGTGGCAATACGGCGTACCGCCGGACTTGGCATAGTAATCCTGATGATACGCCTCGGCTTCCCAGAAGGGCCCTGCCTCGGTAACCCGCGTGGCCACGTCGAGTCCGTTCACCCGCAGTTCGCGGATCAACCGCTCGGCCGTTTCGCGCTGCTCCTCATCCAGCCAGAAAATCTCGGATCGGTACTGCGTTCCGATGTCGGGCCCCTGCCGATTCACCTGCGTTGGGTCATGCGTCTCGAAAAACAGGCGGGCCAGTGCTTCATACGACGTTCTTGACGGATCGTACACCACCTCGACGGCTTCGGCATGACCGGTCCGACCGCCACACACTTCCCGGTACGAAGGGTTCGGCACCGACCCACCCGTATACCCGACCGTCGTCCGAAGGACGCCCGGGTGTTGCATCATGTAAAATTCAGTGCCCCAGAAACAGCCGGAGGCAAAAATGGCGCGTTGATGGTTCATTCGGCGTCAGGAGGCGTCTTCGTATCGTGAGCATGGTCGGCCGGTGCGAAATCCAGGGAGACGGAATTGACGCAGTGCCGGACGTTCTTCGGGGTGAACCGTTCTCCTTTGAAAACATGCCCGAGGTGCCCGCCACAACCGGCACACACGATTTCGGTGCGTCGTCCATCGGGATCGGCCCGGTGGACGATGGCACCAGGCACTTCGTCATCGAAGCTGGGCCATCCACAGCCGGAGTCAAACTTGTCCTGTGACCGGTACAGCGCGGCATTGCACCGGCGACATACGTATGTCCCGGCGTCCCTGTGCTCGTAGAACCGGCCGGAATAGGGCCGCTCCGTTCCCGCATGAACGATGACGCGTTCTTCCTCTGCGTTCAGTGCATTCCAGTCGTTTTTGCTCATGGCCGCTCTTGTTCGTTGGCGTGGAATGCAAACCCGTTCGGGGAACGAAGGATTCCTGACCGCATAGTTCTCCACCTCGGTCAGCCCCAACCAGATCAGCCCCATCACACGGAATGGTCCGGAATTGGATCGGTTCTTGCTGGAACCCGCAGGGAACACCACACTCGGAATTTCGCTCTGCCTCTATCAATTTGAGTCCCGAATGCATCGATTTCTATCTCTTGTCCTGCTGACCATCAGCTTTGCGATCGCCATTCCTGCCCAGGCACAGTCGCAACCGACCCCCCTGCACGTCACCGATGCTCTCATCCGGTCGCCGGAGGGCCAGGCGGCCCTGCAGGCATTCCGGGACATGCAGGAGTCGGGATTCCAGACGCTCCGCAAGTCCGGCGGCTCGTCCGCCTCTGTGGGTCAGGTCCAGACGTTCATTGTCAGACGACTCACGGACAACCAGACGGTTTCGGTTGATTTTACACTCACGCACGCGGAGGCGCTGTTCAACCTGTGGGTGGAAACCGCCCAGCTGGCACCCTCAGGCCCCGTCCAGCAGACCGACCTGGATGCACTTGCACGCGCCATCGGCTCTGAAACGCCAGCGGGATCGTTCAATCCCGACGCAGGCATCATGACCAACAACCAGGCCATTTTCGGCTTGCCGCCGAATGTAGACGGCGACGGAAAGACGGATATCCTGCTCCACGACGTTCTGGACAGCTACGATCCGAACGTGAGCGGATCCAGCGCTGTTTTCGGGTATTTCGACCCGAATGATCTGTCCAGATACAATTTCCGTGACATCGTCCACCTGGATGTCATGCCGGCCATGTACTCGGCTACCGGCGCCCCCCGACCCCAGACGCAGGTCCAGCAAACCCTCGCCCACGAATTCCAGCACCTGATTTTCTACAGCGCCCAGACCTCGGCAAATGAGACGTTCATCGACGAGGGGCTCGCCGAATGGGCCGAGGTCCAGAACGGGTACACTGCCCGTTCCATTACCTATCTGTCCACCGCCACGGAATGGAACCAGTCCATGCTGAACTGGCGCTTGCCGGGTGGGGGGCCCAACCAGAACGATTACCAACGGGCCGGACTGTTTACCAACTACCTGAGCGAACGCATTGGCGTCACGGCCACCGGCCGGTTCTCCCGTTCGTCCGGGCAGGGCGTGGGCAAGTACGTCACCGAGTTGAATGCACTGACAGGCGGTGCAGGTGCACAGACGTTGCGACTGTTCGTGCAGGGCTTCCACGTTGCGAACGCGGTCAACGATCTGACGATCTCCCCGGATTACGGCCATGCTGAAACCCAGTATGCGGCCGTCCGTGCCGACGGAATCCAGACCGTGGACGGACAGACCACGAACAGTTCGACCGGCTTGACGGGTTCCCTGAATCCGGGTGGCGTTCGTTACTTCCGCTGGACCGACGTGGGCGATTTCACCCTTGAAGTCCAGGCCGCGACCGGCAGTCAGGCCACCCGACTGGCACCCTTGGTCCTCTTCCTGGACCAGGACGGCTCCACCCGTATTGCCGAGACCGAAGCCAACAGCGAGGGAATTTTCGAGGCCGGGAATTTCTCCGAGGTGCTGCTCGTGCTTCCCCATGTCGACCTCACGTCAAGCGCTTCAGTGGATTGGACGGTGAACGCATCCTGGCAGGACATGTCCAGCGAGTTTTCGTTCACGGAAAGCCTGTACGATACGGGATCGAGGACCACTGACGTGGGGTACTTCACCCTCGGAACCACGTTTCCGGTCGATTCACGGATTGCCAATCGCTTCGAAACGCCAGCCGATATGCGCCTGGAAAGTGTGGACGTCGGGGTTTGGTACAAGGACATGTTTGAAGCAACGTCTTCAACAATCCGGAATTTCAGGCTTCGCCTGTTCAAGGCCCGGCCGCCCGTGGACGGGCGTATTTACCCGGGTGACGAAGTGTTGTCCCTGGATGTGACCGATACGTCCGTACCGGAATCCACCACCTTTACGTTCCACCGGGTCACCCTGTCGGACGAACAGTACGAAGTCGCGCTGAAAGACCTGGGGGCGACGTTTTTCGTAGGAATCGAGAATGCCGGTACGGATGACAATGACATCTACGTGGGGATGAGCAGCTATTCCGGTGACGACAACCCCGGCGTGCTATTCTTCCCGTTCAACGGTCCGGAGAATCCATACGCTTGGTCCCGATTCCAGGACATCAACATCGGTAATGGGCAGACGCTGGGCCACTTGGTGGCCCCCATCCGCGCCCGGTTCTCGGACCGACCCTTCTCGGTATCCACCGACCATTCGCCGTCCGAACTGCCGTCCACGGCCGTCCTGGATCAGAACTGGCCCAACCCGTTCAATCCCACAACGGCCATCTCCTTTGAGCTCGCACAGAGCGGGCCCGTCCGATTGACCGTACACGATCTGCTGGGCCGCGAAGTGGCCGTCCTGGTGGATGGTGTCCGCCCGGCCGGGCTCCATCAGGTCCGCTTCGACGCATCGGCTGAAGCGAGTGGCCTGTATCTCTACACGCTGGAAACCCCGACGTCCCGCCAGACGCGCCGGATGTTATTGGTCAAGTAGGATCAGCTCCCGGACCCGCATGTGGGCCCGGAGGCGTCCCTGCCAGTCGGCGGCGTAAACCGTGCCCGTTGCCCGGACACGCGCGGGCATCATCAACCGGTCGCGGTCCTCCGCGGACAGTTCAAGCACCCAGGAGTTGCGTTCGTCCGAGTTCAGTATGACCGCTGCGAACGGTTCTGCTCCGAACGAGTTGACCATCCCCTCCACGGTGATTTCAGGACCGGAGTGCTGACTTGAGCCCTGCGCTCCCGATGCGGATCTGGATTGAACGCAGCCGGACTGGAAGAACACGCCTGTTGCCAGAAGAACCATCAGGATCGGTATCGTGTAGAAGCGATTCATGGTCGGAAGGATGGATAAAAAGGACAACCCACGCATGATACGGGTCACGAAGAAGTGTAGTGCATCCAACGTAGAGCTCCGTCCGGTGTTCAACCGGGCGTTCCGTGCCGTATCCGGCCGGGCGTTCCGTACGGCAGCCCTGCTTGTGCTCGGGTTTGTGTCAACCTGGTCGGTGCAGGCCGCCTCCGTTCAGTTGTCTACCCTGCCCGCCATCGTCGCTGCGCAGGACCACTTCTGCGGCACCGACTCCCACTCGGACGCCGCTCACGCGCACGTCCGGTCGTTCCTGACGGCGCGGGCAGTCCGTGGCCCGTCCGTGCCGCTCTTCAAGTCGGGATCGCCTCCTGACGTTGGGGCGGAGCAGGACTTCCGCGTATTCGAGTCGGACAACTGGATGTCCCTCACCTTCCAGGCCGTCGACATCACGGCCGCGTACGTGCTGTGGGTGGAGACGGAGGAACTCGACAACGGGAACGTCACGAATGAGGAAATCGTGGCGCTGCGCGGCCACCTGTTGGAGTCGACGCCGTCCGGAAGTGTCGAGCCCGGGCAGGGCATTTTGGAGAACATCCACAGTCGGTTCGGGCTTCCGCCGAATGTGGACGGTGACGGCCTGGTGGATATTTTGGTGTACGACATCGGGCGGGGCCCCTCCAATACGCTGGGATATGTCCACAGCGCCGACGTTAATCCGGATGCCCCACCGGGCGTGGGAAACGGCCGGGATATCCTGTATCTGGATTCCGACCGGGGAACGGCCAACCTGACCACCCTCGCCGCCATTGCCGCCCATGAGTACACGCATCTTGTCCATCTTTCCTACGGCTGGGACACCACGTTCCTGAACGAGGGATACGCCGAGTATGCCATGGTCATGAACGGGTATTTCTGGCGCAACATCACGTTTCTGAACCAGCAAACGGAATACCAACGGACGCTCATGGACTGGCGCGACGGAGGCGGTCCGGGCGCCGTGGACTACGAGCGGGCCGGGCTGTTCGTTACCTACCTGGCCAACCTGGTGGGTCCGGACGGGGTCGGCCAGATGCTGAAGGGTCCCAACATGAAGGGACCGAAAGGCATTGATTCTGTCCTCACGATGCACGGCGATTCGTTTGCCAATGCCCTCCAGGATTACCACGCCGCCAATCTGTTCAACGACCGCTCCCTGGGGGAGCGCTTCGGATACGCCGAGCCGGGCCGATCGGCCCTCCGGATTTCATTGGCCGACCAGGTCATTGACGGTGAGAATCCCAACATCGTGAACGGCGAAGGGGCTCCGGGCACCGTAAGCAGCGGTCAGTCCGTCAACTCGGGAGCCGTCCGTTATTTCAGGTGGGCAGACGTGGCCGACTTTTCATTCACGTTCGAAACCCCGGGCTGGCGTGGTTTTCCGGGGCCGTTCCAACAGCAGCAACGTGAAACCCTTTATGCAAGGAATCGCGTGCGGCTCGTTTTCGAACCCATGGATGGCGGTCCGCTGGCGTTCCAGGATGTCATGCCGGGCACGGGCTTCCAGGATTTCCCCGGCGTGTACGCGTCCGTTACCGCCATTTTTTCGCACTTGAACCCGGAAGCCGTCCCGGGTGACCAGATCGAATTCGAAGCCCTCTGGACCCGTCCGTCCACCATCGTGACAGACGTGGAACATACCCCGGTGCCACCGTCCGACCTGGCCATTTGGCCGAATCCCGTGTCGGCAGGGGCCTCCATCAACATCAGCCTGCCCGTTCAATCGCCCGGTGTTTACCGCGTCGACCTGGTCGATATCCTGGGCCGTGTCCACGACCGGTCCTCACTGGGGTACCTGGAAGCCGGACGGAACATCGCCACCATCCACGGTGGCTCCTGGTCGACCGGAACCTGGTTCATTCGTATTTCCGGACCCGACTACCAGACCACGCGTCGGATTACCGTCCTGCGCTGAAGACGCACCGAAGGCAGAGGCATGGTGACGTCAATCCGTCCTGGGTGTCCGTGACTCGAGCACGCCGGGTTTTGCCGGCGCCAGTTCAGGAAACGCGCCCCGGATGAGTTCGGCCGTCTCGAAGGCTTTTGCACTGTTGTGCTTGCCAACCAGCGATTTGTAATTGAAAATATCGATGATGGGGCCAATCAAACAGAACCCGACGGTCACCAGGTACAGAAAGCCCATTCCGATCTGCCCGAGATAGAACCGGTTGAGGCCCGCCACACCAATGAAGGCCACGGCAGTCAACAGCAGGGTCGTCGATTCGTCCTTCCTGCGTTGCCGATACACGTGGGCAAAGTGTTCGGCCTGCTCTTCTGTCATGTCGGTCAGGAGCCGTGCCACGGTAACCTGCTCATCCCCATCCAACTCGGGCAGATACTTGATTACTTTGGACATGTCGTTCGGTATACATTGTGAATGAGTGAACCACTCCGGACCAGCAACCCGGAAACCACGAAAGGCGATGCCCAGTGCGAAGCGATTGCCAGCAGCCACTCGCCGCGGGCAAGGAAACCGATGGCATGACCGAGCCCCTCACCTGGACAGAACGGGAATCCGAGGGCATCGATCAGGCACAGGTCCAACCACGCCGGTGCCCATGGGTCGGAAGCTGCCATGAGGGTCAGTCCTGCCAGCCACAGGCCTGCCTCCAGGATCTGACCTCGTTCGGTACGTGTTTTCATGAAAGGAAGAAACAACAGAACAGCCGCTCATTCAAGCGGTCCTGCACCGACACACGGTTGCCCGTCGTGTTGGCGGACCCGAACATGCTTCCTATATTGCACCGCATCCTGTCACCGTAAACGCCCACGCACATGCCTTACGTCGTAACTGAAGCCTGCATCAACTGCAAACACACGGATTGTGTTGAAGTCTGCCCGGTGGATTGTTTTTACGAGGGACCGAACTTCCTCGTCATCCACCCGGATGAGTGCATTGACTGCAATGCGTGCGTACCGGTCTGTCCGGTCGAGGCTATTTACGCGGACGATGAGCTTCCAGAGGAAATGAGCCACTACACGGAGTGGAACGCCTACCTCTCTAAACAATGGGCCGATCTCGGCAAGAATATCACGGAAAAGAAAGACCCACTCCCCGATGCCGAAGAGTGGGCCACACGTGAGAAGTCGGAGCAGGATATCCTGACGTGGGAATCCGACGACTGATCAATCTTCGTCGACCACTTCGAGCAGTGCGCGCTCGCCCATGGCGACCGAGGTCAGGCTTTTGACATCGACCTCGAACTCCACTTCGTTCGCCGAAACCTTCCCGGACCGGTTCTTCTTGTATGCCGTTCCGCTGAATGTGACTGAATCGGCGGCGTGGAGCTCTTCCAGCTTCTCAGACGCATCCTCTGCCGCGAAAAATACACCTTGGTATTGATCGCCGAAAGCCGTCCTTTTCCGGAACAGATATCCTGTCCCTTCAATGTCCCCGAGTTGTGCGTCCTGGTGCTGATATAAGGCCATCTGACCGTTCCTCCGTATTCTGGTACAACCTAAACATATGATTGTACGGGATTTGCGGTCCTGACGTTCCCGACCCCTCCACATAAGCCGGTCATTGACGGACGATGGTCCGGGTCAGGAATCGGCCTTCGGCCTCCAAACGGACAACATAAACGCCGGACGCCAGGCGACTGCCATCCAGCGTGGCCCGGTGCGTCCCCGCCGGAAACGGGCCGTCCGCAAGGATCATGACCCGCCGGCCCAGCATGTCATAAACGGCAACCCTGGTATCGACATCCGTGTCCAGGGACCAGGTGATTTCCGCTGCGGTCCTGAACGGATTCGGGTACGCCGTGTCCAGTGCGAATGCAGTTGGAAGCTCGAACTCAGCCTCTTCCGTTTCGGCCACCAGCGTCAGTGCGCGTACGTACCACTCCGACGTCGAAGGAGCGTCCTGCGCGTCCTCAACATACAGGAACCGGATCCAGACCCGCTGTCCCGGATACTGTGTCATATCAAACCGATCTTCGCTGCTGGGGCGGATGCCCCGATAACCGGACATACCGGACAGAGGATGGGCCTCGGACAGACGCATGGGCCCGGGATATCCCCCTTCCGGTACCAGCGGTGTCCACGTCATTCCGTCATCCAGCGATACCTGTACCACGCCACCCGAACCCGCCGGGAAGTCATGGGCGTGCTCCAGCCGCAGTTCCGATGCGCCACTGTTGGACGGAACCAGAATGGGCATGATGTTCAGCGAGGCCCGATCTCCGGCCACGTCTCGTCCGCGGACGACCCATGTACCGTTTTCCGCCTCTGACCATCCGGAGAATGCCGCTGCAGCCGCCAGGAGTGGCCGCTCCTGCTGCAACACCACGGTTGAAGTAATCCAGGAATCCACCGATGGGATGACGGTCTCGTTCCCCCAGGGATCCTGCAGACGCAAACGGATATCCACCCGCTCTCCAGGCTCAGGCGTTGTTGCCAGGACCAGCGGGGCCGAGAAACCGACGAGGGATGCGGGATCCTGCCACAATCGGTGGGAGGTCAGGGCCCCACCCTGCCGAACATCCATATAGGCATCCGTGACACCTGCGTCGTCGCGCGCGACCAGCGTGATGATGGGCGTAATGAGGGCCCCATCCATCAATCCAATCCGTTCGGGCACGGACCAGGTGGTCACTTCGGGAGGGACGGCATCTGCGGGGAGTTCCGACCAGAACCGGACGTCGGTCACCCGGAATCCATCAGGGACCGGTTCCGAATTCCCGTTGTCGGTTCCGACCACGAACTTTACCCGGACGTCGGAACCGGTCGGAACCGGATGCGCCGCAAACCGCCAACCATGGGTGGAACCCCCGAAGGATGGCTGGCCGCCCAGCGGATTTCCCGTTCCCGATGCAACCACGGTGGGGTAGCCTTCGGCCGGGGTCGACGTCTCCCATGGCCCGTCGCCACGGGCTGCCTGCACCTGCAGCCCATCGAAGGCTTGTCCGGGGCCACCCGTGAGGGGGTCAATCGGGCCCGACGCTTCGGCATCGACCCTGTACCAGTACGTAAGCCAAGCCTCCTCAACACGGTCCAGCCGGATGGATGGAAGGGTCAATGCATGCAACCCGGCCACGTCGGTCGACGGTATCCCATACGTCCATGAGCCAACTGTCCCTTCTTCCGGAACAACAAACGGTACCGCATTCGCCGATTCAAGGGTCCATGCACCTGTGGTCGTCACGGTCGGGGCGACGAGTCCAATACGGCGCAAGAGGCCCGACGCACTGATGGAGAACGAGTGCCACGGAGTCTCGGACTTGTTCGGACTGGCCGCCCGGTCCCACGCCGTGACACGGTAGGAGACGACGGCATCCTTGCGCATGACAGAGAAGGGCACCGGAAAAGCAGCGGACCAATGGACACCGTCTTCGACGAGAAGGAAGCTGCCCTCCGCCAGCGGCGTTCCCTCTGCCGCTGCGATGGTGTATTCCACTTCAACCCGATCCACTCCGAAAAGGTCGCTGGCCGAAACGTTCACGACCTCAGGCCAGGACACCAGATTGCCCGACGTGAGCGGCGTGTGCTGCAATGTCGGTGGAGTCGTATCAACACCCACCAGGAACGAGAACTGCTCGCTTGGCGCCGAGGCGGGCAGCGTGGAAACACCCCCTGCGGCATCGGTTACCCGGAACCAATACTGGATGGTATCCGATTCGGTGGGCAGGCCCAGTTCGACGCGGTACGATCCGGTGCCGTCGGACCCCATATCCAGCTGCTGCTCGCCGAGCCGTGTGCCCGAAGCCATGAGTACCACAGACTGTGGCGCGCTGGCCCCCGTAATCACATCCAGGACCACGTCAACAGACGGTGTCCCCACCTCGGTATTCGGAACCGCCTCGTGTTGCAACACCGGGCCCCACGACGACGCATCCACGAGACCTCTGGGGTCAAAAATCGAAAGAAGGACACCCACGTGCGCCGCATCGAAAAAATCCACATCCGCCTGCAGAATGGCTTCCGCAGCCTGGGCAAACGTGAGCGGTGCGGTCAGATAGGCGTGCGAATGCAATACCAGTCGATCGGTGACATCGCGCCCGAGCACGTCCTGGACCTCCATGAGTGTCGTAGCCAGCAGGCGTCCGTCGTTGTGCGGGCTGCATGAGCCGGGGGACACGTTGTCTGAACACGTATCGGCCGGATAGGTACCGGCGTGGTCCATGGTCCGGCCGGACCAGATGGTGCCGTCTCCACTGTCCCATTTGAACAACCGTCGCCAATCCTGGCGTGCCGCGGCACCACTTTCCACCAGTGCGCGGGCCTGGGAGGCCGTCCAGTAGTCCGACCAGCCCTCATGGACCGCAATGCCTTCCAGCGTCGCGCTGAGACCCGGTGCGGCCGCCTCGAGCAGGGCGTGTCCGTACTCGTGCCAGATAACCGTCGCATCCTCGGCGTCGTCCACACCGCCGAGCCCGAACATCAACCTGTTGAGTGATGGCAAATAAAAGGAGTCGTCCCGTGTTACGGCACGCGGATGAACGGAAAGGGGGGCATTCTGCCGATCCATGAACCCCAGCGACTGCAGATAGCGCTGATTCGCATCCAGGTGGTAGTAGGCCATGACGGCTTCAAAGTGCTCGTCCGAACGCGTATACCGGAATCCCGTCGGGTTGCTCAGCGCCGGAGGCGTGTAGGCCATACCGCCGCCCGTCTGCGAACCGTCGATTCGTACGTACGGGCCTTCCAGAACGTATTTGCCCTCCGCATTGGTGGACAGATCCCTCAGGACAACCTCCCGCAATTCGCCGTCCAGGAACGGATTTGCCGCATCGGACGCATCCACCCAGGGCGCGCCGTAGGAGGCTCCGGATGTTACGAGCGGGTTGGGATCAAAAACCGTCCCGACGCCATCGGCCGTCGACCGACTTGTGGTGGAACCGTGGTCCGTCGATTTGTGCCGGAGCGCCCGGTCCTCGGCCAGGAGGACGCGACCCGTGCGTGCATCGACCAGGACCTGCCACTCCGCCGGTTCATGATCCGGCCAGACCAGCACGTCCCACACCAACACGGGTTCACCGGATGCACCTGCGGCACCGCCCGTCCCAGGCAGGAATACGGACAAGACCGCCGTCCCTGTCGTTGCTCCACCCGGCGAGATGTGCATACGGGCGGACTGTTCAGCCTCAGCCCCCGAAACAACCGGGAAGGCATCGAACGTGTCGTCGTCCTTCGACGGCTTGGCGAAACCACTGGATACGAACCGGATCCGGCCCCTCAGATCCGTGCTTACCCTCGCCCAGCGACCGACCACCGGCAAACCGGCATAAACCTGCCGGTACGTCGTATGGGACGTGCGCAGTGTTTGCACCCGGCCCGCCACCACTCGGTGCTCGTCGTCCAGTGCCAGGCTCCGGGCAGCCGCAGCCGAAGCCGAAGCCGCAGCCGAAGCAGGCCCCTTCCGGGGCTTCACATCCGGAAACAGCGCGTTTTCAATGGGTCCACGCTCCTGTTGTCCAAGCACCGGTGTTGCAGCGACGCCGAAAAGAACCAGGACGACAAGAGCACGGAATATCCAGCGCATGGTCAAGCCGGGAGTGCCGCCAATGCTTCCTGGATTTCCTGCACCTTGTCCAATCGTTCCCACGTGAATTCGTCACGGCCGAAGTGGCCGTATGCCGCTGTCTTCCGGAAACCGGGCGAAAGCAGGTCCAGGTCCCGGACAATCGCTTTGGGACGCAGGTCGAACAACTGTTTCACGATGTCAACGAGCACCGTATCGGATACACGACCGGTCCCGAAACTGTCCACAAAAACCGACAACGGGTGGGCTACGCCAATGGCGTACGCCACTTGCACCAGTACTTCATCGGCGGCGCCTGCAGCAACCAGGTTCTTGGCCACGTGGCGGGCTGCATAGGCCGCGCTGCGGTCCACTTTCGACGCATCCTTGCCGGAAAAGGCGCCGCCTCCATGGGCTCCTTTGCCGCCGTACGTATCGACAATGATCTTCCGGCCGGTGAGCCCGGTGTCTCCATGTGGTCCGCCAATCACGAATTTCCCGGTCGGGTTCACGTGCAGGATGAGATCATCATCCAGAAGGGCCGAATCAATGACGCGCGGAAGAAGATGCGTCCGGATATCCGCCTTGATCTTCTCCAGCGACACGTCTTCGTCGTGCTGCGTCGATACCACGATGGTGTGGATACGCTTCACGGTCTTCCCATCCTCATTGTACTCCACCGTGACCTGACTCTTGGAATCCGGACGGAGGTACGGCATGATGTCCGAATTCTTCCGGATATCGGCCAATTCGCGGACCAATCCGTGAGAGTACGCCAGGGCCATCGGCATGTAGTGTTCCGTCTCCCGGCAGGCATAACCGAACATCATGCCCTGATCTCCCGCGCCTTGCTCTCCATCCTTCTCGTCCACGCCCTGGGCAATGTCCGGGCTCTGCTCGTGGATGGCGCTGAGCACCCCGCACGAATCGGCGTCGAACCGGAGATCCGGGTTCGTGTAGCCGATTTCGCGGATGACGTTGCGGGCAATCTCCTGCACGTCCACGTAGGCATTGGTGGTGACTTCGCCCGACAGGACCACGAGACCGGTGGTGACCAGCGTCTCCACGGCTACGCGGCTGTGGGGATCCTGGGCCAGCATGGCGTCCAGGACTGCGTCGGAAATCTGATCGGCAACTTTGTCCGGGTGGCCCTCAGAAACGGACTCGGACGTGAAGAGGTAAGGCATGGGATATGAAGATTGAAAACTCGAAATGGTCAGCGGATACGAACGACCGTTCCTGCTGAATGATTCGGCACTGGCAGACACGACATACTCCCGTTCATCAAACAATCGTGCAGAAATTGATTTCCCCTGCCTGTCGACGTAATTTAGCCTGTCACTTTACAATTACCCTGAAGGAACCCATATGTCCGATCTCGCAGCCAAGGTAAAATCGATCATCGTCGAAAAGCTCGGAGTGGATGAAAGCGACATCACGGACGATGCTTCGTTTACCAACGATCTCGGCGCCGATTCCCTGGACACCGTGGAACTCATCATGGAGTTCGAAAAGGAATTCGATCTGACCATCCCGGATGAGGATGCCGAAAAGATCGCGACTGTCGGAGACGCCGTCACCTACCTGACCGAAAAGGCCGGCTGAACCGGTTCCCCATGAGCGGACGCAGAGTAGTAGTTACCGGAATGGGGGCATTGACCCCCATCGGCCTGGATCATGAGTCGTTCTGGCAGGGCATGATGGCCTGCCAGAGCGGCGCTGCACCCATTACGTATTTCGATACGGAGCCGTATTCGACCACGTTCGCTTGTGAACTGAAAGGATTCGACATCCACGACTTCCTCGAGAAGAAGGAGGCGCGTCGGATGGATCCGTTCTGCCAGTACGCCATGGTCGTTGCCGGGCAAGCCCTGGCCGATGCCGGTATTGATCCCGACAAGCTCTCCACGGAGGAGCAGGAACGGATAGGCGTCATATTCGGAAGCGGCATCGGAGGCATGCAGGAATTCCACAAGCAGACGGAGGTGCTCATCCAGCACGGTCCGCGCCGGATTTCCCCGTTCTTCATTCCCATGCTCATTCCGGACATTGCGGCCGGCCAGATTTCCATCAAGTACGGCCTGCGTGGGCCGAATTACTCGGTGGTCTCTGCGTGTGCGACAGGCAACAACAACATTGGCGATGCCTTCATGCTGATCAAGCTAGGTCACATGGATGCTGCGATCACAGGTGGTTCAGAAGCCAGTGTGACGGAACTCGGAATCGGTGGATTCAATGCCCTCAAGGCCCTGTCCACCCGCAACGACGAGCCGGCCACGGCATCCCGTCCTTTCGACAAGACGCGGGACGGATTCGTTCTCGGGGAGGGCGCAGGTGCGCTTTACCTCGAAGAATTGGAGCATGCCAAGGCCCGTGGCGCCCGGATCTATGCGGAACTGCTGGGCATCGGTATGAGCGGAGACGCGTATCACATCACGGCGCCTGACCCGGAAGGTCTGGGTGCCCGCAATGCCATGAAGGCGTCGCTACGCGATGCAGGCCTTCAGCCGACGGACGTCGACTACCTGAACATGCATGGTACATCCACGGGGCTCGGTGATATTGCCGAAACCAATGCCATCAAGAAGGTATTCGGGGATCACGCCTATCGGATGAACGTGTCGTCCACCAAGAGCATGACCGGACACCTTCTGGGTGCGGCCGGTGCCGTGGAAGCCATCGCTGCCATCGGGGCCATTGTGCACAAGAGGATTCCTCCGACCATCAATTTTGCCCATGCCGACGAGGAGTGTGACTTGAACTACACGTTCAACGAGCCGATTGATCGCGACGTCAAGATTGCGGTCAGCAACGCGTTCGGCTTCGGCGGTCACAATACCAGCGTGGTGTTCGGCGAGTACGCCGGATAGGCGCTACCTGAACACGATTTCCCGGACCGCCTCACGGCCCAACTCATTGTTCAGGCGATCACGCCACGCTTTTCGGTTCAAATGCAGTTCGTGTCGCCAGGCTGGCGAAGCAATCTCGACGAACAGCACATCCTTCTGGAGCCAGGTACGCTTGATCTGGCGTCGCATTTGCTCCCCCTGCATGTCTTCCCAAGCGGCAATGACCTGTCCTTCCGCCATACGGGAGTCCAGTCCCATCGATTTCGTGACGGACTTCAGAATTTCGCCAAGGGACTGTGGGGAAGAGCGACGCATTCCTTAAGATACGAAAATGACCAGGGGACACCGACTTGAAGCAGGAACTGCTCCGGATCGATGTCCCCATGGCCATTCATCGGAAGACGCACGGTGCACTACGGATGCCTTCTTTCGATAGTTACAGGTAGATGGGATTTCCTGGCATTCGTTGCGCTGCAGGCAGGGCACAAATGCAGGCATGCCCGTGATCATACCCCTATTCCCTCGTTCCGCCATGCCCCAGCGATCCCACATCCATCCCGAAACCCTGCTCGCAAAAGCCGGCTGCCAGCCCGATTCGGATCTTGGCGGCGCCACGCCTCCGGTGCACATGGCCAGTACGTTCGAACGGAGTGAGGATGGGACGTACGAATCGGGATACGTATACGGTCGCCTCGCCAATCCCACCCGGGACCGGTTGGAAGACACGCTGGCCCGACTGGAAGGGGCGGCTTCGGCACGGGTATTCGCCACCGGTATGGCCGCGGCCAACGCGCTTCTGCAGACCTTGCATGCCGGAGACCATGTCATCCTGGGTGACGACCTGTATTTCGGTGTGCGCAACCTGGTCCACGGCATGGCGGGCCGGGGCTTGCTTACGTATTCGGAGGTGGACACGTCCTGTGCGGATACCGACTCCGGTGCCGAATCTGCGGCTGTCCAGGCCATTCGCGCTGCCCTGGTACCCGCCACGAAGCTTGTCTGGATTGAGACCCCCTCCAACCCCCTGTTGCGTATTACCGACATCGCGGCGGTCGCAGCGTGCTGCCAGGAGCACGGCGCTGCCCTCGTTGTCGACGGCACCTGGACAACCCCTCTTTTGCAACGACCGCTCGAACTCGGCGCCGATGTGGTTCTGCATTCCGTCACCAAGTATCTGAGCGGACACTCCGACGTACTCGGCGGTGCGCTCGTCTTCCGGACCGACAATGAACTGACCCATGCCGTTCACGCCATCCAGCAGTCCGCAGGTGCCATTCTGGATCCGTTTTCCTGCTGGCTGACCCTGCGTGGTCTGCGCTCCCTCCCGGCCCGCATGCGTGTGCAGACCGAATCGGCCGGGATCCTGGCCGACTGGCTTTCAGACGATCCGAGGGTTTCGGCCGTGCACTATCCCGGACTCGCGCATCACCCGGGGCATGCTGTTGCGGCACGACAGATGACCGGCTTCGGAGCCATGCTGTCCATTCGTACGGGCCGGAGCGGTGACGAAACGCTCGCGAGGGTCGGGCGTGCGCGTGTCTTTACGCGCGCCACGAGCCTCGGTGGAACCGAGAGTCTGATTGAACACCGAAGGTCCGTGGAGGGTGAAGGTTCGCGCACGCCGGCCGACCTCATCCGCTTATCCATCGGACTGGAGCACGTGGACGATCTCCGTGAAGATCTCGATCGCATACTGGCTTGACCTTGCTGCCCGCCGGCAGGCGTTTTAACTTCGCCGGATCAATTTCCGAGACGTGCATGCGCCTGCCTTTCTTCCTCGCAAAACGGTTCGTCGCCGCCGAAACCATAGGCGGTATGCTGCCCGTTGCCGCCGATTTGAAACAGCAAGGCCTGCTGGTCACACTCGATCTGCTCGGCGAATACATCAAGGACCCGAAACTCGCGCTCGAAGCCAAGAAGTCCTACATCGATCTCATCCGGGCCGTCGACGAGACCGATCTGGCCATCGACCGGAACATCTCAATCAAGCTTTCCATGCTGGGTCAGAAAATCGACCCGTCATTCTGCATGGACAACCTGCTGGAGTTGTTGTCGGTGGCCAAGGAGACCGGCACCTTTGTCCGGCTGGACATGGAAGGCACGGACGTCACGGACCTGACGCTGGATATGTTCGAAAAGGTCTATCCGGATTACCGGGACAACGTGGGCGTCGTACTTCAGGCTTACCTGAAACGAACCGCCGAGGACGTGACCCGCATGTGCGAGCTGAACGCGCGCGTCCGCTTGTGCAAAGGAGCGTACAAGGAACCGGCCTCACTCGCTTGGCAGGACATGCCGACCATCCGCGAGCACTACCTGGCCTACATGCAGCAATTGATCACGCATGGGCGATACCCGGGCATTGCGACGCATGATGACATCCTGATGGCCGAGACGAAAACGTTCGTCCAGGAAAACAACATCCCTGCATCGGACTTCGAATTCCAGATGCTCTACGGCATCCGTCCGGAAACCCAGTTGGCCATCATGAACGAAGGGTACAACATGCGGGTGTATGTGCCGTTCGGGACAAAATGGGTGCCGTACTTTTCCCGGCGACTCCGGGAGCGCAAGGAAAACGTGTGGTTCATCCTGAAGAACCTGTTCAAGCGCTGATCCTTTTACGCGCCGACCATGGCCTCCTGTTCGGCCAACCACCGCTCAGCATCTATGGCCGCCATACACCCGGTTCCTGCTGCCGTCACCGCCTGGCGGTAGACGTGATCCTGGGCATCGCCACAGGCATAAACCCCTTCAATGTTCGTGTAGGTCGAATCGGGCTTCGTCTGGATATAGCCCGTTTCATCCCGGTCAATCTGTCCGGCGAAAATGTCGGTGTTCGGCTTGTGCCCAATGGCCACGAAGAACCCTTGCACGGGCACGTTACGCACGTCTCCGGTGTCCACGTTGCGGATGGTGATGGACTCCACCTCCTTTTCCCCGTGGATGTCTTCCACGACCGTATTCCAGATGATTTCGATCTTGTCATGGGCCATGACCCGGTCCTGCATGATCTGCGAGGCCCGGAATGAATCACGCCGGTGGATGAGATACACCTTGTTCGCAAACCGTGTGAGGAAGAGCGCCTCTTCCATCGCCGTGTCCCCGCCCCCGACAATGGCCACATCCTGGTTCCGGAAAAAGGCTCCGTCACACGTGGCACAGGCCGATACACCATGGCCCAGCAAACGCCGCTCGCTTTCCAACCCGAGGTATTTCGCCGATGCACCCGTGGAGATGATAACGGCGTCGGCGAGCAATGGCTTGTCGTCGTCAACCAGCATCCGGAAAGGACGTTGGCTGAAATCGACGGCCGTCACCGTGCCCCAACGGAGCTCGGCTCCGAAACGGGTGGCCTGCTGCTCGAACTTCTGCATCATTTCCGGACCCATGATGCCGTCCGGAAACCCCGGAAAATTCTCGACATCAGTGGTCGTAATGAGCTGTCCACCCGGTTCCGGCCCCTGCAGGACCAGCGGTTCGAGGTTCGCCCGGGCCGTATAGAGGGCCGCGGTCAACCCCGCCGGCCCTGTTCCTATGATCACCACGCGCCGGTGTTCGGCGGCAGAGAAGTCCACGTTTTCCATGATGCACCCTCGTTCTTGACCGAATCCGGTCAGACCGTCTGTTTGGCAAGGTTTTCCAGTCGTTCTGCAAGGACTTTCTTGGGGGCCGTACCCACAAGCTGGTCCACGACCTGGCCATCCTTGAAGAACAACAGCGTCGGGATGGAGCGGATGCCGAAGGACATCGGAATCTGCGGATTGTGATCGACATCCATCTTGGCAACCTTGGCCCGACCTTCGAATTCGGCCGCGAGTTCCTCGATGATCGGTGCAATGATCCGGCAGGGACCGCACCAGGCTGCCCAGAAATCGACCAGGACGGGCACGTCCGAATCGACGACCTCCGACTTGAAGTTTGCGTCCGTCAGCGTTACGTATTTGGCGTCATGTGCCATGACTTTCTCCTTTGATGTTGATAATGGTCTTTTGGTGACCCTGCTCTTGAAAATGTTACGATCGGCCCATAAGCGCCGGAATGGCATTCTCATACACCTCCTTGAGGCGGTGGCCGGAAAGGGATATCCACCCGTCAACAACGAGCCGGTCCCCCTTCACGGTTCCGAGTCGGGTCCACTCCACGCCTTCCCGGACCGCGATTTCACGGAGAACTTCTGCATGGGCTGGTCGACAGGATACCACAATGCGCGACTGCGCCTCTCCGAAGAGCAATGCATCGAGCCGATCATGCGCCAAGCCGGACAGTTCGACTTCCACGCCCAGCGTGTCCCCTTCCGGGCCACGGGATGCCAGTACCGACTCCGCAAGACATACGGCCAGTCCTCCGTCCGAAGCGTCGTGGGCGCTGTGGACACGACCCGTCCGGATCATGGAAAGACAGGCCTTTTGCACGGCCAACTCGCTGGCCAGATCGAATACGGGTGCGTCTCCTGCCGTCATGCCATGCCGGACGGAGAGGTGCTCACTCGCTTCTATACCACCCGGGGGCTGTCCGGTCGGACTCAGCAGCACAACCACGTCGCCCTCCTGCTTGAAATCAAACGTCGTGGCATGGGCTTCGACATCGTCCACGATGCCGAGCATACCGATGGTTGGCGTCGGAAATACGGCGCCCGTCGGATTTTCATTGTAGAATGATACGTTGCCGCCGGTCACGGGGGTCGTCAATACCCGGCAGGCATCCCCCATGCCGCCCACGGCTTCCTTGAACACCCAGTATTGCTCGGGCTTGTACGGGTTGCCGAAATTGAGGCAGTTGGTCACGGCAACAGGAAGTCCGCCGGCGCAAACAACATTCCGGGCGGCCTCAGCCACGGCGATCTGTCCACCTTTCCGGGGATTCAGGTAGACGTATCGACCGTTGCAATCCGTTTTCACCGCCAAACCCCGGTTCGTGTCCTTGATGCGGACTACCGCAGCATCCGAGGGTCCCGGGCCCACGACCGTATTCGTTCGGACCATCGTGTCGTACTGCTCGAACACCCATCGTTTCGAGGCAATGTTGGGTGATGCGAGCAGATCGAGCAACGCAGCCTCTGCCATGTCAGCAGTCAGGTCAGGCAATGCATTCAGGTCTGTTGCGAAGGTTTCGTCCAGATACGCGGGACGTTTCGTCTCCCGGATATAGACCGGGGCTCCGCCGCCCAGCACCAGGTGTTCCGCAGGCACGTTGGCGACTTCCTCCCCGTGCCAGAAGATCCGGACCCGCGGCTCATCCGTCACCTCTCCGATGGCGACGGCATGCAGGTCCCACTTGTCGAAAATCGACTCCAGCTCGGCCTCCCGGCCCGGCTTGCATACAATCAACATGCGCTCCTGGCTCTCTGAAAGGAGCACTTCGTAGGGTGTCATCCCTTCTTCGCGCATGGGCACCCGGTCGGCATGGACAATCATTCCCGACTCACCCTTTGCGCTCATTTCGCACGTCGAGCAGGTAATGCCTGCGGCTCCCATGTCCTGGATGCCCACGACGGCTCCGCTGGCAATGACTTCCAGGGTGGCTTCGAGCAGCAGTTTTTCCGTGAAGGGATCCCCGACCTGTACACTCGGCCGCTTGGCTTCGCTGGCCTCGGAAATCTCCTCGGAGGCGAACGTTGCTCCATGGATGCCGTCCCTTCCGGTCGCAGACCCCACGATATACACCTTGTTGCCTGCACCCGTGGCAATGGCCGACGCCGTCTCCCCGACTTTCACGATTCCCACACTCATGGCGTTGACAAGCGGGTTGCCTTCGTACGAGGGGTCAAAACACACCTCGCCTGCAACGGTGGGCACGCCGAACGAATTGCCGTAGTCGCCGATTCCACGCACGACGCCGTCGAACAGGTACCGGACGCGCGGATTCTCGAGAGAGCCGAATCGCAGGGAGTTCAAGGAGCAGATGGGTCGCGCACCCATCGTAAATATGTCGCGCTGGATGCCGCCCACGCCGGTAGCCGCGCCCTGATACGGCTCAACGGCCGATGGGTGGTTGTGCGATTCAATCTTGAACGCTACAGCCAGTCCGTCACCGATATCCACCAGGCCGGCATTCTCTTCACCAGCCTCGACCAGAAGGGTCTTGCCTTCACGGGGGAGCTTCTTCAACTCAGCAATGGAATTCTTGTACGAGCAATGCTCACTCCACATCACCGAGTAGATGCCCAACTCCACGAACGTGGGTGTCCGTCCCAGCTTTTCCAGGATCCATCCATACTCTTCGTCCGTCAATCCGTGATCGCGTGCGAGTTCAAGCGTAACTTCAGGCTCTTGGTGCACGGGCTGCTCCGTCTGTGTTTGGGATGATCCCCAATATACGGCTACCCCGGCAGCACCTTCGTAAAGAATCAAACGAACCGATGCCGAGAACATGACGCCGACGCCCCGCTTCCATCCGTCTCAACCTCTGGCGGTTCTGATCCTGCTCGTCTCCGTAGTATTCCTGTCTGCGTGTGACATTTCCAGTGATGACACAGACTCGGGAGCTACCTCCGGGCGCTCCCAACTTGTTGGCAGCTACGACCTGGTGTCCATCAGGGATATCACGGGAGACATCACATCCCAGCCGGACAGGACCTTGTTGGCCGGCGTGCCCAATCCCGTGACCGTCAATTTCGGTAGCGGACAGCCCGTAACCGTAACGTTTGTTGTCGTGGGATCCGTCGTCTTCACGTCCACAGCCTACTCCTTCGACATTACGATCCAGACGCAGTTTGACGGATCCAATGAAACGGTAACAGACAACGCCACCGGTACGTGGGCTGCCCAGGGCACCGAGCTGGTACTGAACGATTCGGCCGAACCCACGGATGAAGTCGTTTCCTGGTCACTCGTGCAGGGACGCTTGACCCTCTCCAACGCAGAAACCGTACTGGTATTCCAGCGTCGCTGAAATAAAAAGAGCCCCACACTCTGACGAGTGCGGGGCTCAATAAAAAGATCTCGGCGACGACCTACTCTTCCACCTAAGGGCAGTACCATCGGCGCGGCAGGGCTTAACTTCTCTGTTCGGAATGGGAAGAGGTGGACCCCCTGCGCAATAATCACCGAGATCAATATGTTGACGGTTACCCGTCATTGACGTGATGTTCGTTCCGTAGCGCAGCGCTATTGTGCCTATATCGGCCGTTCGAGCGCCTCGACATGAGGCGTTACATGTAAAAAAGTGGGATTCAAGACTAACGGGTAATTAGTACGGCTCGGCTGAACATGTCACCATGATTACACCTACCGCCTATCAACGTCATCATCTATAACGACCCGTAAGGGAAACCTAATCTTGCAATGGGCTTCGTGCTTAGATGCCTTCAGCGCTTATCCCTTCCAAACATAGCTACCCTGCGATGCAGCTGGCGCCACAACAGGTACACTAGAGGTTTGTCCATTCCGGTCCTCTCGTACTAGGAATAGATTTGCGCAAGTTTCCTGCGCCCGCAGCAGATAGGGACCGAACTGTCTCACGACGTTCTGAACCCAGCTCGCGTGCCGCTTTAATGGGCGAACAGCCCAACCCTTGGGACCTTCTCCAGCCCCAGGATGCGACGAGCCGACATCGAGGTGCCAAACCTCCCCGTCGATGTGAACTCTTGGGGGAGATTAGCCTGTTATCCCCGGCGTACCTTTTATCCTTTGAGCGACGGCCCTTCCATTCGGAACCGCCGGATCACTAAGCCCTGCTTTCGCACCTGCTCGACCTGTATGTCTCGCAGTTAAGCGTCCTTATGCCTTTACGCTCTACGCATGATTACCGACCATGCTGAGGACACCTTTGGGAGCCTCCGTTACTCTTTAGGAGGCGACCGCCCCAGTCAAACTACCCACCTGACACTGTTCCTCTACCGGATAACGGTAGAAGGTTAGGCTTCAACCAAGAAGAGGGCGGTATTTCAAGGGTGACTCCACACAAGCTGGCGCCTATGCTTCGCAGTCTCCCGCCTATCCTACACACTCCTTGGACGAAGTCAATGTCAAGCTGCAGTAAAGGTGCACGGGGTCTTTCCGTCCCGCTGCGGGTAACCGGCGTCTTCACCGGTACCACAATTTCACCGAGCTCGCGGTTGAGACAGTGCTCAAGTCGTTACACCATTCGTGCAGGTCGGAACT